>NZ_CP022161.1:4454335-4772905 GCF_002214185.1 Streptomyces capitiformicae | reverse complement strand
CTGTACGCCCTGCTGGCCTCCCCCGAGTTCGACCCGTGTTCGCTGCACGCCCGCCCGACCGATCTGATGCGCCGCCGCCAGCATGTGCGGGCCGCGCTGGCCGGCACGGCCGCACTGGTCGTGTGCGGGGCGGTCCTCGGGCTGCCCGGGGACGCGTGGGGCCCCGACGACGCGGCGGCACCCCCATACGCCCGCAACCCGGCAGCCCAAGCCGCCCTGGACCCGGGCAGGTTGACGACGGCGGCGGCCACCGCCTGGCAGGCGACCGGCCGCACCGACTTCTCGACCTGGCCCGCGCGCGGCGACCTCACCGCCGACAAGGCACTGCTCCGGCGCGCCCTCGCCGTATGGGCCCGCCCCGGCGAGTCCGTCCAGGTCTCCGTGACCCTCGGCACCCCCGCCGGCCCTCCGCCCGGCCCGCCCCAACTGCTCTACGCCGGCAAGGTCGACAACGTCCGCGTGGTCATGGCGTACGACGGTTTCCGCGTCGCCCGCTACGCCGAACCCCTCGATGGCACCACCGTCGCCGCCCTCGACCTGACCCGGGCCGACGGCGCGACCGGCGCCGGCGCGAGCGCCCTCGTGGTGGGCCGGACCGACGGCAACGTCCGCTATCTGACGGCCCCTTGGGTGCGCGAGGCGGCCGTACGGGATCTGACGCGGCCCACGGGCGAGGTGTCGGCGCTCGCGCTGTCGAAGGACGGGGTGACGGAGCCGTTCGCGAGTCCGGCGGTGCGTACCGGCGCGTGCACGTCGTGGGAGGTGCTCCAGCTGACCGACGCCGCGGGACGCACGCGGCTGCTGACCGACCTGTCCGAGGTGACCCCGGCGCATCTCACCGCCGGACGCCCGTCCTCCTCCCCTGGCCGGGAGGCCACCGGCGCGCCGGCCACCTGGGCGCCCTTCGCCTGCTCGCTGGCCGCCGTGCGGTCGCAGGGCGTACGCACGGTGAACGCCTGGCAGTTCGCCCGGCAACCGCTGCCCGACGCGAGCGGCAACGCCGACTGGGTGTGCACCCGGGCCGAGACCTGGCGGGGCGCGGGGACACGGGTACTGGCCCAGTTCCGCACCGCCCGCGGCGCCTACGTGACCGCGACCGCCGACGACGTTCCGACCTGCGGTCCCACCGCACCCCACGTCCTGGCCGCCGCCCCGTGGAAGTCCGCGACGGGCGACTCCTACCTGCTCGCCGCCGGCAGCAAGGACACCGTTTCCCTCGAACTGACCGGCGGCGTGAACGGCTCGTCCCCGGGCAACCTGCTGGCCGTACCCGCCGAGGACGGCGTACGGGCGGAGTTGAAGGGCACCTTGGCGAACGGCCGGGAGATCAACGGCCTCTGAACACCACGGCCTCTGAACACCACGGCCTCTGCACACCACGGCCTCTGCACGCCCCTGCTCGATCGGCCATGAGAGGCCGGAATCAATCGGTAAAGTGTTCGCATGGCTACCGGTGTGCGCCGCAGGATGGGTGTGGAGGAGCGGCGGCAGCAGTTGATCGGCGTCGCCCTCGAACTCTTCAGCAGCCGCTCGCCCGATGAGGTCTCGATCGACGAGATAGCGACGGCGGCCGGTATCTCACGGCCGCTCGTCTACCACTACTTCCCGGGCAAACTCAGCCTGTACGAGGCCGCGTTGAAGCGCGCCGCCGAGGATCTCGCGGACCGTTTCGTCGAGCCCCGCGAGGGTCCGCTGGGCGCGCGCCTGCTGCGCGTCATGCGCCGCTACTTCGACTTCGTCGACGACCACGGCCCGGGTTTCTCCGCCCTGCTGCGCGGCGGCCCGGGGGTCGGCTCCTCCCGTACGAACACCCTCATCGACGGCGTACGCCAGGCCGCGTATGTCCAGATCCTTACGCACCTCGACGTCACGAACCCACCGGCCCGCCTGGAACTCGTCGTCCGCTCCTGGATCTCCCTCGTCGAGTCGGCGGCCCTGATCTGGCTGGAGGGCCGCCGCATCCCGAGGGAGGAGCTGGAGACCAAGCTGGTCCACGACTTCGCGTCCCTGATGACCGTGAGCGCCGCGTACGACAAGGAGATGGCGGCGATACTTCGCAGAATGGTGTCTGACGAGACGATCGCTGACGATCAGGGCTACGCGTCGAACTTCCGGTAGGAGGGATCAAGGTCCCGCACCTCCGCCGACGCATGCAGCGCCAGCCCCTCCCCCACCTTCACGTACTCCCGAAGCAGCCCGAGCACGTTCTCGGTCAGCGTCACCTTGGTCTCATCGGTCCGCCCCGCGAGCAGCCCGAGCGAGACGTGCACGATCGCGTGCCCTGTCACGTCGGGACCGACCGTGGTGCCCTCGGTCGCCCGGAACTGCGTCTTGCACGCTTCCGGCTTCGCGGCAGCCGTCCGTACGACTTCCTCGTGCAGGGCCCGAGCGAAGCCGGCCCGGTCGAAGCCATCAGTAAGGACAGAGGAGTAATCAACAGTGATCTGCGGCATGAGGTCACCCTAATCCAGGGTGTAAGCGGCTCGGACCGGCGCCCGCAAGGCCCGGCGAGCGGCTTACGACGGACAGCGGTACGCCTTGGCCCTCTCCGGTCCTTGAGACCCGCTCTGAGACTGGTGCCGCTGTCCACCCAGGTGGGTTCCGTGCGGTGACGTGGGTGTCGGGCAACGCCTGAAGTCAACCTGGCCCGCGAGGCCTCCGGTTAGAGCGGCGAGGCCCGGCGCCTTCGCCACCGTCACGGAGTCCGCCACTGTCCGTGCTTCGCGGTGATGACGCGAGCGCCGGGCTGATGCCTTCGTTTCCCCGGGCCCTTCGAGGCCTCTGTCAAGAGCGGCACAGCCCGGCGTCTCCGTGATCACCGCGAAACTCGCGGTGGCCGGCCGGACGTTGATCGTCACGGCGCGAGCCCGCCCCAGGGTCGACCTCTTGTTCCATCCGCGAGCCGTGAGCTCTGCAGACAGATCGAGCCCCTGGGGTGCGCTGGTGTCGCGAACGGCTACTGAGATGGCGGACCGAAGAGTCCTGGGATCAGGGCGCCGCGTGACCCGCATGTACTCGTGACTTGCACAAATGGGCTGGATCTGGGAGGACAGCTTGACCGTGTTCTGTGGCATCGACTGGGCGGAGCGTCACCACGACGTCGCCCTCGTCGACGACACCGGCACCCTGCTCGCCAAGGCCCGCATTAGCGATGACGCGGCCGGCTACAGCAAGCTCCTGGCCCTCCTGGCCCTCCTGGCCGAACACGGCGACAGCCCGCATCGGGCAGCGCCGACGTCCTGAGTACTCACAACTAGGACGCAGTGCGCCCCGCCAGCTGCACCCGAATCCGGCTCGCCGTGACGAGCGCCCGCTCGATCGCGCCGTCGATGTATCCGAGCCAGGCGGTGGCGTAGTCGCTGAGCAAGTTGTCCTTTGCGGTCGGTGACGGACAGCTCGTGCGATCTTGTGGCTGCGGCTCCTACCGTGTGGTGAGGCTCTGGCAGGTGCAGGAGACGCTGGAGTCCCTACCTGCAGACATCGGGACGCCAGGCGCCCCTGAAGCCCCCGACGTCCCGCAAGCGGGCGAAGCGGCAGATCCACCCACGCCGGGGTCTGAAGAGGCTGGCGCCCAGCAGTCTCCGAAACGCCGCCGGGGCCGGTGGGGCCGCTTGGTTGGGAAGAGGGGCGGCGGCGGATGCTGTCGTTGCTGGCCACCGCTGGGCAGGCGATAAAAGGCGAAGAAGAACGCTGCCGCGATCGGGGAGGACGTCTCGACTCCGGCGCGGGTGGAGACCACTCGTGGTCACCTACCCCGGCACCCCGGGGCTGGCCGGGATGCGCTCAACGCGACGGGCCAGGACAGCAACACGACGAAACCTACCGACCGCCGCCATCCACCACCCCGAACAGGCTCGAACGGACCCCGAAAAACGACAAAGATCCCGACCGATCGCGATGATCGGTCGGGATCTCGTCAACCGCCCCTGAGATAACTCAAGAACGGCCGTACCTCGCTGCGGTCCGGGAGTCATACGACACCGTGGCCCACGACTACGTCGCCCTCGTCAAGACGCCGTCTGAGCTGGACTACCTCTCTCGCTCGATGCTGATCGCCTTCGCCGAGCTGGTGCAGGCATCTGACCGAGGACCGGTCGCGGACCTGGGCTGCGGACCCGGAAGAGTGACGGCGCACATGGCCGGACCCGGGGTTTCTGCATTCGGCATCGATGTGTCCCCAAACACGGATATGGTGACCACCCCGTGTCCTAGCACCCTGAGATGTCTAACCGCAGCCGCAACGCCAACATCGCGATGTCGTCCTCCCGGTCCCGCCCGAAGCAGTGCAGCAGTGTGTCGCACAGCGAGTCCATCCCCAGCGGGGCGTCCGTCGCGGCGGCCCGCAGCTGCTCCAGGGAGAACGACAGGTCGATCCCCCGGGTCTCGATGAGCCCGTCGGTGACCATGAGGAGCCGGTCGGTCGGCCCGAGCACCCTCTCCGTCGGCTCGGGCCGTTCGAGGCCGAGCCCGAGGAGCGGCCCGGCGGCCTGCACATACTCGGCGCCACCGGCCTCATGGACGATGAGCGGCGGTATGTGGCCCGCGTTGGCGATCCGGACGCGCCCGCTGTCCGGCTCCACCAGGGCGAGACAGACCGTGGCGGTGACGTCGGGGTGGTAGTGCTGGAGCATCCGGTCGAGCCGCCGCGCGACCTCCGCCGGGTCGGCGTCCTCCACCGCGTACGCGCGCAGGGCGTGCCGGATCTCGACCATCACGGTGGCCGCCTCCAGCGAGTGTCCGACGACGTCGCCGACGGCGGTGAGGATGCCGTCGGGGGTGGAGACGGCCGCGTAGAAGTCTCCGCCGATCTCGGTCTGCCGGGAGGCCGGCACATAGCGGACGACGACTTCGAGGCCGGGGAACTCCGGCACCCGCTTGGGCAGGAAGCTGTGCTGGAGGGTGAGCGCGACATGGCGCTCGACCTGGTACATGAGCAGCGGCTGCGCGGCCAGCGCGGTGGCCTGGGCGAGCCGGGCGACGAGCCCGGCGGTGTCGGCCGACGCGGTGCGTATACCGCCCACGGGCGTGGCGACGCACACGGGGGCGCCGCCCTCGGTGCGGGCCAGCACCAGACGGGCGTCCTCGGTGACGCCGGGCCGGAAGAAGCCCGGCGGCCACAGGGGCGCGGGGACGACGGTGTCGTGCGGCCCAAGGTTGCCGTCGGTGAGGCGCCGGATGAGCCGGGCCACGGCCTCGTGCGCGCCGGCGTCGGGGAGGGTGGTGCGGGCCCTGGCCCGGGAGGTGCCGCTGTACAGGTCGCCGTCCTCGCCGAGCACGAACACGGCGGCGGGCGACCGGGTGAGCCGGGCGGCCCCCTCGGCGGCGGCGCCGGCCAGCTCCTCCAGGGTGCGGGCGGCCTGGACGTCGACGATGGTCTCGGACAGGAGCGTGAGCCGCTGTACGAGGGCCTCGGCGTCGTTGCGCATCCGGGCGCCGCGCACGGCGGCCCGTACGACCGCCTGGATCTCCTCGGGTTCGGCGGGCACCGTCAGATAGGCCTCGCCGCCCGCGTCCAGTCCCCGGCAGCGGTCGCTGGGGGCGACGGCCGCCGCGGAGAAGTGGACCACGGGCAGGGCGGCCATCGGGGGCTGGGCCTTGAGGAGGCGGCAGAGTTCGAAGCCGCTCATGTCGGGCAGGCCGACGTCGACGAGGGCCACGTCGGGCAGGGCTCCCGAGCGCAGCCGCAGGTCGAGTTCGGTGAGCGCCTCGCGGGCGCTGGCGACGGGGACGACGTTGTGCCCGGCCCGGCGCAGCACCGCGCCCATCGCGTAACGGCTGGCGGCCGCGTCGTCGACCACCAGGACCGTGGTGCTTGCTTCGTCGGCCATGAGACTCATGAGGCTCTCGCGGGATGCCCGGGAACGGGGAACGGGGACACTACGGCTTGTCCCTGGCCTGGCGGCTCGGGTGGCGCAGGGTGGCGCAGGCCCTCTCCCACCTGCACCACCCAACAAGTTAGCGCCCTACCGGTCGGATCGTGCGAATACCGCCACGGTCCGCCCCGGAACGGCGAACGTGGCCGATTCCGCTTCGTACGACGCGTTCCTGACGGTAGAGTCCACGCCCGTCGCCGCGAGGACCGCCCCGTTGGCGGCGCGCTGGGAGGCGACGAGTTGGCCGCGCAGGGCCTCGCGGACCCGGTCGCGGTCGCGTGGGTCGACGGTCCAGGCGGTGTACGACGCCAGGTGCGGGTACTTGGCCTTCTGGGCGTCGGTGAGGGTCGACCTGGTGAGGCGAAGCCAGCGCTCGTCGGTGCTGGTGAGGGTGCCGTTCGTGACCTTGATCGAGCCGGTGCGGGACGAGAGGAGTTGAGTGGAGGCGGCGGTGTCGTTGCCGTTCCAGGCGAGGGTGTCGCGGTCGATCCAGATCGCCTGGGAGGTGGTCAGATCGAGGGCGGCGGAACCGGTCGGCTGCGGGAGCAGGTACTTCTCCTGGCCGCCGAGCAGCCACACCTCGTGGCCATTGGCCTTGAGGTCGAGTGACTGATCGCTGGAGAGGTCCTTCTCGTCGCCCTTGTGGATGATGTAGCTGAGGCTGGTGGCACCGTCCCTGAGCGGCACTTCGAAGACCGCGCCATAGGCATCGGTCCGCACCGGCTCCAGGGGCTTCGACCAGTCGGTCGGGTTGGCGGCGCCGGTCCAGACGTGCAGGCCCCAGCCGTCGTGGTTCCCGTCGGCGCGATGGTAGTGGAGGACGGCCTTGGACGTGTCCTGGGCGGGGTAGTCGGGCTTCTCCGTCAGTACGGCTTCCTTGCCCTGCTCGACCCAGATCTCGCCCGTCTTCGTCACGTCGATCGAACGGTCGGCGGAGACGTCCTTGTTGCCGTCCTTGTCGATGACGAGGTAACCGACGTTCGAGGCGCCGGGCTTGAGCTTGACGTAGGCGAAGGCGCCGTACGCGTCACGGCCGATGAAGTCGTGCCCTTCTGGCCAGGTCGTCCCCTCGCCGTCGGCGATGTCGCCCCACGCGTACAGCCGCCAGTCGGTGTAGTCGCCGTCCGCGCGCTTGTAGTGGACGATCGCGTAGTCGCGCGAGGAGGCGGTCGGGAGCTCGGGGGCGGGCGGGGTGCCGGTGGTGGAGGTGGCCGTGGCGCTCGCCGTACGTCCGGCCGAGTCGATCACAACTGCCTTGTACCGCAGGGCGGTTCCGGCCGGTACGTGCTCGCCGATGGTCTGGGTGACCTGGTACGGAGCGTGGTCGGCGGAGCCGAGGGTCCGCCACTTGCCGTTGCCGATCTGGGCGGCGAAGACGACGCGGTTGAGCTGTCCGCCGTCGAGATCGGCGGTGATGTCGACGGTGCCGGTGGCGCCGGCGGCCGGGGCCTTGAGGGTGACGGACGGTTTGGTGGCGGGCCGGGCGAGCTTGCCGGTGGCCTTGAGGACGATCGCCGAGCCGGCCGGGACGGTGACGGTCACCCTCCGATCCGAGTCACTCTTCACCTTCGTGGTCGTGCCGTAGACCCCCTTGAAGGTCATCCCTGCCGAACCGGTCGCGAACGTCGCCGCCTTGGCGTCGTCCGCGTTGTTGAAGGCGACGACGTACTCGGTGCCGGTCTTGGCGTCGGTGCGGGAGAAGGCGTAGATGCCCGCGCCGTCTTCCGCGTAACGCTCGGTCTGGACGCCGTCGGCGAGGGCGGGGTTGGCCTTGCGGAGCTTGGCGAGAGCACTGATCTGCTTGTAGAGCGGCGCACTCGTGTCGTACGCGTCCGTGGCGTGGGTGCGGTCGGTGCCGAGCTGGTCGTCGTCGAGATAGTCGGCGACCTTGGAGGCGAACAGCGTCTGGCGGGCGTCCTTGTCGCCGCCCGCGCCGGTGAAGCCCTGCTCGTCGCCGTAGTAGACGACGGGGTTGCCCCGGCTGATGAACATCAGTTCGTTGGCGAGCTTGTCCTTGGCGAGCAGTTCGGCATCGGTGGCCTTCGGGTCGTCCTGCTTGAGGAAGGTCCCGATCCGGCCCATGTCGTGGTTGCCGAGGAAGGTGACCTGCTCGTACGCGTTGGCCTTGTCGGTCGTGTACTTGTAGTCGTCCCCGAAGACGGCGGCCAGCTTCCGCGCACTGCCGCCCTGGGAGGCGTACGAGCGTGCCGCGTCCTGGAAGGGGAAGTCCAGCGTGGAGTCGAGTCGGCCCTGGGTGACGTACGGGGAGGTGACGGACGTGTCCGCCGAGTAGACCTCGCCGAACATGAAGAAGTCGTCGCGGCCCTTCTTCGCCGCGTACGCGTCGAGGGCGGTGGCCCACTGGTTCCAGAACTCGGTGTTGACGTGCTTCACGGTGTCGATCCGGAAGCCGTCGATGTCGAAGTCCCTGACCCACCTCTTGTAGATCTTCTCCATGCCCTCGACGACCTCGGGACGCTCGGTCCACAGGTCGTCGAGCCCGACGAAGTCGCCGTACGTGGCGGACTCACCGGCCCAGGTGGAGTCGCCCCGGTTGTGGTACATCGTGGGGTCGTTGAGCCAGGAGGGGACCTTGAGGTCCTTCTTCGCGGCCGGGACGACGGGTGTACGCGGGAAGGAGTCCCGGTCGACCTTCGGGAAGGTCTTGGTCCCGTCGGCGTAGTCGGCGTCGTCGAAGGGCTCACCGTCCTGCGTCAGGTAAGGGAAGGCCCCCTTCGACAGATAGTCATAGGACTTCTCCTCGTAGTCGACGACATCGGCGGTGTGGTTGGTGATGACGTCGAAGAAGACTTTCATGCCCTTGGCGTGCGCCTTGGAGATAAGGGTCTCCAGGTCCTTGTTCGTCCCGAAGTGCGGATCGACCTGGGTGAAGTCGGTGATCCAGTACCCGTGGTAGCCGGCGGAGGCGTTCTCGCCGGTGCCCTGGACGGGCTGGTTCTTGAAGAGGGGCGCGAGCCAGAGGGCCGTGGTGCCCAGGCCCTTGATGTAGTCGAGCCGGTTGGTCAGGCCCTTGAGGTCGCCGCCCTGGTAGAAGCCCTTGTCGGTGGGGTCGTACCCGGTGGCGAGGCGCGAGCCGGTCAGTCCGCCCTTGTCGTTGGCCTTGTCACCGTTGGCGAAACGGTCCGGCAGGACGAAGTAGAACTGCTCCCGGGTGAGGTCGTGACGGGCGGGCTCGGCGGCCAGCTCCGCGTCGGACGGGGGTGCGGGCGGGGTCGCGGCTCCGGCGGCCAGGGGCTGGACGAGCGCCGCGGTCAGCGCGGTCACGGTGACTGCGGCCACTCGTCCAGCGTGGGCGGTACGGCGGCTCGACGGCACCGGCCATCTCGGTATCAAGACGTGGACTCCTTGCGGTGTACGGCTCTTCGGGTCCGACCCCGCGCGACCGTATCGCCGCCGAAAGCTTTTCAGCAAGAGGCTTGAAAGTAACGGAAAGTACTTTCAGCTGGTGTCGGGCTCAGCAGCTGGACTTCCCCGCATAGATCGCCAGGGCCGTGTTGGCGCCGAGGGTTGCGGTGAACTGACCCGAACTGTTCACGGTCACCGTCGTGTTGTTCTGCACGTTGCAGTACGCGCCGGCCGGAAGGGACGTCTGGTACGTACGGCTGAGGCTGCTCGACTCGTGGTTGATGGCGACGTAGCCCTTGCTGCCACGTCCAAAGGCGATGGCGTCGGCGCCGTTGTCCCACCAGTTGGTGACGGCTTCGCCCCGGGTGGCGTTGCGGAAGGCGACCATGCGCATGATCTCCGGCCAGGCGTGCTGGCACTTCCAGCCGTCCTGCCAACAGGCGCTGACGGTACCGCCGTTGGGTGGGCCGGCGTCGATGGAGGAGAACTCGTAGCCGGAGTTGATGTCGGGGGCGCCGTACGGGTAGGCGAGCATGAAGACGTTGGCGAGCGTGTAGTTGGCGCCGTCCATGTAGTTCAAGGTGCTGCCATTGCGCTCGGTGTCGTGGTTGTCGACGAAGACCCCGGAGACGCCACTGCTCATGTAGCCCCAGCCCTCGCCGTAGTTCTTCAGATAGGCAAGGTTCTCGTTGTTGAAGACCCGCTTGAGGTCGAAGGCGTAACGGAACTCCTGCACGTCGCCGTTCCCCGTGTACTCACTCGGCTGCACGGCCTCACCACTGCCGTAGATGGCCTCCTGCTTCCAGTAGACCGAGGTGTTGCTGAGGCGGGACTTGATGTTGGCCAGGTCGGCGGCCAGGATGTGCTTGGCCGCGTCGATACGGAAGCCGTCGACGCCGTAGCCGAGGAGGCTGTTCATGTACCCGGCGATGGCCGAGCGGACGTAGTCCTCGCCGGTGTCCAGATCGGCGAGCCCCACGAGCTCGCAGTTCTGGACGTTCGTGCGGTTGGTGTAGTCGCTGATGGTGGCCGTGCAGTCGTCGAAGTCGAACGACGAGTACAGGCCGGGGTAGTTGTACTTCGTGTACGACGAGCCGCCGGTGCCGGTCCCACTGCCTGCGGACATGTGATTGATGACCGTGTCGACGACGACCTTGACGCCGGTCGCGTGACACGTGTCGACCATGCTCTTGAAAGCGGTGGCGTCACCGAGGCGTCCGGCGATCTTGTAGCTGACGGGCTGGTACGAGGTCCACCATTGCGAGCCCTGTATGTGCTCGGCCGGCGGGGAGACCTGGACGTACCCGTAGCCGTTCGGCCCGAGGGTGTTGGTGCACTCCTTGGCGACCGAGGCGAAGTTCCACTCGAACAGGACGGCGGTGACGTCCTTGGCGCCGGGCGGGGAGGCGTACGCGCTGCCGGCGGGGACGACGAGCGCGATCGACGCGGCCGCGGCGAGCGCGAGCGCACCGGAGAGGGTTCTGCTGGCCATGTGGGGTCCTTCTCCATTGAAGGGGTTCCAGTGAGGGTTCAGGCAAGATCGGTTGCCGATTCTTGCTGCAAGATGGCTGAAAATTTTCAACCGACAGGAAGGTACGAGCCCACTTGTTGACCGGTCAACCCTTTGGACACACCTTCTTCATGCACGCGAAATCTCTTCAGGAGAAGGGGAGTTGAGGCGGTGTTACCTGCTACGACGAGACGCAGTGATGACGAAGGGCCTGCAACCGGCATGGGTTGCAGGCCATCTAAAAACAGGAGAAAGGTCTTACGACGGGAGCCTTCAGCCGCCGGGCCAGGTGATCGACGGGCGATCGGCGTTGACCACGATCTGGAACCGCTCCACCGGCGGTGCCCCGGCAGCGCGCCACCGGCTGACGCGCGCCTCGATGGCGTCCCAGATGCGGGACGGTCCGCCCTGCCGGGCCGTCCACTGGCCCCCTTTCCCCCAAAGTACGGCCCATGCGCCGCTGTCGACGTCGAGGAAGAGGTGCTCTGTGCGGTCGTCGCGGTTCAGGCTGACGTGCTGGGCGCCCGGGGCGGCGAGTTGCGCGACGAACCGGGTGTTCCAGTCGTTGATCACATCGGCACCGATCAATGCGGGATGTTCGTCGCCCTCGTCGAGATCGGGGAGCAATCCGAGCGGAGGCGGCAGTTGCGGCCGGGCAAGCATGAAGGAGATCTGTCCGCCGAGGAACCGACCGGATGCGGTGCCGTCTTCGTGGACGGTGAGGCGGGCCAGTTCGGATGCGTACAGCCATCCGCAGAGCGTGACGAGGATGGTCCCGCCGGGGCGAGTCTGCTCGATCAACTCGCCTGGGACGGTGAGGAGTCCACAGGTGGCGATCACCCGGTCATAAGGCGCCCCGTCCTTGTACCCGGCAAGGCCATCGCCGACGATCAGGTTCGGTGTGAACCCGCACTGCCCCAACGCGATACGGGCACGGGTCGACACGCTCTCGTCGACCTCGACGGACGTCACCATGTCGTCGCCGAGTCGGTGGCACATGAGGGCTGTGGAGTATCCAGTACCCGTGCCGATTTCCAGGACCCGGTGGCCGTCATCGACTTCGAGGTCTTCGAGCATGCGCACGACGAGGCCGGGCATGGTGCTCGACGAGGTGGGAGCGCGCATGATCTCCCCACGAATATCCCCGGGCACGATCGTCCCGGCGATCTGCGTCACCAAGGAGGCGTCCTCATAACACCCCTCCAGCCACCGCGGATCGTCCGGCATGACCGGCGCCCATGCCGTAGGCGTCGAGCCGTCAACCTGCTGGAAGAAACCCCCGCGCAGGAACTCGTGACGCGGCACGGCAGACACGGCCTCCCGCCATGGCATCGTGCGCAGATGTCCACTGTCGGCCAGTCGCTCGACGAGCCGTACCCTCAGCTCCTTGTCATTCATCCCGTCTTCCTCTCCAGGAGGTCTGCCATCGCCGCCACCATCGGCAGCCCGGTCTCCGGTTCCAGCCACGTCCACTGCCCGGAGGGGTTGCACTCCAGGAACCACCATTGCCCCTGGCGGTCCACCGCGAAGTCGAAAGCACCGAAGACAAGCCTGAAGTGATCGAGATAGGCGCGTAGGGCTTCGGAGATGCCTGACGGTGGTTCCACCACGCTGTACCGGAGCCGCGAGTAGTCGGTACGCCAGTCCAGGAGATCCGAGTCGATGCGGATGCAGAACACCTGATCGCCGATGACGGTCACACGCACGTCACCGGTCTTGTCGATCCGCTGCTGAAAGAGATGAGCGGTACCGGCCACCGCGTCGTCGATCTCGTCCGCAGTGACCTCTCGTGCCTCCACCGTGCAGGAGACGCCGTCGATCCGGTACAGCGGAGTGGACAGCGGTTTGTAGATCACGGACCCGTGGGCCTTGATGAAAGCGCGAGCGGCATCAGGGTCAGAAGTGACCAGGGTGGGCGGAAGCCGGAATCCGCAGGCGGCTGCGGCGGCAAGCCCGGACGGCTTGAACTCGGCGTCGCCGATGCGATGCGGGTGGTTGACGTACAGGCAACCGGGCAGCGCAGCCATGACGCCCCCGAGGCCGTAACGGGCCTGTGTAACAGCGAAGCGGGCCGTCTGATGGTCCAGATGGGGGAACGTGAGCCCGGAGGGCCTGCGGTAGTACAGAGATCGAACTCGCGACAGGTCCGCCGTACGCGTTGGCGTGGTCAGCGCCCCCTCCATCCCGTACGACGTGATAGTGGCCGCGAACGACAGGGTGCTCGGGAAGTCCCCGGAGTCGAACCGCACGACCGGGACACCCCGGCCGTGCAGTTCTTCAATCACCAGGTCGGTCGTGGGGTCGTCCAGATTGGTGACGACCAGCACCGAACCCATGTCACTCACTGGTCGCTATCGTTCCCCGTGTCCTGGTCCCCGCCACCGCCACCACCGGGACCAGCACCGTCGGAGGGATTGCCGGTGTTGGTCGCGGGGTTGGTGCCCGTACTGGTCCCGTGTCCGGGCATCTCCATGACCTGCCCGGCAGCGTCGAAGTAGCGCCCGGTCTGTGTCACCGGCTCCAGTTCGACACGGGCGTACGAAGGCGCAAAGGCCGGGTACGGCGCCATGCGCCGCAGACCCCACGGTGTGGGGGTACTGATGCCATTCGGCAGTGGCGTCCCGCTGGGGAGCCGATCCGAGTGGGCGAACATGGGTGCCTCCTTGGTAGGTGGTTCACAAGCCGGGCACTCGTGCACAGCGCTCCGGAATGACGTACTCGAAGGCGTACGGGATCGCGGCACGCATACGAGCGCGGAGAGCCCCAACGTGTACGCGTGCGGTTGGCGTGGGCACTGGTACGTCGAACTCCGCCCAGACCTTCTTGCCGTTTTTCGTCGCTTCCCAGCCATGCCGTGCGGCGAGAAGCTCGACGAGGACCAGGCCGCGGCCGCCTTCGTCGTCCTCCGTGGTGACCCGAGGCCTCGGCGGAGCGGGGTTGCAGTCGTGGACGACCAAGAGCAGCCGTTCCCAATTGAGGTAGAGCCCCACGGTGACGAGGCCCGAAGCATGGACGACAGCGTTTGTGATCAGCTCGGAAGCGACAAGCTTGATCGCTTCCTGTCCCTCTTCGCCAAGCCGCACACCCCACGCCCGAATCTGCGTTATGACACGGTCTCTTGCGAAGGCGACAGCGGACGGGGCACCAGTTACGGCAATCCGGGCTCGGCGGATCATGAGGACTGCTCCTCTGCGGTCGGAATTGCGACTCCAGCCCCGACGGAGATCAGGGAAAGGGCCTCGGAACTGACAACCGCCAGACGTGCAGCGGCTGTTGCTGCCGCCCCTTGCGCACGGCGGCTGACAGACAGTCAACGCCCCGAATCCACATGGGAACATCAGCTGACGCGGTACTTGCATGCGGATATGCACCGTGCGGGTACGAGTACGGATTCGTGGCATTGTGGGTCGAGGCTCGTAGCGTGGGGAGAAGCCGATGAACTGGCAGTCGCCGGCGATCAGCGACGCGTCTCGCAGAGGCGACTACGGAAGGGTCATCGAGCTGGTTCGGAAGGAAGCTCGCATGACTCAGAAGCAGTTGGGCGAGGCATGCGGGCTCTCGCAATCAGCGATCTCCCGACTGGAGAAGCGCGGGACTGGTTCATACAGCAGGGACACCCTGGCTGCGGTAGCAGCCCATCTCGGCATCCCCCTCCGGATGGTCGGACTGGCCGAACAACGCACGGTGCGAAATGGATTTGAGCAAGTGGAGCGACGTGCATTTCTAGGTGGTGTGGCCGCGACGGCGACCAGCCCAATACTGAGCATTGCCGCGAACGGGGACGCTACGGGAAACCAGGCAGCAGCCCTCCGGCTGAACACCGCAACATATCGCAGACTCGACAGCTCGACGCCGTCACGTGATCTCGCCGAGGCTGTCCATGCACACATCCGGCTGATCCAAAACGTGACGCGGGACGTCGCCGATGACGGACAACGTCCCCGGTTGGCTGCCGTAGGTAGTGAGGCAGCGAGTCTGGCGGCGTGGCTGGCCTGGGACATGGGCGACTACGGGTCGGCACGCTCTTGGTACGGCTCGGCGATCCGGGCGGCGCGCGCCGCACAGGATCAGCTGCTCGCGGCATATCAAGCAGGCAGCCTGGCGCAGTTCGAAGCGCACGCAGGGAACGGTGCACAGGCACTCAACCTCGCGCGCAGTGCACGGCGATATCTGGGCGAGCAACGGCCGGCAGTGGCTGATGCATGGCTGTGCTCCGTCGAAGCGCTGGCCCATGCGGCGAGTCGCGACGAGCGTGCCACTGACCGAGCACTGACGCGGAGCAGGGCCGTGGCGGAGAAGATCAGGCACGAAGATCCGCCACCATGGCCATGGGTCTTCCAGTTCGACGCGAACAAGGTGGCCTCATGCCGTGTCACCTGCGGCGCCCGCTTGGGCCTCGCGGACTGGGTCCTCAACGATGACATCGCAGCGCTGACCTCCGGCCACGCGAAACAACGGGCCTTGCTTGTCCTGGACTTGGCCGCCGGCCACCTCGCGGCCGGAAGAATCGAGGCCGCCTTCGCCCTGGCGTCCAGAGCGCTGGATACAGGTCTCCAGTACCGCTCCGGCCGAATCGTAGAACGCTCACGCGCGGTACGCCGATCCCTGTCCCTGACATCACCACCCAAGGTGGTCCGTGACTTCGATGAACGCCTTCACGGCGTCTACCTGTAGGAGGAGCAGTCCATGCGAGTAGGGATCACCGGCCATCGCGGGCTAAGCCGAGAAGTCGAGCGGCAGGTCCGTCAACTCCTCGAAGAAGCCATTCGCGACTTGAACCCAACCGAGTTGATCGGCATCTCCTGCATCGCCGACGGTCCGGATTCATGGTTTGCGGAGGCGGTACTCAAGCACGGGGGAAGCCTGGAAGTCGTAGTACCCGCCGAGCAATACCGCAAGAACCTGCCCGAAGCTCACTGGCCGGTCTATGACGACCTGCTGCGCCACGCGACAGAGGTACACCACACCGACATGACAGCCTCAGATTCTCAGGCTCACATGGCAGGCAGCGAGATCCTCGTCGGCCTGTCCGACGAACTACTCGCCGTATGGGACGGCAAACCGGCATGGGGCTACGGCGGCACCGCCGACGTGGTGTCCTATGCCCAGCAGAACGGGGTCCCGGTGCACGTGTTGTGGCCGGAGGGGGCGACGCGCGAGTAGAAGACCGCCCCCGTATATGGGAGCGGTCCATTTTCCAATGCCTGGGCTGCCCTGTCATGTGCAACCCTCGACCCGAGATCGGTGAGCAGCATACGGTCCCAGACCCCCTATTCCCGCTCGATCTGGTGCGCTCGTGAACCATCCGGCGGCGCGGCCCCCGGCCGACCGCGCCGCCCTCCAGACCGGGTCCGCGGTGACAATGCGCACTCCAGCGGACGTCTGCCAGGCCAGCGGGGGCCCGAGCATCGGACAGCATGTGGACCTCGCTGGTCAGTCCACCCCGTGAGCGCCTCAGCCCCTCCCGGCCCTCGGCCTCCACACACGCACCAGCTCCCTTTCGCGGGAAGTCGCGCGAGGGCTGGCGACGGGCCCCCTCCGCATGCTGGTGAGCCCGGTAGGAATAGGAAGTGGAGTCGATGTTCACCGCCCCTTCTGTATGCGCTGTCCGCTCTCCTGCGCGACAGCCTTGGCCAACGCCAACGCCAACGCCAACGCCAACGCCAGGGTCGGCGGTGTCAGCCTCAATCTGTAACTCGTCAGGATCCACCACCAGTACCGTCCGCCGACCGGCGGCGATGCCGCTCGTAAGTGGTCCGCCGGGGGCCCGTACCTCGGGCAGATCCGGCTAGGGCGCACCCGTACGGGCCGGGAACAACACCCCGTTGATCACCCTGCGGTGATCGGCCCACTGCCCGCCGAGCTTGCCGTTGGCGGGCAATAACGGCTCGATCTTCTGCCACTGCGCGTCCGTGAGCCCATGTGGCCGCACCATGAGACGCCTTTGTCGAGTGCAAGCGCTGATCCAACCACCCCAGCACGAGCCATCAGAAGCGCCATAACTGCAGTAGCCCAGTGACGGCCTCCTGAGCTTGGAGGGCAGTGATCTGCCTGTGCCGGCGTCCCGCCGCCGAGGCGGCGACCCGGGCGACCGTTCCCTCAATTAATGGCGATGGTGCCACCCAGACAGGCCAGGCGTAGCGCCATGTTCCGGGGCGAGTCGATCAACTTGTGGCGGCCCTTGGTGGATTCCAGCGCGGCCACGACAGGGCTCGACAGGAACGCGATCAGCTCGTCCACCTCCTGCCGAGACGGGCGTGGGGTGACCTCCTTCCGCAAGGCATAGATGATGTTCTCGACGCTGATGTACCCATCGTCGACCGGGTCCTCGTCCACAGCTTCCTGGAAGGCCAGATCGATGATTCTGCGCATCAGCAGCGAGCGCCGCTCCAGCCCCTGATACCGCTCGGTCAGGTCGTCGCTGAACGTGTCGATGCGGGAGAAGGCGTCCCGTAGCTCGGTGAGGGGCATCGGGTTTCGCGAGTGGTGGTCGAGCAGGGTGGCGAGGTCCTCGATGCGTAGCAGGATGACCTCGTTCTCCGCCGCCCAGTTCTTGAGCCGTGGAGCGAATTCCGGTCCCACGACGACCACGTGATCGGCCTTGTGCTTGCGCTTGTGGTCGCGCAGTGCGTCGAACTTGACGCTGGCCTCGGCAACTTGCCCGTTCCCTGAGCTTTTCGCGTCCACGATGATCCGATATCGGTCCTTCGCGGCCAGTTGCGCGATACACAGGACGTCCGTGCGGCCCGCGCCCCCGAGGTGCTCGGCCTTGAATCCGAGGAAGGAGAAGGCGCGGCTGACAGCCTCCTCGAACTCCCGGCTGTCCGTCCCGACATTGCCGTACTCCCGCAGCTGGGCGATGACCGTCTCGGGCATCGGAGAAGGGGGCGCATCTTGAGGTCCTGAGGAATCGGTTGTCTCTGGCTCTGCTTCGACTGGCAGCTGAAGAGTCAGGCTCTTCGCGAAACTCCGTCCAGCCGCAGTAACACGGAACCGCTGCCAGTCCACTCGCTCTACGAGACCCGCGTCCTGTAGGAAGGCAAGTCTGAGACGAACCTCTCCGTTCGAGGCCTGCATGTAGCCATATGTCTCCTTCGCTACGGCCACCAACGTCGAGGTGGTCGCGGGCTTGTCCAAATGGCGCAGGATCTCGCCAAAGAACAGATACCTCATATGCAGATTCGCGGCGAGCAGCCTCTCGTTCCCCTCATCAACGACTCGGTGCGCGTGCTCACTCGGTGCGAAGCGGTTGAACGACGTTTGCTCGACGAGTCCCGTGTGCCGCAGGGCGTGCATCATCGTGATAAAGGACTTCTTGCTGATGCCGAACTCGCTGCCGCACAGCTCGCCGAACTCCTCAAGGCCCGTGCCGTCGCCCAACAGGGCGACCAGCTTGCGCAGGGCGGCGGTCGCGGTCAGGGTCGAGTCCCCGTCGCGGCTGTCGGAAGCATTTCCCCGAGGGATGTAGCCGATCAGAGCGCGGCGGTTCCTCAGGTCGACCTGCTCCAACTGCAGGGAATCGCCAAAGAATGCCAGCTCCTCGTCCCCGCCGCCGTCCGGCTCGTCGGCCTCTTCCCCTTCTCCGCGGGCGCTCTCGGGTGGGCAAAGCTGGAGGACTTCCAACAGAGCGTCCCCCAGTTCGGTCCTGACGACCCGCTGGCCCCACAGCTCGATCATCCCCAGGCTCCTGAGCCACCCCGTACGGTCTCGCACGGGTGACAGGCTTGTCCAGTTCAGCCCGTATGCCTCCGTCGCCACCTTCAACAAGTCCGCGTGCTTTGTCTGGTCCCCAATCGCCAGAAGGAGTTCGCCGAAGAACTTCACATGGGCATGCAGGTGAGCGGCCAGGAAGGAGTTGTCCTTGTTCTCCAGCCATTGCGTGGCGTAGGCGCTCGGCTGCCACTGAGATTCGTCCGACCTCTCGGCGAGGCCTGGAGCAGAGAGCACCCGCCGGCACAAGTCCTCGCAGCGGGCACTGACGCACTTCCCCTCTGGTGTCCGCCACTCCAGCGATTCCTCGCCGTCGCACGGTAGTTGAACGAGCACCTGTCGCAGCAGATCCGCCTGAGCCTCCGTGCCACCTTGGATGTAGCCGAGCGAGTTACTCCGGTCGCGCCACGACTTGGCGGGTACGGGCTGGCGGCTGTGCATCTGCTCCCCCTTCACAGCGGTAAAGCTGTCTCCGCCTGAGGGTAGAGGGAGCCACCGACAACGACGGGCCGGATTCGACAGTGGCCTCATCAGCGTCCGGCATACATCGTGGCCGAGCACCGGGCGGCACCGAATGGGACCGGCCCCGACCATTCACTGGTCGGGGCTTCCCGTCTGCCCTGCCTCGAACGCCGCAGGCACCCGCGGCAACCGCTCCCTACGACATCCTCAGGCCGTCGCCCACCACACCGTCGTGTCCCCCGGCAGCTTCGCCTCATCGTCCACCACAGTCACCTCGCCGCTGGCGATCAGGACGTCGCCATACGCCGGAATCCGGACCGCCTCCCCCGTCGTGTTGGCGACGCATACGAAGTCGCCCCGGCGGAAGGCGAGGACGCCCTCCGGAGCCTTCAGCCATTCGACCGAGTCGCCCGCGCCGAGGTTCGGCTGTTCCCGCCGTACGGCAAGTGCGGTGCGGTAGAGCTCCAGGGTCGAGTCCGGCTCGCCCGTCTGGGCCTCGACGCTCAGGTCGGCCCATTCCGGGGGCTGCGGGAGCCAGGAGCCGCCCTCGCCGAAGCCGTACGACGAACCGCTCCGCGTCCACGGGATCGGGACCCGGCAGCCGTCGCGGAAGCCGTCCTGGCCGGCGCCGCGGAAGAACGCGGGGTCCTGGCGGACCTCGTCCGGGAGGTCGACGACGTCGGGGAGGCCCAGCTCCTCGCCCTGGTAGACGTACGCCGAACCCGGTAGTGCCAGCATGAGGAGCGAGGCGGCGCGGGCGCGGCGCAGGCCCAGTTCGCGGTCGCCGGCCAGGCGGATCTGTGTGCCCAGGCCCGGTTCGTTGGCGAAGCGGGTCGCGTGGCGGGTTACGTCGTGGTTCGACAACACCCAGGTCGCGGGGGCGTTCACCGGGCGCATGGCGTCCAGGGTGCGGTCGATGACGACTCGAAGTTCCGCCGCGTCCCACTCCGTGCTCAGGTACTGGAAGTTGAAGGCCTGGTGGAGTTCGTCGGGGCGGACGTAGTTCGCCGTGCGTTCGACCGTCGGGGTCCAGGCCTCCGCCACGAAAATGCGCCCTCCCGTCTCCCACCACCGCCCTTCTGCGGAAGGCCCTTCGGGCCCCTTCTTGTTCGCGTACTCGTCCAGGACCTCCCGCCATTCGCGGTAGATCTCGTGCACGCCGTCCTGGTCGAAGAACGGCATGACATCGTTGCCCAGCAGCTTCAGCTGGTCGTGGGCGCCCAGGTCGGGGAGGCCGTCCGCCTTCACCAGGCCGTGGGCCACGTCGATGCGGAAGCCGTCCACGCCCATGTCCAGCCAGAAGCGGAGGATGGAGCGGAACTCATCGCCCACCGCCGGGTGTTCCCAGTTGAAGTCGGGCTGTTCGGGGGCGAAGAGGTGGAGGTACCACTCGCCATCCTCCACCTGGGTCCAGGCCGGGCCGCCGAAGATGGACTCCCAGTCGTTCGGGGGGAGTTCGCCGTCGACCCCCTTCCCCGGGCGGAAGTGGTAGCGGTCGCGGAGCGGCGAGCCCGGGCCCTCCGCCACCGCCCGCCTGAACCACTCGTGCTGGTCCGAGGAGTGGTTGGGCACCAGGTCGACGATGATCCTGAGGCCCAGCTCGTGGGCGTCGCGGATCAGGGCGTCGGCGTCCAGCAGGTTGCCGAACATGGGATCGACGGCGCGGTAGTCGGCCACGTCGTAGCCGGCGTCCGCCTGCGGGGAGGCGTAGAAGGGCGACAGCCAGACCGCGTCGACGCCCAGATCACGCAGATACGGGAGTCGGGAACGTACGCCCTCCAGGTCGCCCATGCCGTCGCCGTTGCTGTCGGCGAAGCTGCGCGGATAGACCTGGTAGATCACCGCGTCGCGCCACCAGTCGCGGCGGGAGGCGACGGTGGCGAGAGCGGAGTTGTCGGCCGGGTCGGCGGCAGAGTGCTGGCTCATGACGTCCTTGGTACGTAAGGGAGTTCGTAACGGAGTTGGGGGCATTCTCGGACTTCGGTGTCTCGGGTCGTCGGTTGACGAGGCGGCCGCGGTGACAGCGGGGTCGGATGGACACCGCGGCCGCCACCCGTACGGCAAGGCGTACGGGAGTCACAGGGGTGGGCGTCAGCCCTTGGTGCCACCCGCCGTGAGGCCGGCCACCAGGTTCTTCTGCACCACGTAGAAGAACGCGGAGACGGGGATCGCGACCAGTACCGCGGTGGCGGCCATGAGGTTGCGCTGGGCGTCGTGCTCGCTGACGAAGCTCTGCAGGCCGACCGCGAAGGTGTACTTCGTGTCCGACAGCATGAACGTCGAGGCGAAGGCGACCTCCCCGAACGCGGTGATGAAGCTGTAGAACGCGGCGACCGCCAGCCCCGGCTTGGCGAGCGGCAGGATCAGCCGCGCGAACGTGCCGAAGGGGGTCAGCCCGTCGACGCGTCCCGCCTCGTCGATCTCGAACGGGATCGTGTCGAAGTAACCCTTGAGCAGCCAGGCGCAGTACGGCACGGCCGTCGAGCAGTAGACGAGGATGAGACCAAGGTAGCTGTCGATGAGCTGGAGTTCGGAGAGAATCTCGTACATCGGCACCATCAGTACGGCTACCGGGAACATCTGTGTGACCAGGAGTACCCACATGAACTTCCGGTAGCCCGGGAAGCGCATGCGCGAGACCGCGTAGCCGGTGGTGGCGGCGATCAGGACGCCGATGATCGTGGTGCCGAGCGAGACGACGAGCGTGCTGATCAGCCAGTCGAAGAACGAGGTCTTCTGGAGCACGAACGTGTAGTTGTCGAACGTCATCTTCCCGAAGATGCGCTCGGGGTGGAGGTAGTCGTCCTTGTCCGGGCCGAGGGACAGGTAGACCAGCCAGGCGATCGGGAAGAGCGCGGCCAGGCTCGCCCCGGTGAGGATCGCGTGGGAGACGAAGGCGCCCGCGAAGCCGACCTCGCCCCGCCGCCGCTGCCTGCGGGGCGCGGCCGGGCCCGGGTCCGCGGTCGTACGGCGGCCCGCCGGAGCCGTGGTCTCAACAGTGCTCGTACTGGTCGTGCTCATGGTGGCTCCTGCCTCAGATCGCGAGCTGCTGCTCATCGCGGTTCAGCCAGCGGCGGTAGACGGAGGTGAAGACGATCAGGATGGCCAGCAGCAGGATGCCGTAGGCCGCCGACTGCGCGAAGTCACGCGGCTGCTGCCCGAAGCCCAGGTAGTACGCCCAGGTCACAAGGATCTGCGCCTCGGGCGCGGTGTCGCCGAACAGCAGGAAGATGACGGCGAACTGGTTGAACGTCCAGATCACGCCGAGGAGTACGACGGTGGAGCTGACGGTTCGCAGGCCCGGCAGGGTGACGTACCGGAAGCGCTGCCAGGCGCTCGCGCCGTCCATCTCGGCGGCCTCGTACAGCGAGGTGTCGATGGACTGGAGGCCGCCGAGCAGCGAGACCATCATGAACGGCACCCCGCACCACGTGTTGACCATGACCGCGGCGAACCGCTGCCAGAAGGTGTCCTCCAGCCACAGCGGTGTCGGCAGGTGCAGCGTTTCGAGGCCGGCATTGATGATGCCGCCGTCGGCGAGCATGAACCGCCAGCCGAACACGGTGACGAAGGTGGGTACCGCCCAGGGCAGGACCAGGATCAGCCGGTAGAGGGTGCGGCCGTGCAGCTTCTGGTTGAGCAGCAGCGCGAGGCCGAGGCCGATGACGTAGTGCAGGGTGACGCAGAGCGCGGTCCAGACGATCGTCCAGATGAAGTGCGACCAGAAGCGGTCGTACGAGGTCGGGCCCCAGAGGATGTCGGCGTAGTTGTCCAGGCCGATGAACTCGTAGGTGGCCTCGATCTCGTTGACGCCGATCCTGCGCGCCGAGTTGAGGCTGTTGGCGTTGGTGAGGGTGAGGTAGAAGCCGCGTACCAGGGGGTACACCACGAGGACGCCGAGCACGACGACCACGGGGGCGATCATCGCGTACGCGTACCAGTAGCGCTGGTACCCGTTCTTCAGACGCGTCAGCGGGCCGGGGCGCCCGCTCGGCTCACCGCGGCGCTTGCCGGTCGCGCGGTCGATGGCGACTGTCATCGTTCGACACCTTCTGGAAGATCACTGGGAGATCGAGGGCTGGGCCTGGGTGGAGGCCGGTGGCCGCCCCACCCGTCCCCCGAAGACACAAGGCGGGTGCGGCGGCCACTCGGGGTCACTTGCTGAAGTCCGGGACCAGCTTGGCGATCGCGGTCTCCGCGTTGCTCAGGCCCTTGTCCAGGGGCTCCTTGCCGCCCGCGACGGCCAGCAGCTCGGTGTCGAGCGGGGTCCACAGGGAGCTGTACTCGGGCAGCTCCGGGCGCGGCTGGGCGACGGCGAGGACGGTCTGGTAGCCGGCGATGCCCGGGTCGGCCTTGACCTCGGCGGTGTAGGCGTCGTCGCGCGTGGGCAGCGTGGAGTTCTTCAGGGCGATGGTCTCCTGGGACTTCGCCGAGGTCATGAAGTTGACCAACTTCAGCGACGCCTCCTGGTGCGCCTTGTCCGAGCCGGCGTAGACGGAGAGGTTGTGGCCGCCAGTCGGGGCGCCCGCCTTGCCGGTGGAGCCGGCCGGGACGGTAGCGATGCCCAGGTTGGCCTTGTCCTTGAAGGCGCTGCCCTTGTAGAAGTTCGTGATCTCCCAGGGGCCCTGGATGATCGCGGCGACCTTGCCGTTGACGAAGGCGTCCTGGATGTGGGCGTAGGCGTCGGCGGTGGTGTCGGCCTTGTGCAGGCCCTTGCCGTCGAAGAGGCTCAGCCAGGTGCCGTACGCCTTCTTGGCCTCGGCGGAGTTGACGGTGATCTTCTTGCCGGCGGCGTCGACGGTGTCGGTGCCCTCGCCGTGGAGGAAGGACTGGGCGTAGTAGGCCTGGGTGGATCCCCAGTAGCCGTCGACGCCGGTCTTGTCCTTGATGGTGGCGGCGGCCTTCTTCAGGTCGTCCCAGGTCTTCGGGGCCTCGGTGATGCCGGCCTTCTCGAAGAGCTCCTTGTTGTAGACCAGCGCGAGGGTGTCGGTGACGAACGGGACACCGTACGTCTTGCCCTCGTACTGGGCCTGCTTGATCAGGTTGTCCTGGAACTTGTCCTGGTCCGCGAGAGCCTCGGTGCCGTCCAGCGGCGCGAAGAAGCCCTTCTTGGCGAAGGCGGGGGTCCAGCCGACCTCGGAGCGCAGCACGTCCGGGGCGCCGGAGGCTCCGGCGGCGGTGTCGAACTTGTTCTGTGCCTGGTCGAAGGGCACATTGACGTACTTGACCTTGATGTCCTTGTTGGCGGCCTCGAACTCCTTGACCAAGGCCTTGTACGTGGGTGCCTCATTGGTGGCGTTGGAGGTGTCCCACCAGGTGATGGTGACCGGACCGTCGGCCGAGTCGCCGCTGTCGCTTCCGCCGCAGGCCGTCGCCGTGAGGGCGATCGACGCCACCAGCGCGGTGGCCGCTATGCCACGCCGCATGAGATCTCCTTGAGGGTGAAAGCCCGTGTGCTGGGCAGAGGGCCCCGTCCGCCGCTGCTGCCGAGTGCCGGCCGCGCCGATGGGGCCCCTCCCGCTCGAGTCGGTTCGAGAGTGGGGGACGCCGCCGGGCGTGGCCGAACGTAACAGCGATGTAAGCGGCGCGAAAGGTCTTGCAGCAAAAAAGTGCAAGAAACGCGGATGGTTACCCCGTCGTGACCTGTGCGAGATCACCCGGACGCCCCTATTCCCAGGTGATCAGCGCATACGGGAGAGGTAATCAACGCATACGGGAGCGGTAATCAACGCATACGGGAGCGGTAATCAACGCATACGGGAGCGGTAATCAACGCATACGGGAGCGGTGATCAACGCATACGGGAACGGTGTGCAAGACTCTGCAAGCTCTTGCCATCCCTTGCGGCGGCGGGAATCATCACCCCGTCAGCGCCTTGCGGACGCGGGGCACCGGACACCGACCAGAATCACGAGGGACCGCGATGACGCAGCAGCCCGCAGCGGGCCGCACCCCCGCCCGCACCCGGCGCCGGGCCGGTGGGCAAGCGGAGACCTGGCCGGTACAGTCCGGTGCTGTGACCACACGGCTTGCCGACATCGCAGCCCAGGCGGGGGTCAGCGAGGCGACTGTCAGCCGCGTCCTGAACGGGAAGCCGGGCGTCGCCGCGACCACCCGCCAGTCAGTCCTCGCCGCCCTCGACGTCCTGGGCTACGAGCGGCCGGTACGGCTGCGGCAGCGCAGCGCGGGCCTGGTGGGCCTGATAACCCCGGAGCTGGAGAACCCGATATTCCCGGCCCTGGCCCAGGTCATCGGCCAGGCGCTGACCCGGCAGGGCTACACCCCGGTCCTCGCCACCCAGACCCCTGGTGGGTCCACGGAGGACGAGCTGACGGAGATGCTCGTCGACCGCGGGGTCGCCGGCATCATCTTCGTCTCCGGTCTGCACGCGGACACCTCCGCGGACATGCAGCGCTATGAGCAACTGCGGGCGCAGGGCGTGCCGTTCGTGCTGGTGGACGGCTTCTCCCCCAAGGTGCAGGCGCCCTTCATCTCGCCGGACGACCGCGCGGCGATGAACCTGGCGGTGACGCATCTGGTGTCGCTCGGTCACACCCGGATAGGGCTGGCCCTCGGCCCGAAGCGCTTCGTTCCCGTGCAACGCAAGATCGAGGGCTTCGTCCGTACGATGCAGGACCAGCTGCGACTGAACGCCGCGGACGTCGAGTCCGAGCTCGTCCAGCACTCCCTCTACACCCTGGAGGGCGGCCAGGCGGCGGCCATGGCGCTCATCGACCGGGACTGTACGGCGGTGGTGTGCGCGAGCGACATGATGGCGCTCGGTGCGATCCGGGCGGCACGTCAGCGGGGTCTGCAGGTCCCGCAGGACATCTCGGTGGTCGGCTTCGACGACTCCCCCTTGATCGCCTTCACGGACCCACCGCTGACGACGATCCGCAAGCCGGTCCCGGCCATGGGGCAGGCGGCGGTGCGTACGTTGCTGGAGGAGATCGGCGGGACGCCCGCCCCGCACAGCGAGTTCGTGTTCATGCCGGAACTGGTGGTGCGCGGGTCGACCGCTTCGGCCCCTGGTTCTCTCGGTTCTCTGGTGGAACGCACTCGTTCCTGAACTCGTCCTCAAGAGGGAGAGAACGGGGGACGGTGCAATACGTGCGAAGTAGGGAACCCTGTGGCGTACCCCGACGAGCGTGCGGATTGAACCCGACCAGAGGATGATCGGTGGGGTATGGCTTTTCTGGCAAACTCTGTGCCCATGGGTGACTCGACCGTGACGACACTGCAGGAAGGCCGGGAGCAGGCCGCTCCCCGGTCGGTCACGGATGCGCCGGAGCAGGCGGAGCAGGCGGAGCAGGCGGAGCAGGCGGAGCAGGCGGAGAAGGGCTGTCTTCAGCGGCTGCGGACTCCGCGTCGCCCTCGTTTCTGGTTCGAGATCCTGCTGATCGCGGTGAGTTACTGGACGTACTCGCTGATCCGTAACGCGGTGCCGGAGCAGAAGGCCCAGGCGTTCCGCAACGCCGACTGGATCTGGAAGGTGGAGCACCATCTCGGGATCGCCGTCGAGGACACGGTCAATCACGCAGTGAACTCGGTCACATGGCTCATCGTCGGCATGAACTACTACTACGCGACACTGCACTTCGTCGTCACGCTCGGTGTCCTGGTGTGGCTCTACCGTAGTCATCCGGGTCGTTACGCGGCGACGCGTCTGGTGCTGTTCTCGACGACCGCGGTGGCCCTGGTCGGCTACTACTTCTATCCGCTGGCCCCGCCCCGCCTGATGACCAGCGAGAACTTCATCGACACGGTCCTCGTCCACCAGACCTGGGGTTCCATGGCCTCCGGGGACCTGAAGAACATGTCGAACCAGTACGCGGCCATGCCCTCCATGCACATCGGCTGGTCCCTGTGGTGCGGCCTGACGATCTTCGCGCTGGCCTCGGTGCCATGGGTGCGGGTACTGGGCCTGCTCTACCCGACGCTGACCCTGGTCGTCATCGTCGCCACCGCCAACCACTTCTGGCTCGACGCGGTGGGCGGCATGCTGTGCCTCGCCTTCGGTTACACGGTGGCCCGCACCTGGTACGGGGCGTTGCCGCACGCGCTGCCTCAGCAGGTGGCTGGGGGCGATGGGGCGCGGCGGTTGGAGCCGGTGAAGGTCTAGCCCTGGCTCAGCTCACTCCAGTCGGTCGGCCATGCCTGCGGCGGTGAAGGCGGCGGTCACGTCGTCCCGCCCCTCAGTGAAGTGGCCCCGGCTGGCGCAGTGAACGGGGATCACGCGGCGGGCTCCCAGGATCTCGGTGGCCTCGGCCGCCTGAGCGCTGTCGAGGACGAGCAGGGCGCCGTCGAAGATGCTGCCCCGGGGCGCTCCCGCGAACGCAGACCTGAGTCTCGCCCCCGCCGCCCCCATTCCCATCCTCAGGGGCTGCGGGGGCGGGGAAACTCAGTCGGCGTAGAACAGGTCGTCCACCACGGCCCTCGCCCGGCGCGTGGTGCGGCGGTAGTCGTCGAGCATGTCGCCCACGCGGCCGGGGCCGTAGCCCAGGTAGCGGCCCACCGCGGCCAGCTCCCGCCCCCCGGAGGGGAACGTGTCGCCCGCCCTCCCCCGCACCAGCATCACCGCGTTACGGACCCGCGTGGCCAGGACCCACGCCTCGTCCAGCACGGCCGTGTCCTCCGCGCTCACCAGGCCGGCCGCGCACGCCGCCGCCAGTGCCGCGCGGGTGCGGGTCGTCCTGAGCCCCGGCTCACGCCAGCCGTGCCGGAGCTGCAGGAGCTGCACGGTCCATTCCACGTCCGACAGACCGCCCCGCCCGAGCTTGGTGTGGAGCGTGGGGTCGGCGCCGCGCGGCAGGCGCTCGGACTCCATACGGGCCTTGAGGCGGCGGATCTCGCGTACCGCGTCGTCGCCGAGCCCGCCCTGCGGGTAGCGCAGAGGGCCGATCAGTTCGACGAAACGGCGGCCCAGATCCTCGTCCCCGGCGACCGGCTCGGCCCGCAGCAGGGCCTGCGACTCCCACACCAGCGACCACCGGCGGTAGTACGCCTCGTACGACTTCAGCGTCCGCACCAGCGGCCCGGACTTGCCCTCGGGGCGCAGGTCCGCGTCGATCAGCAGCGGCGGGTCGGCGCTGGGGATCTGGAGCAGACGGCGCATCTCGGCGACGACGGTGTTGGCGGCGCGGGCCGCCTCCTGTTCGTCGGCACCCTCCCGGGGTTCGTGGACGAAGAGGACGTCGGCGTCGGAGCCGTATCCCAGTTCGTGGCCGCCGAAGCGGCCCATGCCGATGACCGCGAAACGGGTGGGCAGGGTGTCCCCCCAGCCGTCGCGCACGACGGCCCGCAGGGTCCCCGCGATGGTCGCGGCCGTGAGGTCAGAGACCGCGCCGCCCACCAGGTCCACCAGCGCCCCCTGGTCGGCCGCGGCCGGGGACGACTCAGTGCCGTAGGAGCCGACGATGTCCCTCGCGGCCGTACGGAACAGCTCGCGTCGGCGTACGCCGCGCGCCACCGTGACCGCCTGTTCGGCGTCGTCGGCGCGGCGGACGGCGGCGAGGATCTCCTGTTCCAGGGGGGCGCGTTCGCGGGGTTCGAGCCCGCCGGCGCCACCGGCACCGCCTGCGCCACCGGCACCGCCGACACCACCCGTACCGCCGTCCCCGTCGCCGAGCAGGGAGACGGCCTCGGGGGCGCGCAGCAGTAGGTCGGGGGCGAGGCGTCCGGCGGAGAGCACGCGGGCGAGGTTCTCGGCGGCGGCTCCCTCGTCGCGCAGCAGGCGCAGGTACCAGGGGGTCCTGCCGAGCGCGTCCGACACCTTGCGGAAGTTGAGGAGTCCGGCGTCCGGGTCGGCCGAGTCCGCGAACCAGCCAAGGAGGACGGGCAGGAGCGTCCGCTGGATGGCCGCCTTGCGGGAGACGCCGGAGGCCAGCGCCTCCAGGTGGCGCAGGGCGGCGGCCGGGTCGGCGTAACCGAGGGCGACGAGGCGTTCACGGGCCGCGTCGGCGCTCAACCTGGTCTCGCCGGATGCGAGTTGGGCGACGGCGTCGAGGAGCGGGCGGTAGAAGAGCTTCTCGTGCAGCCGTCGTACGACGGCCGCGTGGCGCCGCCACTCGCGGTGCAGATAGGCGACCGGCTCGGTGCGCAGACCGAGCGAGCGTCCGATGCGCCGCAGGTCGGTCTCGTCGTCGGGGACGAGGTGGGTGCGGCGCAGGCGGTACAGCTGGATGCGGTGTTCCATGGAGCGCAGGAAACGGTAGGCGGCGTCGAGCTGGGCGGCGTCGGCGCGGCCCACGTATCCGCCGGCGGCGAGGGCGCCGAGCGCGTCGAGGGTGGTCCCGCTGCGCAGCGAGGTGTCCGCGCGGCCGTGCACGAGCTGGAGCAGCTGCACGGCGAACTCGACGTCCCGCAGCCCGCCCGGCCCCAGCTTCAGCTGGCGGTCGACCTCGGCGACCGGAATGTTCTCGACGACCCGGCGCCGCATGCGCTGCACGTCGGCGACGAAGTTCTCCCGCTCGGCCGCCTTCCAGACGAGGGGTTCGAGCGCGGCGACGTACTCCTCCCCCAGTTCGAGGTCCCCGGCGACCGGCCGGGCCTTGAGCAGCGCCTGGAACTCCCAGGTCTTCGCCCACCGCTGGTAGTACGCGAGATGGCTGCTGAGCGTCCGTACGAGCGGGCCGTTGCGCCCCTCGGGGCGCAGATTGGCGTCGACCGGCCAGATGGTCCCCTCGACCGTCGTCTCGGAGCAGATCCGCATCATGTGCGAGGCGAGGCGGGTGGCGGCGCGGATGGCCTTCTGTTCGTCGGCCCCGTCCGCGGTCTCCCCCACGAAGATGACATCGACGTCGGAGACGTAGTTGAGCTCATGGCCTCCGCACTTGCCCATCGCGATCACCGCGAGCCGACACTGGGCCGCGTCCTCGGGCGCGGCGGCACGGGCGATGGCGAGGGCGGCGCGGAGGGTGGCGGTGGCGAGGTCGGCGAGCTCGGCGGCCGCCTGGGCGACATCGGTGGTACCGCACACGTCCCGCGCGGCGATCGAGAGCAGACAGCGGCGGTACGCCACCCGCAGCGACACCGGGTCGGTGGCCTCGGCGAGGCCCCGCTCGAACTCCTCGATGCCCGGGTGCAGGTCCTCCGGCTCGTACATCACCAGCGCCCGCCAGTCATGCGGGTGGCGCGCGAGATGGTCCCCGAGCGCCGCCGAGGCGCCCAGCACACCCAGCAGCCGGTCACGCAGCGGCTTGGCCGCTATCAGCGTGTCCAGCACCTCCCGCCGCGCCGTATGGTCCGGCTGCGCCTCCAGCAACCGTACGAGGCCCAGCAGCGCCAGATCCGGATCGGCGGTGGCACCCAGCGCGTGCAACAGCACCGGATCGTTCCGTACGGCCGTCAGTTCGACGCTCTCGAGCAGCCGCTCGGCGGCCGAGGGGTCGGTGAAACCGTGCCGCAGCAGTCGCGTGAACGTGCTGCTCCTGCGCCCCGGCGCCATCATCCCTGGCCTCCCGTCGCATCAAGCGTTCGCATCAAGCGTTCGCATCAAGCCCGATCAAGCCGATCAGCCGATCAGCCGATCAATCCGATCAAGGTCGTACGGCCATGAGCCTAGCTGGAGTACCTGGCAGAAGCGCCGGTCCGCGAGCGGGCGAAGGCGAGGATCTCCGGAGCCGCTTCGCTGAGGGTCGGGAAGTGGCGGTGTACGCCGGGTGCCGGAGTCGGGGTGTTGACCGCCCATACCGTCATGCCGGCCCGCAGTCCCGCCTCGACTCCGGAGGGGGCGTCCTCGATGACCAGGCAGTCCTCGGGCCGGACGCCGAGCCGCTCGGCGGCGAGCAGATAGGGCACGGGCGACGGTTTGCCCTCGTCCACCGCGGCGGCGTCCACGAGGACGGGCGGGACCGGCAGCCCCGTACGCGCGAACCGTCCCCGCACCCGGTGCTCGTAGTTCGAGGTCACCAGCGCCCATGACCGCGGCGGCAGGGCCCTGAGCAGCTCCGCCGCGCCGGCGAAGGCCCCGTAGACGCCGGACCGGACATCCTCGTCCTCCAACTCGTGCAGCAGGGCCAGGCACTCCCCCGGGTCCTGGTCCGGAGCCACCTCCGCGAAGGTCTCCATCGGCCGCGTCCGCAGGGCCACCCCGTAGACGTCGGCCGCGTCCAGGCCGTATCGCCCCGCCCACGTGCCCCAGACCCGGCGCTGGTTGTCCACGGCGTCGATCAACGTGCCGTCGACGTCGAAGAGGACACACTTGCCGGGGCCGGGCAGCACGAGTTCAGTGCCCCTCGTGTTCCTCGGTCGTCGCTGACGTCGACGCGGACGGGCTCGGCTCATCCGTCGAGGCGTCTCCGGACTCCCCGGAGGACGACCTGGGCGCGGCCCCCCGCTCCCTGAGCATCCCCGTCATCAGCGCGATCTCGGACTCCTGGCCGTTGACCATGCCCTGCGCGAGCTTCTTCTCGACGCCGACCGTGCACTTGGAGACGCAGCCCTCCGCCATGTGGATGCCGCCCTTGTGGTGGTCGGTCATCAGCTGGAGGAAGAAGATCTCGGCCTGCTTGCCGTTGAGCGTGCCCAGCTTCTCCATCTCGGCGTTGGTCGCCATGCCGGCCATCAGGGCGCCGTCCTCGCCGGAGGCCATGTCGCCCATGCCCATCCAGGCCATCGGCTTGTCCGAGGACACCTTCGGCAGGCCCCAGAGGTCGAGCCAGCCGATCATCATGCCGCGCTGGTTGGCCTGCGTCTGCGCGATGTCGTACGCGAGCCGCCGGACCTCTTCGTCGTCCGTGCGATCCCGCACGATGTACGACATCTCGACGGCCTGCTGGTGATGGACGGCCATGTCCCGGGCGAACCCCGCGTCCGCGGAGTCGGCGGCGGGGGCGTCCAGCCCTGAGTCGTCGCCGTCGGCGACCGCGTAGGTGATCGCTCCGGCCGCGACGAGCACCGCCGCGGCACCGGAGGCGATCCAACCGATGTGCTTCATGTTCCCCACTGTGCCAGGCCGCAGTCGTCAGTCGTCACCGGGCCGCTGTCGTTAGCCGTCAGTTGTCAGTTGTCAGCTGTCAGCTGTCAGCTGTCAGCTGTCAGCTGTCAGTTGTCAGCCGTCAGCCGTCAGCCGTCAGCCGTCTGTCGTCAGGAGACGCCGTTGGTGCAGGCAGCACCCGGCTCGGGAGTCTGCTTGCCCTGGACGTACTTCTCGAAGAACTTGTCGAGGTTCGGGTCCGTGGCGCTCGTGATCGTGCGCTGCGCGCCCCACGCGCTGAGCGTGATCGGGTCCTTCTGGTCGTCGACCGGGCTCATCAGCGTGTACGGGGTCTTCTTGACCTTCTCCGCGAGCGCCTTGACGTCGGCGTCGGAGGCCTTGCTGTTGTACGTCACCCAGACCGCGCCGTGCTCCAGGGAGTGGACGGCGTTCTCGTTCTTTATGGCCTTGTCGTAGACGTCGCCGTTGCAGTTCTGCCAGGCCGGGTTGTGGTCGCCGCCGACCGGGGGCTCCATCGGGTAGTCCACGCTCTTCGTGACGTGGTTCTGGGAGAGCTTGGTGCTCCAGGTCTTCACGCCGTCCGAGCCGGTCTTCCACTTGCCCGCGGCCTTGGAGTCGCTCGCCGAGTTGCTGCCGCTGTCGTCGGTCTGGGACTGGATGAGGACCGTACCGCCCACCACGAGGCCGCCGACTATCAGCACGCTGGCACCGATCGTGAGGATCCGGTTCCGGCGCTCTCGGGAGCGCTCGGCACGGCGCATCTCCTCGATGCGCGCCTTGCGCGCCGCGCTGCTGTTGTTCTTGGCGGCCATGGCGTGAGTCCTTAGTGGGGGATGAGGCGGATGGGACGGTCGGACCAGCTGATCGTAATTTGATCCGCTCCCTCTCGTAAACGAGGGATCCCGCCTCCCATGCTCCCCCTACTGACCCGCCCCGTCGCCCGGACAATGCCCGGACAATGACACAGGCGTTACGGATGTCGGCGCGAGCAGGCAAGATGGGCGGCAGAGCGATAGGGCAGTGGTAGAGCAACAGAGCCAGCGGTACACCTGCCGTACGCCGGGCGTTCAGCCCGAGGTCGGTTTCCCGATCAAGGTGCGCAACGCGCACGAAATGGTGTTGTGGTGTGATGCTCAGGTGCCCGATCGTCTCCCGTCGCTCGGGAGCAGGCGGCCTGACCAGCAAGGAATAGGTGGAAGCGGAAGATGGACAAGCAGCAGGAGTTCGTGCTCCGTACGTTGGAGGAGCGCGACATCCGTTTCGTACGCCTGTGGTTCACGGACGTGCTGGGCTTCCTGAAGTCCGTGGCCGTGGCCCCTGCCGAGCTGGAACAGGCGTTTGACGAGGGCATCGGCTTCGACGGCTCGGCCATCGAGGGCTTCGCCCGGGTGTACGAGTCCGACATGATCGCCAAGCCGGACCCGTCGACGTTCCAGGTCCTGCCGTGGCGCGCGGAGGCCCCGGGCACCGCCCGTATGTTCTGCGACATCCTCATGCCGGACGGCTCCCCGTCCTTCGCCGACCCGCGCTATGTCCTGAAGCGGGCCCTGGCCAAGGCCTCCGACCTGGGGTTCACCTTCTACACCCACCCCGAGATCGAGTTCTTCCTGCTGAAGGACAAGCCGACGGACGGCTCCCGGCCGACCCCGGCCGACTACTCGGGCTACTTCGACCACACCCCGCACAACGTCGGCATGGACTTCCGCCGCCAGGCGATCACCATGCTGGAGTCGATGGGCATCTCGGTCGAGTTCTCCCACCACGAGGGCGCGCCGGGCCAGCAGGAGATCGACCTGCGCTACGCCGACGCCCTCTCGACGGCGGACAACATCATGACGTTCCGCCTGGTCATGAAGCAGGTGGCGCTGGAGCAGGGCGTCCAGGCGACGTTCATGCCGAAGCCGTTCAGTGAGCACCCGGGCTCGGGCATGCACACGCACCTCTCGCTCTTCGAGGGCGACCGGAACGCGTTCTACGAGTCCGGCGCCGAATACCAGCTCTCCAAGGTCGGCCGCTCCTTCATCGCGGGCCTGCTGAAGCACGCCGCCGAGATCGCCGCGGTCACCAACCAGTGGGTCAACTCCTACAAGCGCATCTGGGGCGGCTCCGAGCGCACGGCGGGCGCCGGTGGCGAGGCCCCCTCGTACATCTGCTGGGGCCACAACAACCGCTCCGCCCTGGTCCGCGTCCCGATGTACAAGCCCGGCAAGACGGGCTCGGCACGGGTCGAGGTCCGCTCCCTGGACTCCGGGGCGAACCCGTACCTCGCCTACGCGATGCTCCTGGCCGCCGGCCTCAAGGGCATCGAGGAGGGCTACGAGCTCCCGCCGGGCGCCGAGGACGACGTCTGGGCCCTCTCGGACGCCGAGCGCCGCGCGATGGGCATCGAGCCCCTCCCCCAGAACCTCGGCGAGGCCCTGACCCTCATGGAACGCAGCGACCTCGTCGCCGAGACCCTCGGCGAACACGTCTTCGATTTCTTCCTCCGCAACAAGCGGCAGGAGTGGGAGGAGTACCGCTCCGAGGTGACGGCGTTCGAGCTGCGGAAGAACCTGCCTGTGCTGTAAGGCTGCGGTAAGGCTGCTGTAAGGCCCTTGTTCCGCAGCGACGGATTGTGAAGGGGAGCCCCGTGTGCGGGCTCCCCTTCCGCCTGCCCCGCCGGTACCGGCATGATGATCTCCATGACCGCACACCGACGAAAGGCCGATGCCGCGTAAGCGGCCCGGCGCGCTGCGCGCCGCACAGCAGCCTCGACACCACCGTCCACAGCGCTGGGACAGCCCCGCCCCGGACCGCGTCCACGGCCTCTCGGCCCGTACCAGCCTCGCCATCCACCGGTACGAGGCGCTCTCCACCGACTACTACGTCTTCCCCGGCGTCACCGACCACGCGCTGCGGCGGTACCGGGCCTTCCTCCGGCCGCCGGGACGCCGGCCCCGCTATCCGTACGCGGACGGCTGCTCCTGCCGTGGCTGTGAACTCCGGGACGTCAGACACGCCCGTGCCATGCTCGACGCGGCCGTGCGGAACCTGCCCCCGCGGGCCCGCGCCGAGCTGGGACGACTGGTGGCGGCCCTGGACGCCGTCTACCTCGCGCGCACCCTGCCGGACCCGTTCGCCGACGCCCGGCGGGAGTGGCGCCCCCATCACGTGTGGTGGTACCGGCGCCTCGAGGGCTGTCAGTACACCGCGTCCGGGGCCGTCTGACGTGCGGGGTTCTTATTGCTGCCGTGCGGCCAGATCGGCCAGTACCTGGCGGAGCGGTTCGGTGGCGCGGCGGCGGTACTCCTGGATCGCCCAGCCGTTGCCGTCCGGGTCCTTGAAGTACATGAAGGTGGCGCCGTCGTCGGGGGCGTACTGGACGGGTTCGGAGACGTCGAGGCCGCGTTCGACGAGTTCGGCGTGGGCCGCCTTGATGTCGGCGACGCAGAGTTGCAGGCCATGGTAGGAGCCGGGGGCAGGCTTGGGGCCCTGGGCCATCTCCCAGATGGAGTCGCCCAGGGCGATCGAGCAGCCGGAGCCCGGGGGTGTCAGCTGCACGATGCGCATGCCGGGCATGACCTCCTGGTCGATGTCGACGTGGAAGCCGACCTTGTCCCGGTAGAAGTCCCGGGCGCGGTCGATGTCGCTCACGGGCAGCGGGATCACTTCGAGCGTGAAGTCCATGGATATGACTCCTCTATCCACGTCGGATGCCATCGGATGTCAGCCGAACCGCCACCGCGTCTGACTGAACGGCTCTCCCTTACCGAAGCCGAAAACCGTGCGGGGCGCCACCGCGAAGACGAGGGCGTGGCCCGGACCGTGGTGGAAATACCCTTCCCGTACCTCGAAGTGCCAGAAACTGCCGTACTTCGTCTCCCACGCGGCGGCCAGTTCGCGCAGCCTGTCGTCGTCGGCCACGCGTATGGCCTCGCCCTCCACCACGAGGTCGTAACCCTTGTCCCAGGTGTTCGTGCCGGTGGTGAGTACGACGTGCGGGTTCCCGGCCAGGTTCTTCGCCTTCCGCTCCTTTGGGCCGGTGCAGAAGTGCAGCGCGCCGTCCGACCACACCGCGGGCAGGGGCGTGACGTGGGGGCGGCCGTCGGGCCGTACTGTCGAGATCCAGAACAGTTCGGCCTCGGCGAGCAATGCCTCGGCCTCCGGCCAGGGGGGTGCGGTGGCGGCGGAGTCGCTGTAGCGGAGGTCGAGATGGGCTTGGGGGGTGTTCGGCATGGGGTGCCCCTTCCTGTCAGAAGGGCAGACTCCGCCGGATCCGGAAACTCATCTCCTGACAAGCTTTGGCCATGACTCCCGAGTCCAACGTCTCCAAAGGCGTGTCCAGCACCTCCTGGCTGGGCGCCCCCATCGACGCACGCGCCCTGTTCGGTCCCGAGCTGGAGGCCCTGCTCGACACCCTGCGGGAGCTGCGGCCCGCCGACTGGAGCAGGCCGGCGCTCCCCCGCTGGACGGTGCGTGACGTCGCCGCCCACGTCCTCGGCGACATCTACGGCCGCCTCGGTCACGCTCCGAGCGAATACGGCGGATACGAGCGGGTCTTCGCGCCAGGCGAGTCGGTGGAGGAGTTCATCCACCGCACCAACCAGGAATGGGTGGACCTCCGCGCCGACGACAGCCCCGCTTCGCTCATCGACGCCCTGGAGACGGCCGGGGCCGAGCTCGCCGCCCGCTTCGCCACGGCCGACCTGGAGGCTCCTGCCCTGGGGGTGTCATGGGCGGGAGTCGACCCGGCGCCGGCCTGGCTGGACATCGCCCGGGAGTTCACCGAGTACTGGACCCACCGCCAACAGATCCGCCATGCCCTCGGTCACGCCACCGACCCGGAACCGCACGCCCTGTCCACCGTCCTGGACACCTTCATGCGGGCCCTGCCCCACACCCTGCGGAACACGCCCACGTCTGCCGGGACCCAGGTCGAGGTGATCGTCGAGGGGCCGGCCGGCGGCAGTTGGACCGCCACGGCCACAGCGGACGGCTGGTCCCTGTCAGAACCGCCCGGCGCCGAGCCGACTGCTTCGGTACGCCTGGATTCGGAGACCGCCTGGCGTCTGTGCAGTCGGGGCATCGATCCTGCCGCCGCCCTGGGCCGCGCCCGCGTAGAGGGCGAGCGGCGCCTCGCCGAGGCCGTCTGCGAGATCGTATCCGTCATCTACTGACAGCCGTCTACGAACAACCGTCTACGAACAACCGTTTACGAACAACGCGCCGCGGCTACGCTGCCACCGGCGCAGCCGACAATGAGCCGAACCGGGGGACACCATGAGCCGACCGCTGCTGTTTCTCGACGTGGACGGACCCCTCAACCCGTACGCGGCCCAGCCGGAAAGGCGCCCCGACGGCTACACCACGCTCAGAGTCCCCCTGGAAGGCCGAAGCCCTGACGAGTACGGAGGACTCTCGCGCCGGCGGCGGCCTCTGCGGGTCTGGCTCAACCCCGAGCACGGCCGCGCCCTGCTCCGGCTCGACTACGAGTTGTGCTGGGCGACCACATGGATGGCGGAGGCCAACCGGTGGATCGCCCCGGTGCTCGGCCTTCCCGAACTCCCCTTCGTGGACTTCGGCGACGCCCTGTTCCAGGAGCGCCCTGACGGGGTCCACTGGAAGACCGCACTCCTGGTGGACCACGCCGACGGCCGTCCCTTCGCCTGGGTCGACGACGAACAGAGCGAGCGGGACCATGCGTACGTGACTGCCCGCCACCGCGCCCAGGCGCTTCTGCACCATGTCAACCCGAGGATCGGTATGCGCGAGGACGACTTCCGGAACCTCGCCGACTTCGCCCGATCCCTGAACCCGACACGCCCCACCGGCTGACCCGCCCCCGATCACCCGTCCCACTCCGGATCACCCTCGAAGTGCTCCCTGAGCCAAGCCCCGGTCTCTTCGCCCGGGATGCTTTCCCGTGGAGAGCAGTTCAAAGAGAACACGGGAGGACCGGCGGTCATCCGCTTGCGTGTTCACCGCCTGAACAAACTCTCCCGGCCGACCAGCTCGCAGACCATCCCGCCGACCATCCCGCCGACCATTCCCAAGGCCCCGACAGCCCCGTCAGCCCCCAGACGTGTCGATCGTCACCCGCGCCGCCACCGGCAGGTGATCGCTGCTCGTCTCGGGCAGGGTCCACGAGGCCATCGGTTCCATGCCCTTGACCAGAATCTGGTCGATACGGGCCATCGGGAACGACGCCGGCCAGCTGAAGCCGAAGCCGTCGCCGGCGGCGCCCTGGGTGGAGCGCATCTGGGCGGTGACGGCGTTGAGGGCGCGGTCGTTCATCGTGCCGTTGAGGTCGCCGAGGAGGACGACCTGCTGGATGGGTTCGTCGGCGATGGCCTCACCGAGGGCGTTGGCGCTCTTGTCGCGCTGGCGGGCGGTGAACCCGGCCTCCAGCTTCACCCGCACCGAGGGCAGATGGGCGACGTACACGGCGACCGGTCCCTCCGGCGTCGTCACCGCCGAGCGGATGGCGCGCGCCCAGCCCAGCTTGATGTCGACGGCCTTGGTGCCGCCCATCGGGTACTTGCTCCACATCCCGATGGTGCCGACGACCTTGTGATACTTGTACGTCGCCGCCAGCGCCTTCTCGTACACCGGCACCGCGGTCTCGGCCAGCTCCTGCAGGGCCACGATGTCCGCGCCGGAGGCGGCGACGTCGCGGGCCGTACCGGAGGGGTCGGTGTTCTCCGCGTTGACGTTGTGGGTGACGACGGTGAGGTCGCCGCCGCCGCCGGTCTTGCTGGTGACGAGTCCGCCGAACAGATTCAGCCAGACGATCGTCGGGACGAGGATCGCGATCAGCGCGGTCGCCGACTTGCGGACCAGCGCGAGGATCAGCAACAGCGGGATCGCCACGCCCAGCCAGGGCAGGAACGTCTCGGTCAGGCTGCCGAGGTTGCCGACCGCGTTGGGAACCTGGGCGTGCAGCACCATCACCAGCGCGATGAGGAGCGCGAGGACCGCGACGACGATCCCGCGCCGCCAGATCCGCCGGTCCCCTCTCCAACCGCCGAACAAGCGACCGAACCACCGAGCGAGCAGGCGCCGAAGCCGGGATCCTTCGCGGCCCTGCCCCATGCCGCCGCCGCCCGTCTCCGTCATGTACGCCTGCGCCATACCTCGCCTCACAACCTGCCGTGCACCATCGTCCCCCCGCGTCGAGGGGGTGTCGGAGAGTCCCGTGCGGTGCCCACGCCCGCCGCGGCAGCGGCTGGTGTCACAGCCGGTGCGTGCCCTCGGTGTGCCGGACGAAGGCCCTCGTAGCGGAGCTACTCGGGTCTTTGGCCGGTGCGGCGAGGTGTGTGCCGGGCGCCGCGGGCACCGCACGGGACTCTCCAACACCCCCTAGACCCTAGGGGATGATGGCCGTCGATCCTGCCGCCCACGGCGGCCGTACAGGCACGAGGACGAACAAGTCGCAGTTCGGAGTTCCGAACCGGCGCGAAGGGCGTTGAGGTCTGTAACGAAACGTGCACATTGGGATGTGACTCACCTCGCAGGCGGACGCAGCCCTTCGAGCGCCGTGTCGACGATCCGCTGGGCGAGATCCTCGGGGAGATCCGCGTCCGGGCGCATGATCGTGCGAACGAGCATGGGGCCGAAGATCAGGTCGCCGATGAGGTCGATGTCCACGTCGGCACGGATTTCGCCGTCGCGCTGTCCGCGGCGCAGCACGTCGGTCCCGGCCTGGCGGCGCGGGGCGACGACAGTGGCGTGATAGGCGTTCCAGATCTTGGGGCTGCTCTTCATCTGGGCGAAGACGTTGTGCAGGATCGCCGACGACCGGTTGAGGAGTCCGCGTTGGCGCGTCGCTTCGAGCAGCACCACGAGGTCGTCACGCATCGAGGTACCGGGCAGCACCGGGTCCGGGGGCTCGGCGGTGCGCACCACGTCGAGGAAGAGTTCCTCCTTGCCGCTCCAGCGGCGGTAGATGGTGGCCTTGCCGACGCCGGCGGTGCGGGCCACCCGCTCGATGGACAACTCCGCGAGCGGTACGCCCTCTTCGAGGAGCTTCATCGCGCCCTCGATGATGGAACGCTCCACGGCCTCGCTCCGGGGCCGCCCCCGTACCGGGCTGACGACCCGCTCATCCCCGGTGTCTCCGGCCCGGCTGTCGACGAGGCTCACGGTCCACTCCACTCTCTGTCGTCGTGCGGGGCGATTCTCCCTCGTGTACGGCGATCCCGCATACGGCGATCTCGTGTACAGCGATCTCGTGTACAGCGATCCCGCATACGGCGGTCAAGGGCGCCCGGTACGGCCTCGGTGGCCGAAGATCAACGGTCGGCGGCCACCAATTCCGCCTCCTTCTCCTCCCGTTGGCCGGTGTTCGTCCTCCCCGGCAGGAACAGCGCCATGACCACCGCCCCGACGGCGGCGATGCCCGCCCCGCACAGCGCGGTGACGTGCATGGCGTGCAGGAAGGCGTCGTGGGCCGGGCCGACCAGGGCCTCGCCCCGCTGACCGAGGCGGGCGGCGAAGCCGAGGGTGGCCTCGATGGACTCGGCGGCGGCGTGCGGGGCGCCGGCGGGCAGCTCGCCCTCGATACCGCCGCGGTAGGCGGTCGACAGCACGGAGCCCAGTACGGCGATACCGAGGGCTCCGCCGACCTGACGGAAGGTGTTGCTGAGCGCGGACGCGGAGCCCGCCTTCTCCCGGGGCAGGGCCTGCATGATGACGACGCTCAGCGGGGTCATGACGTGGGCCATGCCCGCGCCCATGACAAAGAAGATCACTTCGAGGACCCAGATCGGCGTGTCCGCGTCCAGCACGGCGAACGCGGCCAGCATCGCGGCGATCAGCAGCATGCCCGTCGTACACACCGCGCTGTTGCCGAAGCGGTCGACGACGAGGCGGGCACGCGGCGCGAACACGAGCTGCGCGACGGCCAGCGGCAGCATCAACAGGCCGGTCTGGAGCGGCGAGTAGCCGCGTACGGTCTGGGTGTAGAAGACGGAGAAGAACGTCACGCCCATCAGGGCGAAGAAGACCAGGCCGATGACGCCGATGGCGGCCGAGAAGACCTTGTTCTTGAAGAACGTGATGTCGATGGACGGATGGTCGCTGCGCTTCTCGAACACGACGAAGGCGGCAAGGACCGCGAGACCGGCCGCGATGGTCCCGAGGACCGTGACATCGGTGAAGTCGGCGAGCTGGCCGCCCCTGATGATGCCGTAGACGAGCAGGACGAGCCCGACGACGGACAGCAGCACACCGACGGGATCGATCCGCCCGGGATTCGGGTCGCGGGAATCAGGTACCAGCCACACCATCAGCCCCACCGCGAGGACGACGATCGGCACATTGATCAGAAAGACCGAACCCCACCAGAAGTGGTCGAGAAGCACACCACCGGTGATCGGCCCGATGGCGATGGCGAGGCCGACCCCGCCCGCCCAGATCCCGATGGCCTTCGGCTGTTCCTCGCGCTCGAAGACGTGCATCAGGACGGCGAGCGTGGCGGGCATCACGAAGGCGGCGCCGAGGCCCATCATCGCGCGGAACGCGATGAGTTCGGCCGGCGAGCCCGACTCGGCGGCCAGCGCCGAGCCGATGCCGAAGACGACGAGACCGCCGAGCAGCACCCGCTTGCGGCCGAGCCTGTCGCCGAGGAGGCCCGCGGTGAACAGCAGCCCCGCGAAGACGAGCGTGTAGGCGTTGATCGCCCACTCCAGTTCGCTCTGCGTGGCGCCGAGGCCGGTCGGTTCCGGGGTCGAGATCGTCTTGATGGCGACGTTGAGGATCGAGTTGTCGAGCACCACGATCACCAGGCTCAGCATCAGCACACCGAGAATCACCCAGCGACGCCGATGCACCGCCGCTGGTATCCGGGAGTCAGGGACTGCGGTAGTCATACGGTCGATCGTAAGGCCATTTCGATACGGCACCGTCTCGTATCGTAAATCTTTACCCGTGCCTTACGTGCAAGTGGCCTTCCGTGCCGGTGCCTGAACGGTCACAGCGCCTCCCTTCCCCTGGCCCTCTCTGGCACGAGGTGCCACCATGGAGCTGGTCCGGGGACGCCGTAAGGGCGCCTCGAGATGACATGAAGGAGCTGTAGCCATGACGCAGCTTTCGGCTGCCCAGACGAAGCCCTCCGACGGCAGCAAGGCGCTGTACGGGGGCAAGGGCACGCGCCGTATCACCGTCCGCGACATCGCCCTCGCCAAGGAGCGCGGCGAGAAGTGGCCCATGCTCACCGCGTACGACTCGATGACCGCGTCCGTCTTCGACGAGGCCGGCATCCCGGTCATGCTCGTCGGCGACTCGGCGGGCAACTGCCACCTCGGGTACGACACGACCGTGCCCGTCACCCTCGACGAGATGACCATGCTGTCGGCGGCCGTCGTACGGGGCACCAGCCGCGCCCTGATCGTCGGCGACCTGCCCTTCGGCTCGTACCAGGAGGGTCCGGTGCAGGCGCTGCGCTCGGCGACCCGGCTGGTGAAGGAAGCGGGCGTCGGCGCGGTCAAGCTGGAGGGCGGCGAGCGGTCGCACGAACAGATCCGGCTCCTCGTCGAGTCCGGCATCCCGGTCATGGCCCACATCGGCCTCACCCCGCAGTCCGTCAACGCGATGGGCTACCGCGTGCAGGGCCGGGGCGAGGAGGCAGCGGCACAGCTGCTGCGCGACGCGAAGGCCGTCCAGGACGCGGGCGCGTTCGCGGTGGTCCTGGAGCTGGTCCCGGCGGAGCTGGCAGCCGAGGTCACGCGGGTGCTGCACATCCCGACGGTCGGCATCGGGGCAGGCCCCGAGACGGACGCACAGGTCCTGGTCTGGACCGACATGCTCGGCCTGACCGGCGGCCGCGTACCGAAGTTCGTGAAGCAGTACGCCAATCTCCGCGAGGTCATGACCGGCGCGGCCAAGGCCTTCGCCGAGGACGTCGTCGGCGGTACGTTCCCCCTGGAGGAGCACTCCGTCCACTGAGGCCTCCGGGCCCACCGAGCCACTGCGGCACCACCACAGCAGCCCGCCGATCTTCCCCCGTCGGCGGGCTGCTTCTCTGCTTGCGCACTGTGGCTCGCGGCTGCCCTGAACTGCTTACAGCACCGGCAGGTTGTTCCGCAGCTCGAACCCGTCACCTCGCAGCGGTACTCCTCCCACTCCTGCCGATTGTTGCGGAGGTAGTGATGCGGCTGTGGAGCAACCTCGTGAGCTCAACGTCGGTGCAAGGCAGGACGATGAGCGAAAGGTCGTTGATGGCCATCGTTGGTCACTGTGGGGCCGCCCTTCGACGGCCCACAGACGACCCAGCCTGAGATGTGAAGTGCTGGTGGGCCCTCACCAGGGCTTCAGCGTAGTCGCGTGACGTCCGTTTCGTGATCATGTGAGTCCGAGGAGGGCGAGAGGTCGGCTGGCGTCGCGGGCGTTGCGCCGGAGGCCAGCGGCGATGCTGCTCTTCCCGGCGAGGCGAAGGGCGCCGATGGCGAGGTTGCGCCAGGTCGCCATGGCGCGGGGTGCGGAGCAGGTTCGCAGCTGGGAGGCGTCCTCGGCGAACGTCACGTCTCGGACGTGGTGCAGGGCTTCGATCTTCCAGTGGCTGCGGATCAGCCGAGCGAGCTCGGCGGGTGTGGCCTGTTCCGCAGTGAGGCTGGTGACCGCGTAGACGGTCTTGATGCTGACCTTGCCGGTCTTGCGGTCCATTCGGCGGCGTTTGAGCTGGATGGCCTGGCGGGCGCCGGGAAAGAGCAGGCTGTTCGCCGTGCACACCTTGATGCAGCGGATCTCACCGCGTCCGTGGCCGGTGTCGTGGGTGCGGCCCTGCAGCGGGATCTGCTTCCAGGGAAGGGATTTGAGCTGCTTGTGGAGCTTCTTCGTAGGGTCGGCCACGCGGCGAGGTACCAGCTGCGAGCTGATCCTTTTCCGCGTGGCCTCCCTCCGAACCGGACGTGCGAGCTTACTCTCGGGCTTTCCTCCGGGCGCTTCCCTTCGGTCTTGCGTTTCCGACTCTATCAGATCGTTTTCCGATCCGATTTCCTCGATGCTTTCCAGGTTTCCGCTTTCGCGTTTCCCTTTCCGGCGGTTCCGACTCTATCAGATCCTTTCGGTCCTGATTCCCAGTCAGCGGGGCTTGTCTTCACGGCTGTTGGGCCGTTCCGACGAGTGAGACTTTAGCGGATTCCGAGCTCCCGAGCTAATCGGGGGCTGCGTCCTTTCGAACGCGGATTCCTCATTCCGTAAATACGCATGCCAACAGCACGACGACGGGTCGTCGATTGTTGGTGGTTACCTGCGGAATGCTGTCCGGGGACCGACCGAGGGTCGGCGCTCACGTCGGACAACTCGGAGAACACTACGGATCGGCCCTGGGTGTGTCAACTCGCTGCCGGGCGGTACCTCCGAGGCGTAGCCTGGCCCCCATGACTACGCGTACGTGTCACCAGCAGTGGTGGGCCGCCTGACGGCGGCCGTGCTCACGTATGCACTCGACGGCCGCCGCCCCGGCGGCCGTTCTCGTATCTCCCTCCAGGGGGACGGCCGGCAGGTGGCGGCGGTCCTGACCAGGAGGATGAGAGATGACGCGGGTCTTCAGCGGGATCAAGCCGACAGGGCATCTGACGCTCGGGAACTACCTGGGAGCCGTACGGCGGTGGGCCGAGGTCGATCAGCACGGGACGGATGCGCTGTTCTGCATCGTGGATCTGCACGCGCTGACCGTGGACCACGATCCGGCGCGGGTGCGCAGGCTCAGTCGGCAGGCGGCGACGTTGTTGCTGGCCTCGGGGTTGGATCCGGAGCTGTGCACCGTCTTCGTACAGAGTCATGTGGATGAGCACGCGCGGTTGTCGTACCTGTTGGAGTGCGTGGCCAGCGACGGCGAGATGCGGCGGATGATCCAGTACAAGGAGAAGGCCGCGCGGGAACGGGAGCGGGGTGGGAGTGTCCGGCTGTCGTTGCTGACGTATCCCGTGCTGATGGCGGCGGACATCCTGGCGTACGGGACCGATGAGGTGCCGGTGGGTGACGACCAGACGCAGCATGTGGAGCTGACTCGGGATCTGGCGGTGCGGTTCAACCAGCGGTACGGGCACACGTTCGTCGTGCCGCGGGCGACGCATCCGAAGGTCGGGGCTCGGGTCATGAACCTGCAGGAGCCGACTTCGAAGATGGGGAAGACGGACGACGTGGGGCCGGGAATCGTCTATCTGCTGGACGAGCCGGACGTGGTGCGGAAGAAGATCATGCGGGCCGTGACCGACAGTGGGCGGGATGTCGTCTACGACCGGGAAGGGCGGCCCGGGCTCGCCAATCTGCTGGAGATCCTCGCGGCGTGCGAGGGCGGGAACCCCGAGGACCTGAGCGGTGTATATGAATCGTACGGAGCTTTGAAGAAGGACACCGCAGAGGCCGTGGTCGAGCTCCTCAGGCCCGTACAGGAGAGGCACAAGGACTTGTGCGCGGATCCTGCGTACGTGGAGGGGGTGTTGCGGTTGGGTGCGGAGAAGGCCAGAGAGATGGCTCGGCCGAGGGTGGATGCGGCGTATCGGGCGATCGGGTTGTTGGCTGCCTGAACAGCGCCGCCAGCTGAGCGAGCGGCGCTGCAAGCGAGGTCAGCTGTTGTTGCCGGAGGCCAGCTCGCGGCTGCGGTCGCGCGCGGCCTCCAGGGCGGCGATCAGCGCGGCGCGCACCCCGTGGTTCTCGAGTTCGCGGATGGCGCTGATCGTCGTACCTGCGGGGGAGGTGACGTTTTCGCGGAGTTTGACGGGGTGTTCGCCGCTGTCGCGGAGCATCGTGGCCGCGCCGATGGCGGACTGGACGATGAGGTCGTGGGCCTTGTCGCGGGGCAGGCCGAGGAGGATGCCCGCGTCGGTCATGGCTTCGACCAGGTAGAAGAAGTACGCCGGACCCGAGCCTGAGAGGGCGGTGCAGGCGTCCTGCTGGGACTCGGGGACGCGGAGCGTCTTGCCCACGGCGCCGAAGATCTCCTCGGCGTGCGCGAGATCGGCCTCGCTCGCGTGGCTGCCGGCGGAGATGACGGACATGGCCTCGTCGACGAGGGCGGGGGTGTTCGTCATGACACGGACGACTGGAGTGCCTGCGGCCAGGCGCTCTTCGAAGAAGGAGGTGGGGATGCCCGCCGCGCCGCTGATGACCAGGCGGTCGGCGGGGGTGTGCGGGGCGAGTTCGTCGAGGAGGGTGGCCATGTCCTGGGGCTTGACCGTCAGGATCAGGGTGTCGGCGGTCTTCGCGGCCTCGGGGTTGGTGACCGGGGTGACGCCGTAGCGGGTGCGTAGTTCTTCGGCGCGTTCGGGGCGGCGGGCGGTGACCAGGAGGTCCGCGGGGGCCCAGCCGGCTCGGATCATGCCGCTGAGCAGGGCCTCGCCGATCTTGCCGGTGCCGAGGACTGCGACTTTCTGGGTCATGGTGCGGGTGCCCTCCGGGGGTGCGTCGTCCTGGGGTCATCCTCGCATCAGGGGGCGGGGGGTGGCTTTGGTGTCCGGTGGGCGGGATGTGGCCTGGACAGGTGCCCGGCGGGTGAGGCCGGGCGGAGGGGCGCGCAACTCGGCGCTCCGAGGTGCCGCTGCGCCCACCCTCCCCCATCGCCCCAGCGGCACGACTGCCCGCAGCTAGGCGTAGCTACGTCGTTCGGCGCCTCAGGGTTGCTGCTCCCAAGGTGAGGACCAGGAGGGCGCAGCCGGCGACGATCGCGGCGTCTCGGATGAAGTTGGCGGTCATGTCGGTGTGGAGGAGGACCTCGTTCATGCCGTCAACCGCGTAGGACATGGGGAGGACGTTGGAGAGGGCTTCGAGGGCGGGGTGCATGTCGGGGCGGGGAGTGAAGAGGCCGCAGAGGAGGAGTTGGGGGAAGATCACGGCCGGCATGAACTGGACGGCCTGGAACTCGGAGGCGGCGAAGGCCGAGACGAAGAGGCCGAGGGCGGTGCCCAGCAGGGCGTCGAGGAGGGCGACGACGAGAAGGAGCCAGGGGGAGCCGGTGACGTCCAGGTCGAGGAACCAGACCGCCAGACCTGTGGCGAGTGTGGACTGGATGATCGCGAGCGTGCCGAAGGCGAGGGCGTAGCCCGCGATGAGGTCGCCCTTGCCGAGAGGCATGGCGAGGAGGCGTTCCAAGGTGCCGGAGGTGCGTTCGCGCAAGGTCGCGATCGAGGTGACCAGGAACATCGTGATCAGCGGGAAGATGCCGAGGAGTGAGGCGCCGATGGAGTCGAAGACGCGTGGGCTGCCGTCGAAGACGTAGCGGAGCAGGAACAGCATCACGCACGGGATGAGGAGGAGCAGGGCGATCGTGCGGGGGTCGTGGCCGAGTTGGCGGAGGACTCGGGCCGCCGTGGCCGTCGTACGAGAGTGGTTGAGGGCTCTCGGGCGGGACGTGGCCGGGGGTGCGGGTGCGTGCGCGTTCTTCGTGGGGGTCATCGTGCCGGCTCCTTGTGGGGTGCGTCGGTGGCGGTCGCCTCGTCCACCAGGTGCAGGAAGGCTGCCTCGACTGTTTCCGCGTGGGTGCGGGTGCGGAGGGCCTCGGGGGTGTCGTCGGCGAGGATCTCGCCTTCGCGCATCAGGAGGAGGCGGTGGCAGCGCTCGGCCTCGTCCATGACGTGGGAGGAGATCAGGAGCGTCGCCCGGCGCTGGGTGGCGATCGTGTGGAAGAGGTCCCAGAGGTCGCGGCGGAGGACCGGGTCCAGGCCGACGGTGGGTTCGTCGAGGACCAGGAGTTCGGGGGTGCAGAGGAGGGCCACGGCCAGGGAGACGCGGCTGCGTTGGCCGCCGGAGAGGTTGCCGGCGAGTGTGTCGGCGTGGGAGGTGAGGTCCACGTCGGCGATGGCTCGGGTGACGTTCTCGTGGCGGCGTTCGGTGGCGGTGCGGCCGGGGTCGAGGATCGCGGCATAGTAGGCGAGGTTCTGGCGGACCGTCAGGTCGTTGTAGACGGAGGGCGCCTGGGTGACGTAGCCGATGCGGGAGCGGAGGGCGGGGGCGCCCGCGGGGTGGCCGAGGACTTGCAGGGTTCCGGTGACCTTGGCCTGGGTGCCGACGATCGCTCGCATCAAGGTCGACTTGCCGCAGCCGGAGGGGCCCAGGAGGCCGGTGATCTGGCCGTGGGGTACCGCGAAGTCGAGGCTCCGGAGAACCGTGCGGGGGCCTCGGATGACGGTGAGGCTGTCGGCCTGGATGGCGGGCGTGGGGGGCGGTGGAGGCTTCTTCTGCGAGTAATTCATCATGTGATGAATAATGCGTCGGCTTCGGTGGAGCGTCAAGGACCACAGGCGGGCCGGGGCTGCAGGGGTGCGGGAGCGGGAGGGGCGTGGTGGGGGTGGCGAGGGGCGCGGGGCGCGCGACGGGGTGATCGGAAGGCGGGATTCCGGGGGTGTGCGCATCCGCCGCCGTCAACGAGGGCGAGAAAGGGGTGCCGCCACTGCTCGCTTTGAGTGACAATTGGTTGCAGAGCGTGGTCGTAGGGCCTCGTCTAATCGCCGCGGTGGTGTGTGGCGGTCTCCGTTGTGAGCTCTTGTGCTCGTTCGCCGGGCCCCTCCCCCGGCGCGGGACCGCGTCATCTCCTGTCGGGCACTCCTGTTGATTTGACCGTTGACTGCCGGAGGTGCGTCACCTCATGCGTAATGCCTCAAACCCATTTCGACTTCACTCTTTGTGGCGGGGGGAGTTGGCCGCCTCGCTCGTCGTCTTTCTTGTGGCGTTGCCCTTATGTGTCGGGGTCGCGGTGGCGTCGGGAGTACCCGCCGAGTTGGGGCTGGTCACCGGGATCGTGGGTGGGCTGGTCGTCGGGGGGTTGCCCGGGAGCAGTCTGCAGGTCAGCGGGCCGGCGGCCGGATTGACGGTGCTGGTGTACGAGGCCGTACGGACGTATGGGCTGTCGGCGCTGGGTGTGCTGGTGCTCGGGGCCGGAGTGGTGCAGCTCGGGTTGGGGGTGTTGCGGCTCGGGCGGTGGTTCCGGGCGGTGTCCGTGGCCGTGGTGCAGGGGATGCTCGCCGGGATCGGGCTGGTGCTGGTGGCGGGGCAGGTGTACGCCATGGGGGACGTTGCCGCGCCCGGGGGAGGTGCGGTCGAGAAGGTCACGGGACTCGGTTCGTTGCCGGGGGCTGTGGATCCCGTTGCCCTCGCGGTCGGGGGCGCGACCGTCGTCGTACTGGTGGTGTGGCCTCGATGGCGTCGGGGGGCGCGTTTCGTGCCGGCGCCGTTGGTGGCAGTCGGGGGTGCGGCCGTGGTGACCGGGGTGTTCGACCTGGGGGTCCGGCGGGTCGAGGTGCAGGGGTTGCTGGAGGCCGTGCGGGTGCCGTCGGTCGATGATCTGGCGTTGCTCTCGCAGATGGGGGTCGTAGGGACGGTGCTCGCGTTCGCGCTGATCGCGTCCGCCGAGTCGTTGTTCAGTGCGGCGGCCGTGGATCAGCTGCATGACGGGCCGCGGACCGACTACGACCGGGAACTGGTCGCGCAGGGGGCCGGGAACGTCGTGTGTGGGGTGCTCGGGGCCTTGCCGATGACCGCGGTGATCGTACGGAGTGCGGCGAACGTGCGGGCGGGGGCACGGACCAAGGCCTCGCGGGTGCTGCACGGGGTGTGGTTGCTGGTGTTCGCGGCCCTTTTGCCCGGGGTGCTCGAAGTGATTCCGGTGGCGGCGTTGGCCGGGCTGCTGGTGTATGCGGGGTGCAAGCTCGTGCCCGTACGGGAGCTGGTGGTGTTGTGGCGAGGGCGGCATCGCGGAGAGGTGGTCGTCCTCGGGGTCACGGCCCTGGCGATCGTGGCCTGGAATCTGTTCGAAGGCGTGTTGGTGGGGCTCGCGTTGGCCGTGGCGAAAACCGCGTGGGACATCAGCCATGTGCAGGTCGAGACCGAGGACCAGGGGAACGCGGGAGTGGTGGTGCGTGTGGTCGGGAACGCGACGTTCCTGCGGTTGCCGAAGTTGCTGGACGCGTTGGAGGGGGTGCCCCAAGACCGGGATGTGCGGCTGGAGTTGGGCGGGTTGCGGCATGTGGATCACGCGTGTGCGGCGGCTTTGGCGGCCTGGAGGGCTGGGCGCGTTCAGGAGAGCGGCACGGTGGGTGAGAAGGGCGAGCTTGAGGGGCCGGCAGGGCCGGATAAGGTCGGTCGCGGGGGCCTTGCGGGGACGGGCGGAGACAGTCGGGAGGGGTTGGAGGGGCAGAAGCTGGAGCGGCTGGGGGCTCAGGGGCGGATGGCCACCAGTAGGTCTACGTCGTAGGTCTCTTCGATGGTTTCGGTAGGGAAGAGCCATCGGAGGTGGGCTCGCTCCTCGGTGAGGAACTCGGCGGTGGCCTCTTCACCCAGGACGAGGAACGCCGAGTGGCTGGCGATGTTGGCCAGGTGGGTGTCCAGGGAGACCTCGCGGCGATGCCGGTGCCGGCGCCTATGTCGACCGTTCGTGAGCCGTGGAAGGGACGGGCGGCCAGGTCTTCGATGGTGTCCAGGAGGGCGGGTGGGTAGGAGGGGCGATTCGCCGCGTACTGGGCTGCGGCCGCGTTGAAGGAGTGGGCTCGGGCGGTGTGAGAGGGGTTGCCAGCTGCTCACGAGGAAGCGTGAACGAGGACGGTTCGACTCGATCGTGTGATGGTCGGCTTCTGTGCTTGCGGCGTCCTGGGCCGTTCGGGCTACGGGGATCGTGCGATCCGGGACGCCGGGTACGGCGCCAGTGTGCGGGGCCCCCGCTCCACCGGAGTGATGGTTCGGGGCCTCCCCGTCGCCTCTGGCCGTACCCACCTGGCCAGGTCGCGTAGGGCAGCGTTCATCAGCGGCCTCCGGCCGCGGGGGCCTCCCGGGCCCGGACCACGGACACGATCCGTGTCGCCGCCCCGGGGTCGAGTACGCCGGGGACCAGTACGCCCAAGACCGTTCGGGGCGCGCGGCAGAGTGGACTCGCTTCTGCTCAGTCCACAGGAACGGTAGGGGGTCGTCATGGGGACATGGTCGCCGGGTGGGGAGTGTGCGGGAGAGGGCGTGTCCCCAACCTCCGGGAGGAGCACGCCCCTTGGGGTCCCGCCGGCCTGTCAGGGCGTGGTGATGGTTGGGCCGTCGTTGATGTGCAGGATCGCGTCCGCCCCGGCGAGGGTCGCCTCGTCGAGAGGGAAGTAGCCCTGTTCCGGGGTGGGGTCGGTGCGGGTGCGGGCGGAAGAGGGGAACGTGGTCGTCGTAGTCAGGCCCCATGGCGTGATACGGCGCTGCAGGAAGCCCTCGTAGGTGTCCGGTTCGGGTTCTCGCAGGCCGAACGTCTCGTTCCGGCCGAGGCTGCCGGCGACGAAGGTGTGGTGCTCGTCCGACAGCGACTTCATGATGTCGCCGGCGCCGTACCAGTTGGTGACCATGTCCGCCATGGGCATGGTGATCAGGGTTGGCTGGAGGTGGACGTTGTGTGCGAAGAGCAGGGTCGGGCCCCGGTGGGCCTCGACGGCTCGGATGTCGAGGAGGTTCTGGGCCATCAGCGCGTCCCGGGTGGCGCCCAGGCTGGATATGCGTGCGGCTTCCTCGATGCGCTGTGATGCCTGCTTGTGGTAGCGGAGCAGGCCGAGGCCGGCCGTGAGGTGGGTCTTGGCTCGGCGCCACTCGGCCCGGGAGGTCGACGCGATCAGTTGTGGTGCGCGGGCGTAGAGCGAGGTGAGCATGTCGTCCGCGAGGGATCGGAGCTTCTCGGCCTCGGGCGTGGCGCCGACCGACATGGCCGCGTGCCAGACCGCCTCTTGGCGGCTCCATCGTTCGTCGTCGCCGAGGAGGCTCGCGAAGTCGACGTCCAGATCGAGGGCGAGGGCGAGGTCCGCGTCGGCGGCGAGGGCGAGGTCGCGTGTGAGGTAGTCGCGGGCGTGTTCGAGGTACCGCCGGGGGCTGGGGGCGCTGGTGGTTTCCATGGGGGCGTCGAAGCCGTGGAAGGTGAGGCGTTCCGTCGGGGGTTGGTTCTGGTTGTACTCGCGCATCCATGCGACCAGGTGCCTGTTGGCGTCCAGTTGTCCGAAGCCGTGGGAGAAGCCTTCGGTCATGACCGCGTCGAGGGTGCCGATCCCCTCCTGGACGAAGTCGTTCACGGTGAGCGCGGCGACGCGGTCGGTTTCGAGGGCGATGGATCGGAAGCCGTGCTCGACGAGTTGCACGAACAGTTCGTTTCGGACCCATGCGAAGGCCGGTTCACGGTGCGTCGGCTCACCCAGGGCCAACAGGTCGCACGACGAGGTCACGAAGTCTCGGATGTCCTGACTCATGGGCCTCAATCGTATCTTTGAAAGCTCGGTTGAGGCTTTGGGAAGGCCTTGCCAAGGCTTTGGTAGCTCTGGACACTGTCTCGTGGCGTAAAGTCTCAAACTCGTGAAAACCCTGCGCCCTGCCGACCTCGCGCGTGAGCACGGCATCTCGACCCAGGCGGTCCGCAACTACGAGCGGGACGGGTTCATCCCGCCCGCCGAGCGCACGCGCAGTGGGTACCGGATCTACACCGAGGTGCATGCGGCGGCGCTCCGCGCGTACCTCGCCCTCGTCGCGGGCCACGGCCACTCGGCCGGTGGCCGGATCATGAACGCGCTCCAGCAGGGCGAACTCGATGACGCCCTCACGATCATCGACCGTGGTCACAGCCAGTTGCTCCGCGATCGGGAGACCCTGGACGCGGTACGCAGAGCGGTGGGTCATCTGACGGCGGAGTCCGAGACCGGCGCTGAGACCGGGACCGGGCAGGACGCCGTTTCGGGACGATCAAGGGACCTCGCCGCGCGAACCATCGGCGAACTCGCCCATCAGCTCGATGTCACCCCGGCGACCCTGCGCAACTGGGAAGAGGCCGGCATCCTCACCCCCGCACGGGACCCGCGCACGGGATACCGCGTCTTCCGCGCGGGCGACATCCGCGATGCCGAGCTCGCCCATCTCCTCAGGCGCGGGGGCTATCAGCTGGAGCACATCGCCACCGTGGTCGAGCAGATCCGCACGGCCGGGGGCACCGAGACACTGTCCCTTGCCCTGGACGACTGGCAGCGCAAGCTGACCGCGCGTGGCCTCGCCATGCTCGACGCGGCCACGCACCTCAGCCACTACCTGGGGCTCGGCGCCGACAACGACTAGGCGCGGCGGCGCTTCGCCGGGTTGCCGGTTCGTTTGGCGGTGCGGCGCTCGTACTGGGTGCGGGCCGTCTCGTATTCCTCGCGGTGGAGGGACTCGCCGGGGGCCTCCTTGAGGGAGCGGAGGAAGTAGGCGGTGAGGGAGCCGACGAAGCCGATGGTGAGGAGGCCGCGGAGGGAGGACTGGCGGGCCGGGTCGGGGCGCTTGGTGAACGAACCCCAGGTGTGGCCGAAGGCCAGGGCGGTGCAGATCGCGAACATGACGACGACCACGACGATGACGAAGCCGCCGACAGCCGCGAGTCGCAGGCCCTCGTACGCGAGGCGCAGCACCAGGCAGGAGACGGCCACGGCGGCGAGCGAACCGACGGACACGGTCGCGCGGCGGGTCGCGTAGTTGCCGTCGTGGTTCAGCCAGGTCGTCCCGAAGAAGCGGATGGGTTCGGGGCGGGGGCCTGCCGGAGTCGTCTGGGTGCCGCCGTTCTGCTCGTCGCTCACGGGTCCGATTATGGCTGGCTCCTGGTCAGGGGCCGACTCTCGGCCCCTGACCAGGCCACAGCCTCGGCGCCGGCCTCAGCCGCAGCGTCCCGCCACATAGCCGTCGCTGCCGGTGTAGACGTACGCGTCGGAGATGTACTGGCCGTCGGCGATGTTGTCCCAGAGGTTGGTCGTGCCGTAGGGGCCGGAGATGGTCTGGCCGGGTGTCTGGCAGTAGATCGGGACCGTGGCGCCCTCGGCGAGGACGCGGACGATGCTGTAGCTGGTGCTGGGACCGCTGCGGACGTTGACTCGGACGCCGGGGGCGACCGAGTAGTAGTGGACGGCTGCGGTCACCGTGGCGGTCGCGGCTGTCGTCGACGGCGTCGCCGTCTGCTCCTCTTCGCCGTCGCCCGTGATCTCTTCGACATGGTCGATGGACATGGAAAAACTCCCCCCGTTGAACCCCGTTGAACCCCGTTGAGCGCCGTTGAGCGCCGTTGAGCGCCGTTGTGAAACCCGTGTCGAACCCCCATGACAGTCATGGGGACGCATTGATACCCCGGAATCAAATCACGCACACCTGCGCGTTCTTCGCACAGGTGGACCAGCAAGCCGCCTCTGTCCCCTACGGGTCATCGACTAGGCTCCGAGCGTCGTCTGAGCGGCGAAAACAGCACGGGGGTAGCCCATGGCACGACGGGACACCGGGTCGGGAGCGGAAGCGGAACTTCCCGAGTACGCCGGTCAGTACCGTCTGGAGTCGTGTCTGGGTTCGGGTGGCATGGGGATCGTGCATCTCGCGACCTCGACCTCAGGGTTGCGGCTCGCGGTGAAGGTCGTGCATGCCGAGTTCGCCAAGGACCCCGAGTTCAGGGGACGGTTCAGACAGGAAGTGGCCGCGGCGCGGCGGGTGAGCGGTGCCTTCACCGCGCCGGTCGTCGACGCAGACACCGACAGCGCGCGGCCCTGGATGGCCACCCTCTTCATTCCGGGTCCCACGCTCGCCGAGCACGTCAAGCGGAACGGGCCGATGGCACCGGGGCAGTTGCGCCGCCTCATGGCCGGGCTGGCGGAGGCGTTGCGCGACATCCATCGGGCGGGCGTGGTGCACCGGGATCTCAAGCCGAGCAACGTGCTGCTCGCCGAGGACGGGCCCAAAGTCATCGACTTCGGGATCTCCCGGCCGAAGGACAGCGAACTGCGGACCGAGACGGGGAAGTTGATAGGCACTCCCCCGTTCATGGCGCCCGAGCAGTTCCGGCGGCCCCGGGAAGTCGGGCCCGCCGCCGACATCTTCGCCCTCGGCTCGGTGACCGTGCACGCGGCGACCGGACGCGGACCCTTCGACTCCGACAGTCCCTACGTCGTCGCCTACCAGGTCGTCCACGACGAGCCGGACCTCACTGGCGTACCCGAGAACCTCGCGCCGCTCGTCCGGGCGTGCCTGTCCAAGGAGCCCGAGGACCGGCCCACGGCGGACGAGCTCATGCACGAACTGCGGTCCGTGGCAGCCTCGTACGACACCCAGGCGTTCATACCGACGCAGCGGACGGAGGGGACGGACGGGGCGGACGGGGCACAACGGCCGGACCGCAAGGGACGGGCGGGCAGCTGGGGCGGGCCTCCGGCCGCGGCCGACATCAGCCCGCCTCCCCCGGCGTCCCCGCCCTTGAACCCGCCCGGGGACCAGCCCCGTCGTCCCCGCCTCCGCACACGCGCCGCCCTCGTCGCCGGGGCGCTGGTGCTCGCCGCGGGCGGGGCGTTCGCCTCGGTGCAGTGGATCGGGGGTGACGGCGGTGCGGACGGGGTCGGTGCCACGCCCCGGGCGACCAGGGCCGGGGCCGCCGCGCCCGTCCTCGAGCCCTGGGCCACCAAGCCGGCGCCCAAGAAGACCGGTGCGCCGCAGTGCTCGTACGGGGCGGGCAAGCTGCTGTGTGCGCAGCCGGGGCTGGTCTCCGCGGTGGATCCGGCGGACGGCGGCGTGCTGTGGCGGCATACCGTCGCCGAGGCGGACGCGGCGGTGACCAGTGGCCCGCCCGTCGTGTCGGGTGGGCTGGTGCACGTACTGACAGACGCGGGCCGGCGGTTGCAGGCGCTCGACCCGGCCAGCGGCAAGGTGCGGTGGCAGCGGGACCTGTCCGCGTACGGCGGCCAGCGGTATGTCGGCGGCATGCTGCTGCTGACCTCCGCCGACGGGACGGTGACCGGCGTGGACGGCGCCACCGGCGACACCAAGTGGAGCCGTCGGATCCCGGGGCAGCCGGAGGCGTACTTCACCTCGTTCCAGGGGCACGGCCTGGCGTACATCGCGAGCATCGCCGACGACGGTTCCGGAGCCCGGACGCGGATCACCGCGGTGGACCCGGACACCGGGGATATGCGGTGGGAGGCGCGGCTGAAGGGCACCCTGGAGCCGGTCGGGGCCCGTGACGGCGCTCTCTTCCTCGCCGCCGGCGGGGGTATCCACGGCGACGCGGTGGGCGTCGTCCGCTACGACCCCGGCACCAAGGCCTCGGTCCGGGTCGCACTGCCCGCACCGGTCCAACAGGCGAGCGGGGCGGTGCGGGGCGACGTCGTGTATCTGCTGGGGGTCGGCGGGACGCTGGTGGCCGTCGACATGGAGACGCGCGACCAGTTGTGGCGGGCCGAGACGGGAGTGCTGCGGGGTTCGACGCCGATGGCCGACGACCGGCATGTGTATTTCACCGCCGTGGACGGGCGGCTGCTCGCGCTGGACGCCGGCAAGGGGAAGCTCAGCGGGGAGACGCCGGTGCGGCTCGGCGCCACGAACAGGGTCGCGGCCGCGCTGCCCGAGCCCGTCCTCATCGAGGGACGGATCTGCTCGTCCGCGCCGGACGGAACCGTGTTCGGGGTGGACGGGAGCGATCCGGCGAACTGGTGACATGAGCTGGTGACACGACCGAGGGCCGCTCCCCGCCGTACGGGAACGGCCCTCGGCCATGTCAACCGATGGAACCAGCCGATCGCCTCAGCCCAGCTTGCTGACGTCCCGCACCGCGCCCTTGTCGGCGCTGGTCGCCATCGCGGCGTACGCCCTCAGCGCGGCCGAGACCTTGCGGTCCCGGTTCTTCGGGGCGTAGACGCCGTTCAGGGCCTGCTCGCGGCGGGCCAGCTCGGCCTCGTCGACCAGGAGCTCGATCGAACGGTTCGGGATGTCGATGCGGATGCGGTCGCCGTCCTCGACGAGGGCGATCGTGCCGCCGCCGGCCGCCTCCGGGGAGGCGTGGCCGATGGAGAGGCCGGAGGTGCCGCCGGAGAAGCGGCCGTCGGTGATCAGCGCGCAGGACTTCCCCAGGCCGCGGCCCTTGAGGTACGAGGTCGGGTAGAGCATCTCCTGCATGCCGGGGCCGCCCTTGGGGCCCTCGTAACGGATGACGACGACGTCGCCCTCCGTGATCTGCTTCATGAGGATCTTCTGGACGGCCTCTTCCTGCGACTCGCAGACGACCGCCGGGCCCTCGAACGTCCAGATCGACTCGTCGACACCCGCCGTCTTCACCACGCAGCCGTCGACGGCGAGGTTGCCCTTGAGGACCGCGAGGCCGCCGTCCTTGGAGTACGCGTGTTCGGCGGAGCGGATGCAGCCGCCCTCGGCGTCGTCGTCCAGAGACTCCCAGCGCTCGGACGTGGAGAAGGCCTCGGCGGAGCGGACGCAGCCGGGGGCCGCGTGCCACAGCTCGACCGCCTCGGGGGACGGGGAGCCGCCGCGCACGTCCCACGTCTTCAGCCAGTCGGCGAGGGAGGGGCTGTGGACGGAGTGCACGTCCTCGTTGAGCAGGCCCGCGCGGTGCAGTTCGCCGAGCAGGGCCGGGATGCCGCCGGCGCGGTGCACGTCCTCCATGTAGTACGTGCGGTCCTTGGCGACGTTCGGCGCGACCTTCGCCAGGCAGGGCACGCGGCGCGAGACCGCGTCGATCTCGGCGAGGCCGAAGGGGACGCCCGCCTCCTGGGCGGCGGCCAGCAGGTGCAGGATCGTGTTGGTGGAGCCGCCCATGGCGATGTCGAGGGCCATGGCGTTCTCGAAGGCCGCGAAGCTCGCGATCGAGCGCGGGAGGACCGTCTCGTCGTCCTGCTCGTAGTAGCGGCGGGTGATGTCCATGACGGTGGTGGCCGCGTCGACGTACAGCTGTTTACGGGCCGTGTGCGTGGCCAGGACCGAGCCGTTGCCGGGGAGGGAGAGGCCGATGGCCTCGGTCAGGCAGTTCATCGAGTTGGCGGTGAACATGCCGGAGCAGGAGCCGCAGGTCGGACAGGCGTTCTCCTCGATACGGAGGATGTCCTCGTCCGAGATCTTGTCGTTCACGGCGTCGGAGATCGCGTCGACCAGGTCGAGCGTACGGACCGTGCCGTCGACGAGCGTGGCGCGGCCGGACTCCATGGGGCCGCCGGAGACGAAGACCGTCGGGATGTTGAGCCGCAGGGCCGCGTTCAGCATGCCCGGGGTGATCTTGTCGCAGTTGGAGATGCAGATCAGGGCGTCGGCGCAGTGGGCCTCGACCATGTACTCCACGCTGTCCGCGATCAGGTCGCGGGAGGGGAGGCTGTACAGCATGCCGCCGTGGCCCATCGCGATGCCGTCGTCCACGGCGATCGTGTTGAACTCGCGGGGGATGCCTCCGGCGGCTTGGATGGCCTCGCTCACGATCCGGCCCACCGGCTGGAGGTGGGTGTGGCCCGGCACGAACTCGGTGAAGGAGTTCGCCACCGCGATGATCGGCTTGCGGCCGATGTCCGCGCCCGGTACACCGGAGGCCCGCATAAGGGCGCGGGCGCCCGCCATGTTGCGGCCGTGGGTGACTGTGCGGGACCTCAGCTCGGGCATCGTCGCTCGCCTCGCTCCTTCAGAGAGTTATGACTGAGGTCGAGCCTACGCCGGTCATCCAGGGGTTGGACATGATGTCCGGAATGCGGGATGCGTGTCTCGGTTTTCGACTGCGGGTCAGGGCAGCGTCAGGTGCCCCTGCACCACCGGTGCGATCCTCGCGATGATCTGCTCCGGATCCGCCGACGCCAACGGCTCCACCTTGATCACGTACCGCAGCATCGCCACCCCCACCAACTGCGCCGCCGCCAGCTCGGCCCGGAGTTCCGCGTCCGGGAGGTCCAGGCGGCGGGCGATGCGGTACAGCAACTGCGTGGCGAGCAAGCGGCGGAAGACGGCGGCCGCGGCCTCGTGGTTGACCGCCGAGCGGACGACGGCGAGGAGCGGCTTGCGGGTGGTCGGGTTCTCCCAGAAGCCGAAGATCGTACGGGTCAGGCGCTCGCCCACGCCGTCGAGGGGGCCTTCGAGGACGGAGTCCCTGACGCTCAGTACCGGCGAGAAGGCGACTTCCACCGCCGCCTCGAACATCTGCTCCTTCGTGCCGAAGTAGTGGTGTACGAGCGCCGAGTCGACCCCGGCGGCCTTGGCGATGCCGCGCATGGACGTCTTGTCGTAGCCGCGCTCGGAGAACTCCTCCCGGGCCGCCGCCAGGATGCGGTCGCGGGCGGCGGGGGCGTCCGCCGACTTCGTACGGGGCGGGCGCCCCCTGCGGCGGGGCGGCGTGGCCGAGGTCATCGCCGGGGCACCTGTACCGCCGAGGCCAGGTGCAGCCGGGTGAAGGCCAGGGCCTCCGCCAGGTCGGCCTCGCGTTCGGCGCTGGACATGGCGCGGCGGGTGTTGACCTCGATGACGACGTGACCGTCGAAACCGGTGCGGGCGAGACGTTCCAGCAGCTCGGCGCAGGGCTGGGTGCCGCGGCCGGGGACGAGGTGCTCGTCCTTGGCCGAGCCCTTGCCGTCGGCCATGTGCACATGGCCGAGGCGGTCACCCATGCGGTCGACCATCTCCAGGGTGTCCGTGCGGGAGGTCGCGGCGTGGCTGAGGTCGATCGTGAAGTGCCGGTAGTCGTCCTTCGTGACGTTCCAGTCGGGGGCGTACGCGAGCATCTCGCGGTCGCGGTACCGCCAGGGGTACATGTTCTCGACGGCGAACCGTACGTCCGTCTCGTTCGCCATCCGCCAGATCCCGGTGACGAAGTCGCGCGCGTACTGGCGCTGCCAGCGGAACGGGGGGTGCACGACGACCGTGGTCGCGCCGAGCTTCTCGGCGGCCGCCTGGGCGCGCTGGAGCTTGACCCAGGGGTCGGTGGACCACACCCGCTGGGTGATCAGCAGGCAGGGGGCGTGTACGGCGAGGATGGGGATCTGGTGGTAGTCGGAGAGGCGGCGCAGGGCCTCCATGTCCTGGCTGACCGGGTCGGTCCAGACCATGACCTCGACGCCGTCGTACCCCAGGCGCGCGGCGATCTCGAAGGCCGTCGCCGTCGACTCCGGGTACACGGAGGCCGTGGACAGGGCGACCTTCGCATCCGGGATTCGCACGACTGGCTCCGCCATGGGGACAGGTTACGGGGTGAGGTCGGGGGGATGTGCCAGGGGCCGGGCGCCCATTCACCGTTGGAGGCTTGCTTCGCGGGCGAGTGCCGGTAAGCGGGGGCTGGTCGCGCAGGTCCTCGCGCCCCCAAAAAGTCCAGGGGTCGCCCTCAGTCTTCAGGGGGCGCGGGGAACTGCGCGAGCAACCCCCACTCACCCGGCAGACAATCGCGCCCCCGGATCGCCGCTACGCCGTACCCATGTGATCCAGTCGCCGCAGAATCACGCCCTCCCTCAGCGCCCACGGGCAGATCTCCAAGGTCTCCACCTCGAAGAGATCCATCGCGGCCTCCGCCACCAACGCACCCGCGAGCAGCTGGCCGGCTCGGCCCTCGGAGACGCCGGGGAGGGTGGCGCGTTGGGCGGTGGTCATGGCGGCGAGCTTGGGGACCCAGGACTCCAGGGCGTCGCGCTTGAGGTCGCGCTGGACGTAGAGGCCCTCGGTGGAGCGGGCGGCGCCGCCGATGCGGGCGAGCTGCTTGAAGGTCTTGGAGGTGGCGACGACGTGGTCGGGGGCCCCGAAGCGGCTGAACTCGCCGACCGTACGGGCGATCTGGGCCCGGACGTGGCGGCGCAGGGCGCGGACGTCGTCCGGGCCGGGCGGGTCGCCGGGGAGCCAGCCGGCGGTGAGGCGGCCGGCGCCGAGCGGCAGCGAGACGGCCGCGTCGGGCTCCTCGTCGATGCCGTACGCGATCTCCAGGGAGCCGCCGCCGATGTCGAGGACGAGGAGCTTGCCGGCGGACCAGCCGAACCAGCGGCGGACGGCCAGGAAGGTCAGCCGGGCCTCCTCCGCGCCGGTGAGGACCTGGAGCTCGACGCCGGTCTCGTCCTGGACGCGGGCGAGGACGTCGTCGGCGTTGCTGGCCTCGCGCACCGCGGAGGTGGCGAAGGGGAGCATCTCCTCCACGCCCTTGTCCTCGGCGGCCTGGAGCGCCTCGTGGACGACGCTTATCAGTTTCTCGACGCCTTCGGGGCCGATCGCCCCCGCCTCGTCGAGAAGTTGGGCAAGGCGAAGCTCCGCCTTGTGCGAGTGCGCGGGCAGGGGGCGCGCGCCGGGGTGTGCGTCCACCACCAGCAGATGCACCGTGTTCGATCCCACGTCGAGGACACCGAGTCTCATGTACGGAACGCTACTGCCAGCGGAGCCATGCACCGTGCTCGATGTCGGTTCCGGCGCCGTACCCTGGACGGGTGCCAAAGACGAAAAAGGCAAAGGCCGACAAGTCGGCAGCGGGAGCGGCGGCGGCCACCGGTTCTTCTCGGGCGAAGGCGGCCAGGCCCAAGAAGTCGAAGACGGTCGCCGCAGAAGCCACTGTGCCCGATGAGAAGGGGCTCGACTTCGCGCGCGCGTGGGTGGAGTTCCCTGATCCGGCGGACGCCGAGCAGGTCTTCCGCTGCGATCTGACCTGGCTGACCTCCCGCTGGAACTGCGTCTTCGGCAGCGGTTGCCAGGGCATCCAGGCGGGCCGCGCTGACGACGGCTGCTGCACCCTGGGTGCCCACTTCTCGGACGAGGACGACGAGAAGCGGGTCGCCGAGCATGTGGCGAGGCTCACGCCGGAAATCTGGCAGTTCCACGACGTGGGTATGGAGTCGGGCTGGGTCTCGAAGGACGAGGACGGCGACCGCCAGACCCGGCCGTACAAGGGCTCGTGCATCTTCCAGAACCGCCCCGGTTTCGCGGGCGGCGCGGGTTGCTCGCTGCACATCCTGGCCCTGCGCGAGGGCCGCGAGCCCCTCGAGACCAAGCCGGACGTCTGCTGGCAGCTCCCGGTCCGCCGTACGTACGACTGGATCGACCGGCCCGACGACACCCGCGTCCTGCAGGTGTCGATCGGCGAGTACGACCGCCGCGGCTGGGGGCCGGGCGGCCATGACCTGCACTGGTGGTGCACGTCGGCGACCTCGGCGCACGGCGCGGGCGAACCGGTGTATGTGTCGTACCGGCCCGAGCTGATCGAACTGATGGGCAAGGCGGGATACGACCGCCTGGCCGAGCTGTGCGAGGAGCGCCTCGCGTCCCAGCTGCCGCTGGTGGCCCCGCATCCGGCGGATCCGGTCGACTGACGGACTGACGGTTCCGCGGGCGCCGCGGCGTACGGCAGTCGTACGGCGGTCAGGACGCCGGGGTCGGTTACGACGTCGGGGTCTGGCCGCCGTCGTCGCTCGGTGGCGGGGGCGGGCCGCCCGGGTCCGTGGGGGCCTGGTCAGTGGGGGTCGGGGTCGGATCGGGCTGGGTCGGGGCGCTGGGGGTGGGCTCCGGGCCGGAGTCCGGCGGCGGGGTGGGCCGCGGAGGGTCCGGGTTCGGAGCCGGTGGGGTCGGGCGGGGGTCTTCGGGGGGTGCGGGCACGGGGCCTTGGCCCTCGATGGTGACGACGGCGCCCGAGGGGGCCAGGGACACCTGCGCGGTCCAGTCCCCGGCGGGCTCGGTCAGCTGGTCCACGTTCACCTTGATCGTCAACGACTCGCCGGGTTCCAGGGTTCCCGAGGACTGGCTGAGGTAGAGCCAGTCGGCGTCGGTGCGGGCGGACCACGCGACGGCTGAATCGCCGGTCGCGGTCAGCGTGATGAGGGTGGTGTCGCCGACGTGCCCGGCCGTCACGGAGAGCCCGCCCTGGCCTCCGCCCTGACTGACCTCGACGGCGACGTCGCCCGCCGGGACGGGTTTGCCCTTGCCGAGCCGGGCGTCGGGCTTCGCGCGGGCGCTGCCGGCGTTCTCGTAGGTGTCGCCGGTGCCGTCGCCGTGTGCCTCGCCGGCGGTGACACCGCGGCCGTCGACGCCCTCGCCGGTGAGAGGGGCGCCCCGGTAGGCGGCCCAGAAGGCGAGGACGGGCGCGGCGACGACGGTGGCGACGACGGTCGTCGTGACGGCACGCGTGCGTAGCCGATCCCTGCGGGCCGCGTGGACCCTCGGGTCCATGGGGAAACCGCGCCGGTCGAAATGTGGCGCACGCGCGCGTGTGACGTGCCCCATCGCGGCGCACAGGGCCGCGCGCGGGGCTTCGAGCACGGGCAGCGCGGCGGGCGTGACGCGGGTGCCGGGCCAGTGGCCGGGGACGGCGCGCTCGGCGGCGCGGCGGCAGCGGGGGCAGTCGTCGACGTGCCGGACGAGTTCGCGGCGCAGGGTGGCGCTGAGGACGAGCTGAGAGTCGCCGGCGAGGCGGGCGACGCTGGGGCAGGCGCCGGTTTCCACGACGGCGAGGGCCGCGCGGGTGCGCTCCACCTCGCAGGCTGCGGAGGAGAGCAGTTCACGCGCGGAGGCGAGGTCCATGCCGAGGACGTCGGCGACCTCGCGGGTGGCGAGCTGGTGCCGTACGGCCAGTTCGAGCGCCTCGCGCTGCTCCGGGGTGGTGCCGGCGGCCTCCGGCCAGGCGAGCAGGGCGAGTTCGCGCCGCCGCTGCCGCTCCTCCCCCTCGGAGAGGGTCGCCGCCCGCGCGGCCCTCTTGGAGGATCCCTTCAGCCCGCGCTGTCTCTCGCCGCCACCACCCGAACCGGTATCGGTACCGGCGGCGGAACCACCCCCATGCCGCGCCCGACGCCCGGCGGCATGCGTGCTCTGACGTTTCTGCCGGGCCTCGGCGAGCTTGCGCAGACAGGCCCAGCGGGCCAGTGCGTACAGCCAGGCGCGGCGGTCGTCCGCGGCATCCGGACCCCTACGACGCTCGGCGAGCGCGAGAGCGTCGCCCAGGGCCGCGGTCGCCGTGTCGTGGTCGCACAGCACCGACAGGCAGTAGGTGAACAGGCCGTCCAGATACGGCTCGTCACGCGTCGGCGGGCGCTGCGCCAACGCGCGCGCCGCCGCCCGATCGCGCGCCTCGCGGTGCGCCCCGTGTGCGCCGACAGTGCGGGTCGAGGTCTCCGGACTGATGCTCATCATTCATGGACGGTAGGCGCCCGGAAGCAGCACGTTCTCACTCCTTCAGCACATTTACTCCGTACGGGTGAAACGATCCCTCATAAGGGGACAGGAATCCCGAATTCCACAGACCGTCGCAGTAAATGTTGTGCACTACATTGACCACGACAAAAAAACAGCCCTACATTCGCTGGGTCTGGGTTACCTCACGTCACCGTCCCCCTACGCGCCGACAGGAGACCCACCCCTCATGGCCTTACCTACCCGCCCCCGCTCCACCACCCGCAGCCTCGCCGCCCTGGCCACAGCCGTTGTTCTCACCCTGACCGGCAGCTCGACCACGACCGCCGCCGCCCCCGGAACCCAACGCCTCAGCGGCACACTCCCCGACGGCGCCACCTGGATCGCCGACGTGCCCGAGAACTGGAACGGCACGCTGATCGTCTTCAGCCACGGCTTCGGCGTCACCGTCGCCCAGAACGCCCCCTCCGAAGCCGTACGCCTCCGCCTCCTCGAAGAGGGCTACGCGCTCACGGGCTCTTCCTACGACACGAGCGAGACCCTCTGGGCCCTGGAAAGCGCGGAGCGCGACCAACTGGCCACCCTCGAAGCGGTGACCGCCAAGATCGGCGAACCGACCCGAACCCTCTCCATAGGTCAGTCCATGGGCGGCCTGGTGAATGCCCGACTCGCCCGCTCCGGAGCCGGTGGCATCGACGGCGCCCTGGGCCTCTGCGGCCTCGTCGCCGGCGCCAACGACCTGGAGAACTACCAGCTCGACGCCGAGTACACGATCGCCCGCCTCCTCCTCCCCGACACTCCCGTCAAACTGGTCGGCTTCGCTTCCCAGGCCGAGGCGACCGCCACCGCCCAGCAACTCACCGCCGCCGTCACCGCCGCCCAGGAGACCCCCCAGGGTCGCGCCCGGATCGCCCTCGCCGCGGCCTACCTCAACCTGCCGGCATGGGCCCCCGGCAAGGAACGCCCCGCGGCCGACGACTGGGCCGGCCAGCAGGCACAGCAGTACGACTGGTTCGCCCGGGGCATCCTGGCCTTCGTCGAAGGCGGCCGCTACCACATCGAGAAGGCCCTCGGCGGCAACAACTCCTGGAACAAGGGCGTCGACTACGCGCGCGTGCTGTCCGCCTCCCAGCACGCGCCCCTGGTCAAGGCCATGTACAAGGAGGCGGGCCTGGACCTCCGAGCCGACCTGACGAACCTGACCCGCAACGCCACCATCACCGCGTCCCCCTCCGCCGTCGCCACCGCCGAACGCACGTCCTCCGCCGGCCAGGGCCTCGCCGTCCCCCTCCTCGACATCCACACCACCGCCGACGACCTCGTCCCCGCAGAACAGGAAACCCGCTTCGCCGCCCGCGTCCGCGCCTCCGGAGACGCCCCCCAACTCCGACAGGCCTACGTCGACCGCACCGGCCACTGCACCTTCACCGTCGCCGAAACAGTCGCCGCCCTCCACGCCTTGGAGCACCGCGTGAACACCGGCCACTGGGGCGCCGCAGCAACCGCAGGCGCCCTCCAAACCGCCGCGCTCCAACTCAACCTCGACGGCGCGGCATACGTCCCGTACCGCCCGGCGAACCTGACCATCGGCCGCCGTCTCTAGGCACCCGGCGCTGGGGCCGACCGGGGCTGGGGCCGACCGGGGCTGGGGCCGACCGGGCTGGGGCCGACCGGGCTGGGCTGCGCAACTCGGCACCACGAGGTGCCGCCGCACACCCCTGCCGTCCAGCGGCACGACTGCCCGCAGCGAGGGCAGCGGCGTAGGAAAGCCACCACCACGGCGGGTCAGCCGCAAGACGGCGGAAGGGGCCGTGCCGGTACGTCATGCCCGTCGCGTAGAGCGGCACAGAGAACCTCAACTCACCGAACCCCGAGCAGTAGGGCACCAAGCGACGGGCAGACGTACCGGCACGGCCCCGACCCACCCACCGGCAGCACGCGCCCCCACCCCACCCCACCCCCACCCCGCCCCCCCCACCACCCACCGCACGCAACCCCACCCAACCGCCGGAGGCTGTCAGTGGCCTCGGCTACGGTTCGTGCATGGCTGCCCGTACCAAATCCACCAAGGACCGACCGTCCTACCGCTGCACGGAGTGCGGCTGGCAGACGGCCAAGTGGCTCGGCCGCTGCCCCGAATGCCAGGCATGGGGCACGGTCGAAGAGTACGGCGCCCCCGCGGTCCGTACGACAACCCCCGGCCGAGTCACCACCTCCGCCGTCCCCATCGGCCAGGTCGACGGCCGCCAGGCCACCGCCCGCACCACCGGCGTCCCCGAACTCGACCGCGTCCTCGGCGGCGGCGTGGTCCCCGGCGCGGTGGTCCTCCTCGCCGGCGAACCCGGCGTGGGCAAGTCCACCCTCCTCCTCGACGTGGCCGCGAAGTCGGCCGGCGCCGAGCATCCCACCCTGTATGTCACCGGCGAGGAGTCCGCCAGCCAGGTCCGCCTACGAGCCGACCGCATCAACGCCCTCCACGACCACCTCTACCTCGCCGCGGAAACCGACCTCGCCGCCGTCCTGGGCCACTTGGACGCCGTGAAACCGTCCCTCCTGATCCTCGACTCGGTCCAAACCGTCGCCTCCCCGGAGATCGACGGCGCCCCCGGCGGCATGGCCCAGGTCCGCGAAGTCGCCGGCGCCCTCATCCGCGCCTCCAAGGAACGCGGCATGGCGACGCTCCTCGTGGGCCACGTCACAAAGGACGGCGCGATCGCCGGCCCCCGCCTCCTGGAGCACCTGGTCGACGTCGTCCTGCACTTCGAGGGCGACCGCCATGCCCGCCTCCGCCTGGTCCGCGGCGTCAAGAACCGCTACGGCGCCACGGACGAGGTCGGCTGCTTCGAACTGCACGACGAGGGCATCACGGGGCTCGCCGACCCGAGCGGCCTGTTCCTCACCCGCCGCGACGAACCGGTCCCCGGCACCTGTCTGACGGTGACCCTGGAGGGCCGCCGCCCCCTCGTCGCCGAAGTGCAGTCGCTCACAGTCGACTCGCAGCTCCCCTCCCCCCGCCGCACGACGTCCGGCCTCGAGACGTCCCGCGTCTCGATGATGCTCGCGGTCCTGGAGCAGCGGGGCCGCATCAGCGCCCTCGGCAAGCGGGACATCTACTCGGCGACGGTGGGCGGCGTAAAACTCTCCGAGCCCGCCGCGGACCTCGCGATCGCCCTCGCCCTGGCCTCGGCGGCGAGCGACACCCCCCTCCCCAAGAACCTGGTCGCGATCGGCGAAGTGGGCCTCGCGGGCGAGGTCAGACGCGTGACGGGCGTCCAGCGCCGCCTGGCCGAAGCACACCGCCTCGGCTTCACGCACGCCCTCGTTCCGTCCGACCCCGGCAAGGTTCCTGCCGGTATGAAGGTCCTGGAAGTGGCCGATATAGGAGACGCGCTGCGGGTGCTGCCCCGATCGCGTCGGCGAGAGGCCCCACGGGAGGAGGAGGACCGCCGGTAGACTTTGCCCAGGTCTCGCCCGTCCGTACGAACCACGTGTGCGAAACGGGAGCGCCCCAGAACCTGCGACCGGAGGAGTGCAGTGGCAGCCAACGACCGGGCAGCAGCTCCCGGAAAGTCCGGTGGGAGCTCCGGTGCCGATGGCCTGATGCGCGCCTCACTGAGCGCCGTGGCCCCAGGCACGGCCCTGCGCGACGGGCTTGAGCGGATTCTCCGCGGCAACACCGGCGGACTCATCGTGCTCGGCTCCGACAAGACCGTCGAAGCCATGTGTACGGGCGGTTTCGTCCTGGATGTCGAGTTCACGGCGACGCGTCTGCGTGAGCTGTGCAAGCTGGACGGCGGCATCGTCCTGTCCTCGGACCTGTCGAAGATCCTCCGAGCGGGCGTCCAACTGGTCCCCGATCCGACCATCCCGACAGAGGAGACAGGCACCCGCCACCGCACAGCGGACCGCGTGAGCAAACAGGTCGGCTTCCCGGTGGTCTCCGTCTCCCAGTCGATGCGCCTGATCGCGCTGTATGTGGACGGCCAGCGCCGAGTCCTCGAGGACTCGGCCGCGATCCTCTCCCGCGCCAACCAGGCCCTGGCGACCCTGGAGCGCTACAAGCTCCGCCTCGACGAGGTGGCCGGCACCCTCTCCGCACTGGAGATCGAGGACCTGGTCACGGTCCGCGATGTCTCCGCCGTGGCCCAGCGCCTGGAGATGGTCCGCCGCATCGCCACCGAAATCGCCGAGTACGTGGTCGAACTGGGCACGGACGGCCGCCTCCTGGCCCTCCAGCTCGACGAACTGATCGCCGGCGTGGAGCCGGAGCGCGAACTGGTCGTGCGGGACTATGTCCCCGAGCCCACGGCCAAACGTTCCCGTACGGTCGACGAGGCCCTCTCGGAACTGGACGCCCTCAGCCACGCCGAACTCCTCGAACTCCCCACCGTCGCCCGGGCCCTGGGCTACACCGGCTCCCCCGAGGGCATGGACTCGGCGGTCTCCCCCCGCGGCTTCCGCCTCCTGGCGAAGGTCCCCCGCCTCCCGGGCGCCATCATCGACCGCCTGGTCGAACACTTCGGCGGCCTGCAGAAACTCCTCGCCGCGAGCGTCGACGACCTCCAGACCGTGGACGGAGTGGGCGAGGCCCGCGCCCGAAGCGTCCGCGAGGGCCTGTCGCGCCTGGCGGAGTCGTCGATCCTGGAGAGGTACGTCTAGCCTCCGGCGGCTGGGCGGCGTTCACCGCCTTGGGTCAGTCCTTCTCCAGCACAAAGGACGTACGAGCCTTGGCCAACCCGGGCGCCGCCGCCTCGACGAGGTACGTACCGTCCGCCGCCGAACCGGCCGACGGCGTCGCGCAGTTGGGGGCGCTGGCATCCCGGTTCCACTCGATGGCGTACGTGACCTGGCCGCCGGCCGGAACCTTGAACATGAGGCTGCCGGCGCTCTCATGACAGTGGTCGGAGGACCAGAACGCGTCGTCGGCGCCGGTCGGCGTGATCGTCACGACCGTGTTGTCCGGCCCCAGATCGAGCTTGCAGTCACTGCCGGAGGAGTTGCGGGCGATCAACTCGATGGTCGGGTTCACCCCGGGTGCGTACTCGTTGCGCACACTCCGCACCGTCAACTTCACAGCTCCCGCCGTGCATTGGGGCAGGCTCGAACTCGCCGGGACCTGCTCACCGGAACTGCCGCCGCTGCCACTGCCGTTGGCGCCGTCGTCCGACGTACCACCCCCGGCGGCGCCGTCGCTCCCCCCGGACCCGGAGCCGGAAGACCCCGACCCGGAGTCGGAACCAGACCCCGAACCGTCACCGCCGGAGCTCGACTCGTCGCGCCCGCCCGGCGCTTCACTGATCGCGGGACCCGAACCGGACGGCCCGGGGGTGATGGAGGTCGCGGGCCCCTTGCCGTTGGGCTCACCCGCCTTGTTCTCGTCGCCACCGCCGCCGGTGACCACCCATGCGATCAGTAGTGCGAGCACGCCGACGATGGTCAGCAGAATGGCCCTCCGACGCCAGTAGATGGTGGAGGGAAGCGGCCCGACCGGATTGCGCAGAGATCCCACGGCGCAAACTGTACGAGAGATCCGGCAGTTCGCTTGCCCCACCCGCCGCCCCGAACCTCAACTTTTCCGGATCATCATCCCGGTCGCCCCGCACCCTCAACCACCCCGAGCCGCCCATGATCGCGGTACGTGACAGTAACGGCCGGGTGAGAGCCGGGTGCACACCGTCCGTAACCACGACAACGGCGCTCGGAAATCATGAACTCCTTCCCCCCATACATCCGTTCGCAAAATCCATTCACCCACCCCGCACACACCGCCTCTCCACAAGGCCAGTTCGCGATCGCATCCCTTGCACCCTTGGCCACGACCCCGGATATCGTCACCACCAGTCGGAACACGCCGGAGGAAGACCCATGAACACAGCCGCGTCACCGGCCTCCAGGCCGCTGCGGAAGTTGGGCTTTGTGACCATCGGGCTGTTCGACGAGGCGGATCCCCGTCGGGGCCACGAGTCGACCCTGGAGATCATCGAACTGGGCGAACGGCTCGGCTTTGACAGCGCGTGGCTTCGCCACCGTCATCTGCAGTACGGCATCTCCTCCCCCGTCGCGGTCCTCGCGGCGGCCTCCCAGCGCACCAGCCGTATCGAACTCGGCACGGCCGTCATCCCCTTGGGCTGGGAGAACCCCCTGCGGCTGGCCGAGGACCTGGCCACGGTCGACCTCCTCTCCGGCGGCCGGCTCAACCCGGGCGTCAGCGTCGGACCGCCGATGCACTACGACACTGTCAAGTCCGCGCTCTACCCCGACACCGCCGACGCCGAGGACTTCAGCTTCGAACGCGTCCGCCGCCTCCTCGGCTTCGTCCGGGGCGAGCCGGCCACCGACTTCAGCGGCACCGAGGGGTTCGAGATCTTCTCGGACCGAGTACAGCCGCGCTCCCCCGGCCTGAGCGGCCGTATGTGGTACGGCGGCGGCAGCCTCCGCTCGGCCCGCTGGGCCGGTGAGAACGGCATGAACCTCCTCACCAGCAGCGTCGTCAAGGTGGAGGACACCTCAAGCTCGCTCGACTTCGCCGAGATCCAGCTCTCCCACATCCGGGAGTTCCGCGCCCACCACCCCGACGGCGAGCGCGCCCGCGTCTCGCAAGGCCTCGTCGTCATCCCCACCGACTCCGCGACCGCCGAGCAGCGCGCCAAGTACGAGGCGTACGCGGCCGCGCGGCTGCCCCGGACCACCGCGCCACAGGGCCCCGCCCGACTCCTCTTCGCCCCCGATCTCGTCGGCACCTCCGCCGAGATCGCCGAGCGCCTCCACGCCCATGCGGCCTTCCGCGAAATCGACGAGGTCGCCTTCGCCCTCCCCTTCACCTTCGCCCACGAGGACTACGTCCAGATCCTTACGGACACCGCGACGAAGCTGGGCCCCGAACTGGGGTGGAGCCCGGCCTGCTGAGCCGCGCCCCTGAAAAGCAGGGGCTGCGCCCCGTGCTTTTCGGCCCGCAGGGCCGTGTCTTTCAGGGGCGCGGGGAACTGCGCGAGCAACCCACCACAACCCGCACCCGCCAACGCACCGCACCTCCACCCCCCCGTCGCGCCCCCGCCAACCCAGCGGAGCGACGTGGCAGGATCGGGAGAGCCATGACTGCACCCACAAAGCCCCAGAGCAGCACCGCCGCCCAGACCCCCGACTCCGCCCTCGCCCCCGCTCTCCACACCCCGGTGATCGCCTGGTTCGAGACGCACGCACGTGATCTTCCGTGGCGGCGTCCGGAGGCCGGCCCGTGGGGTGTGATGGTGAGCGAGTTCATGTTGCAGCAGACGCCGGTCAACCGCGTGCTGCCCGTCTACGAGCAGTGGTTGGCCCGCTGGCCCCGGCCGGCGGACCTCGCGAAGGAGCCCCCGGGCGAGGCGGTCCGGGCCTGGGGCCGCCTCGGTTACCCGCGCCGCGCGCTGCGGCTGCACGGCGCGGCGGTGGCCATAACGGAACGGCACGGCGGCGACGTACCCAAGGAACACGCGCAGCTTCTCGCGCTGCCGGGGATCGGGGAGTACACGGCGGCGGCCGTGGCGTCGTTCGCGTACGGCCAGCGGCACGCCGTGCTGGACACCAATGTCCGCCGGGTCCTCGCCCGTGCGGTCACCGGCACGCAGTACCCGCCGAACGCCACCACGGCCGCCGAACGGAAGCTGGCCCGCGCGCTGCTGCCCGAGGACGACGACACGGCGTCCCGCTGGGCCGCGGCGTCGATGGAGCTGGGCGCGCTGGTGTGCACGGCGAAGAACGAGAACTGTCACCGCTGCCCGATCGCCGCCCGGTGCGCGTGGCTGCTCGCCGGGAAGCCCGCGCACGACGGTCCGGCCCGGCGCGGTCAGACGTACGCCGGTACCGACCGCCAGGTCCGCGGCAAGCTGCTCGCCGTACTACGGGACGCCGTCGCGCCCGTACCGCAGTCGGTGCTCGACCGGGTGTGGGACGAGCCGGTGCAGCGGGCCCGTGCGCTCGACGGCCTGGTCGCGGACGGCCTCGTGGAGCCCCTTCCCGGCGGTCTCTACCGTCTCCCCCTCACCTGACAGCGCACACCGCACACATCACAGCGCACACATTGCCGAGGCATCGCCGATACACAAACCACGGGGAGTGCCACGGCGGTTCGACCGGCCAAAACACCCCAGAACCGCCCCAAGACCCTGACCGCTTTACCCCGTTGCTCCTTCTGTTACACAACCGACGGACAGCCGAGCGTTCTCCGCAGGCTGCCTCGGACACCTCCGTGACAACAGCTCCGTAGCTTCATTGGCGTACCGCAGGAACACGCGAACGAACCCGCGAAAGCGAACGGGCGGGACGCACCAGCGGCACGAAGCAGCGGAGAACCGGCAGCGCGATCGCGCAGACGTCGGCAACGGGGAACGGAGGCGGTTGAACATGGCGCACGGCGAGGTGCTCGAATTCGAGGAGTACGTCCGCACCCGGCAGGACGCGCTGCTGCGCAGCGCCCGCCGGCTCGTCCCGGACCCTGTGGATGCCCAGGATCTGCTGCAGACGGCACTGGTGCGGACGTACGGCCGCTGGGAGGGCATAGCGGACAAGCGGCTGGCGGACGCGTATCTGCGCCGGGTCATGATCAACACGCGAACGGAGTGGTGGCGGGCCCGGAAGCTGGAGGAGGTCCCCACCGAGCAGCTGCCGGACGCGTGCATCGACGACGCCACCGAGCAGCACGCGGACCGCGCCCTTCTCATGGACATCATGAATGTCCTCGCCCCCAAGCAGCGCAGCGTCGTGGTGCTGCGACACTGGGAGCAGATGTCCACGGAGGAGACGGCCGCCGCCCTCGGCATGTCGGCCGGAACAGTCAAGAGCACGCTGCACCGGGCGCTGGCCCGGCTGCGCGAGGAGTTGGAGTCGCGCGATCTGGACGCCCGCGCGCTCGAGCGTGAGGAGCGGGAGCGTTGCGCGGCCTGAGCACAGTGGCCGGCCCGGATCCAGGGGGCAGGCAGGCGACGAAGGCGGTGATCACGGCGGTGGCCGTGTTCGCCGCCCTCGGCCTTTTCGTCTCCGCCTGCGGCACGGGCGGGACCGGCGCCCGCGACGAGGGTCCGGCGGACGGCGACTCCCTGGCGGCGGGCGCTGTCTCGCCCGCCGTGTCCGCGTCGGTCTACGGCGATCACCCGACCGTCGAGGAGGTTGTCCGGATCGTCCGCGCGGATCCGAAGGTCAGCAAGATGGTGAAGAGCGACCTGGAGCCGTGCGTGCCGGACGACTACCCGGTCGACGTCATCTACGGCGAGGTGACCGGGCTGTCGACGGACACCTTCGTGGTCAATGTGCTGAGCTGCGCGGACGCCATCGGCGTGGCCTCATACGTGTATCGCCTGGAGAAAGGGAAGTACCGCAGCGTCTTCCTCTCCGAACAGCCCCCCGTCTACGCGGAGATCGACCGGGGCGACCTGATGGTCACCCGGCAGCTGTACGAGAACGACGAACACGGCGATCCGGGCGCGTATCCCTCCAGCGAGGAAGTGACCACCTACCGCTGGTCGAAGGACCGCTTCCTACAGAGGTCCAGGAAGCGCAGCGAGTACAGCACCTCGGTGGGCGGCCAGGAGTCGGCCACTCCTGAACCGGGCTGACGCCCATCACCCACCACCGCCCCATCGCCCATCGACCACTCCCGAGAAGCGATCTACCACTACCGAGAAGCGGACGAGAACACCGGATGGCAGAGCAGACCCACGTCCTGTTCGTCGAGGACGACGACGTCATCCGCGAGGCCACCCAGCTCGCGCTGGAGCGGGACGGCTTCGCGGTCACGGCCATGCCCGACGGGCTGTCGGGCCTGGAGTCGTTCCGCGCGAACCGGCCCGACATCGCGCTCCTCGACGTCATGGTCCCGGGCCTCGACGGGGTCTCGCTGTGCCGCCGTATCCGCGACGAGTCGACCGTCCCGGTGATCATGCTCTCGGCCCGCGCCGACTCCATCGACGTCGTACTCGGCCTGGAGGCGGGCGCCGACGACTACGTGACCAAGCCGTTCGACGGCGCCGTGCTGGTCGCCCGTATCCGCGCGGTGCTGCGCCGCTTCGGGCACGCGGGCGGCGGTGACACCAGGGCCGAGGAGGCCGCGTCCGCCGGCACCGGCGGGGTGCTCACCTTCGGCGACCTGGAGGTCGACACCGAGGGCATGGAGGTACGGAGGTCCGGGGAGCCGGTGGCGCTGACCCCGACCGAGATGCGGCTGCTCCTTGAGTTCTCGCAGGCCCCCGGCACGGTTCTGTCCCGCGACAAGCTTCTGGAACGCGTGTGGGACTACGGCTGGGGTGGTGACACCCGGGTCGTCGACGTCCACGTACAGCGGCTGCGCGCGAAGATAGGCCAGGACCGGATCGAGACGGTCCGCGGCTTCGGCTACAAGCTGAAGGCCTGAGCAGGGCCGACATGAACATCAGGGGGATACGACGACGGCGGGGGCCGGAGGTCGCGGGCAGCGCCGCCGGCCTCGCCACGAGCCCGGGTTCCGGCACGAGCCCGGATTCCGGCACGAGCTCGGATTCCGGCCCGGTTTCCGGCATCCGCACCGGCCTGCGCTGGCAGCTGAGCGCCGCGATCGCGGCGGTCGGCGCGCTGGTGGCGGTCGCGCTGAGCCTGGTCGTGCACAACGCGGCACGGGTGTCGATGCTCGACAACTCACGCGACCTGGCCAACGAGCGCATCCAGGTCGCCCAGCGCATGTACGAGTCGGGCCGCCCGCTGAAGTCCGGCGCGTTCGGGGTGCGGATCAACGACCCCGGCATCCCCGGGGACTTGCTTGCCAAGGTCACGGAGGGCCGCCGGGCCACGTATGTGTCCGAGAGCGCGAACGGGGTGCCCGACATCTGGGCGGCGGTCCCGCTGAAGGACGGCCGTGTCCTGTCCTTGCACACCAACTTCACGGACCACAGCTCCGCGGTGATGGCGGACCTCGACCAGGCCCTGATCATCGGCTCGATCGCGGTCGTCTTCGGCGGCTCCGCCCTCGGTGTGCTCATCGGCGGCCAGATGTCCCGCCGGCTGCGCAAGGCTGCGTACGCCGCGCACCAGGTGGCCAAGGGCGAGACGGACGTACGGGTCCAGGACGCGATCGGCGGTGTCGTACGCGACGAGACCGCCGAGCTGGCGCGGGCCGTGGACGCCATGGCCGACACGCTGCGGCAGCGCATCGAGGCGGAGCGCCGGGTGACCGCGGACATCGCCCACGAACTGCGCACCCCGGTGACGGGCCTGCTCACCGCGGCCGAACTCCTGCCCCCGGGTCGCCCCTCCGAGCTGGTCCGCGACCGGGCGCAGGCGATGCGCACGCTCGTCGAGGACGTCCTGGAGGTGGCCCGGCTCGACGGGGCGTCCGAGCGGGCGGAGTTGCAGGACATCGTGCTGGGCGAGTTCGTGGCCCGGCGGGTGGCGGCGAAGGACGCCGGGGTGCGCGTTCAGATCGTGCACGAGTCGGAGGTCACGACGGACCCCCGCCGCCTGGAGCGCGTCCTGCTGAACCTCCTGGCCAACGCGGCGAAGCACGGCAAGCCGCCGATCGAGGTGTCCGTCGAGGGCCGCGTCATCCGCGTCCGCGATCATGGCCCCGGCTTCCCCGAGGACCTGCTGGCCGACGGCCCTCGCCGCTTCCGCACCGGCGCCTCCGACCGCGCCGGCCAGGGCCACGGCCTGGGCCTCACCATCGCCGCCGGCCAGGCCCGCGTACTGGGCGCCCGCCTCACCTTCCGCAACGTCCGCGCGGTCGGCGCCCCGCGCGACGAACCGGCCGAGGGCGCCGTAGCCGTCCTCTGGCTCCCGGAACACGCCCCGACGAACACGGGAAGCTATCCGATGCCGACATTCGGGGAGCCGGGCGCGTAACTCTCTTAGCCGTGCGCCCAGGAGCTCGATCCGGAAGGTATTCGGGCGCCTGCGGGTCGTTCATGGTTGCTCGCGCAGTTCCCCGCGCCTCTGAAGGGGCGCGGGGAACTGCGCGACAAGCCCCCACCACCCACCCGCACCCGCCAACGACCCAACCGGACCGAGCTCTCAGGCGAAGGCGGGGTCGAAGGGGCGGCTGGCGGCAGCCCCTGGGGGATGGGACGCGGACGGGAAGGGCAAGGGCGGCGGGAGCGAATCCCTCACAGCCCCCTAGACCGCAACCGTCTCCTTGGCCGGAGCCTCCGAAGTCATCCCCCCGGCCCCCTTCAACGGCACCTCTCTCACGAACACCGCCGCGACCAACGCCACCACAGCCACGCCGGCCCCCAGCAAGAACGCCGAGTGCGTCCCCGCCACCACCGCGAACTGATACGCCTCCCGCGCCGCCACCGGCAACTTCGCCAAACTCGCCGCATCCAGCTGAGCAGACCGCTCGGTCACCGCAGACCCCAACGCCCCGGCCCGCTCGGCCATCACCTCCTGCACCCGGCTGTTGAAGAGCGCCCCCATGATCGCGACCCCGAACGACGACCCGAGCGTCCGGGACAGCGTGGCGGTCGAGGACGCGACCCCCATGTCCTTCATCTCGACACTGTTCTGCGCGACGAGCATGGTGATCTGCATCAGACACCCCATCCCGGCACCCAGCACGGCCATGAACACCCCGGACGTCACCCGACTCGTCCCGGTGTCCATCTGCGCCAGCAGAAAGAGCCCCACGATCATCAGGACACTCCCGGCGACGGGGAACACCTTGTAGCGCCCGCTGCCGGTGGTCACCCGCCCGGCGACCATCGACACCGCGAGCATCGCGCCCAGCATCGGCAGCAACAACAGCCCGGAGTTGGTGGCGGAGGCGCCCTGCACGGACTGCTGGTACAGCGGCAGGAAGAGCACGGCCCCGAACATCACGAATCCGGTGATGAACCCGATCACGGACATCAGCGTGAAGTTCCGGCTGCGGAAGATGTGCAGCGGCATCACCGGCTCCGCCACCCTGGTCTCCACGAACAGGAACCCGACCAACGAGGCCACCCCGATCGCGGCCAGCTCCATGATGACGGCCGACCCCCACGCGTACTCGGTCCCGCCCCACGTGGTGACCAGCACCAGCGCCGTGATGCCGACGGTCAGCAGCACGGCACCCAGATAGTCGATGTCCCGCGCCGGCTTCCCCGCCCGCGACGGCTTCGGCAGATGCAGTACGACACTGATGGCGCCGAGCGCCAGGACACCGAGCGGCAGGTTGATGTAGAAGGACCAGCGCCATCCCCAGTGGTCGGTGATGGAGCCGCCGACCAGCGGCCCGGCGATCATGGCGAGGGCCATGACACCGGCCATCAGCCCCTGGTACTTGCCCCGCTCCCGCGGCGGTATGAGGTCCCCGATGATCGCCATGACGCCGACCATGAGCCCACCGGCGCCGAGGCCCTGGACGGCCCGGAAGCCGATCAGCTGGCCCATGTCCTGGGCCATCCCGCTCAGCGCCGACCCGATCAGGAAGATCACGATCGAGGTCATGAAGATGCCCTTGCGGCCGTAGAGGTCGCCGAGCTTGCCCCAGATGGGAGTGGAGGCGGCGGTCGCGAGCGTGTACGCGGTGACGACCCATGAGAGGTGTTCCAGGCCCCCGAGGTCGCCCACGATCGTCGGCATCGCGGTGCCGATGATCATGTTGTCGAGCATCGCGAGCAGCATCGCGATCATGAGCGCGAGCAGCACGACCCGCACACTACGCGGCCGTTTGCCCGCCTCGGCTTCACTCTCCACCGCTTGTTTCTCCGCCATCTCCCCCACCACTTTTGACCGCACTTACTTGCCGACCGGCTAGTTCATTACACTGAGGGCAGCATGACCCGGTAACTAGCCGGGCGTCAAGTAAGTTTTACGGGGTGAGGAGAGCACGAGGATGGACGCCACCGAGGCCACGGACGCCACGAAGCGACAGCGCCGGGGGAACACCCGCCAGCGCATCCAGGACGTCGCCCTCGAACTCTTCGCCGAGCAGGGATACGAGAAGACCTCGCTACGGGAGATCGCCGAGCGCCTGGGGGTGACGAAGGCTGCGCTCTACTACCACTTCAAGACGAAGGAGGACATCCTCGTCGGCCTCTTCCAGGATCTGCAGCGCCCGATCGACGAGCTGATCGAGTGGGCGAACACCCAGCCCCGCACCCTCGACACCAAGCGGGAGATCCTGCTCCGCTACAGCGAGGCGCTGACCGACGCGGCCCCCCTCTTCCGCTTCATGCAGGAGAACCAGGCGACGGTTCGGGAGCTGAGCGTCGGCGAGACGTTCAAGGACCGCATGATCCGCATGATCGACACGATCAAGGAACCGGACGCCGCCCTGCCGGACCAGGTCCGCTGCATCAGCGCCCTGTTCACCATGCACGCCGGGATGTTCCTCCTCCGGGACGTCGAAGGCGACCCCGAGGACAAGCGCAAGGCAGTCCTGGAGGTCGCGATCGACCTGGTCACACAGGCGCACGGCGGCTCCCGGCAACCCTGACCTTCCTCAGACGGTGACGCCCTTGGTCCGCAGGAAGGCCACCGGGTCGACGGAGGAGCCGTAGCTCGCGGTCGTACGGATCTCGAAGTGCAGGTGCGGCCCGCTGGAGTTCCCGGTGTTGCCGGAGAAGGCTATACGCTGCCCGGTCTTGACGATCTGGCCCACCTTCACGTCGACCTTCGAGAGATGGGCGTACTGCGAGAAGGTGCCGTTGCCGTGCTTGATGACGACGGCGTTGCCGTACGCCGGGCCGTCACCGGCACCGTTGCCACCGGCCTTCACGACCGTACCGCCGTGGGCGGCGACGACCGCCGTGCCGCTCTTCACGGCGAAGTCCTGGCCACTGTGCTTGGCGGCCCACATGCTCCCGGACTGCGCGTACCGGGCGCTCAGCTTGTAGCCCTTGACCGGGCTGACCCAGGACGCGGCCTTCTTGGCCGCGGCGGCCTGGACGGTGCCGGTGCTCGCGGCCTGCGCACCACCGGCGGCGGCCGCGACCCCGGCCCCCAGCACACCCGAGACCCCCAGTCCAACGGCCACGACGGCCGCCCGAACGCGGAGCTGGGACATACGGGAACGAGGAGTGCGAGCACGCTGCGACATGGGGTACCTCACGGGGGACGGAGTCAGGGACTGTGCCTCGACGGACACGAACCCACCCGGCGCACCTCTGCGGCCGCCGACTGGGACACCCCTTGGTACCCCTCACCCCCTCACCACCCAAAACCCGCAATCTACGACTGAACGTCGTACGAGAGCCAAAAACACCTCACTTCTTGACACTCACCCCCAAACACATCCGACCAGCACGCCCCCACCCCCTCCCCTCACTTCACCACCCAAAAGCCCCTTCTGCCCCACCACCTCTTTTCACTATTCCGCCTAGTAACGGACAAATCGCCTGTGCGGCATGTCACCGCCCTCGGGCAATCACCGCCCCGGGATGTGACGCGGGCTACGCGACGAGGACCACACGACCTACGCTGAGGAGGAAACCGCCGCCATGACTTCGGGGGAGTGTTGTGGAAGCGTCGGCAGTAGGCATTCGTCTGGCCTCCAGCGTGATGACGCCGCTCATCAAGAAGCTGTTCGTCGGCGACGGGCCGGGGGCGGGGCTGGTCGACAGGCCGGTGCGGATCTCGGGGTTGGTGTCCTTCAGGGGCGAGAAGCGGACGCTCACCATGGAGGACCTCCTCAAGCTCGCCGCTGAACTGGTCGAGCGTGCTCTCAAGACCGGCGAGCGGCCGGTCTCCGCCGATGAGGAACACGCGGTCATCATCGCGCTCGCCCACACCCTGTACGGCCTGGGTGACCTGACCATGACCGACGTGCAGGCCGTGGAGCTCGGCCACGAGGTGCTCGCGGTGCAGCTCCGCAGGGCGAGCCCGTCCATGACGAGAGACCTCTCGTTGAACGCGACCCTGTTCTATGAGGGCGTGCTCGACACCGCCTGCCTCCACATCCTCCACTTCTTCACCCAGCGCTCCGCCTTCGTACCCCGCACCCTCGTCGAACAGTCCCGCCGCCAGGCCGAACTCATCGCCAAGATCGACGAGCTGATCGCCCGAACTCCCACCCCCCACCACACCGACCCCGCCTTCGAACACCGCTATCTCGCCCACCTCGCCACCAAGCACAGCCACCTCACGATCTACGGCATCGACCTGGTCAACTCCCCCGAGCGCTGGCCCCTGGACGCCGCCTACCTCAGCCTCCAAGCCCTGCGCCCGGCCGAGGACGACGAGGCGACCGGCCCCGACGGCACGCACATCGCCTCGGGCACCACCGCGCTCCCCGCCGAGCAGGCCCTCGCCGAGCACGACCGCGTGCTGCTGCGCGGAGTCGCCGGCTCCGGCAAGACGACCCTGGTGCAGTGGCTCGCGGTGACGGCGGCCCGGGGCGAACGCGGGGACCGCGTCCCCTTCGTCCTCCCGCTCCGTACGCTGATCCGCCATCCCGGCGGCCTCCCGGCCCCGGACGCGTTCCTGGCCGCCGTACGCGTGCCCTTCCACGCCACGCAGCCCGCCGGCTGGGCGGACCGCGTCCTCACCGCCCGCCGGGGCCTTCTCCTCGTCGACGGCATCGACGAGATCCCCGAGCGCGAGCGCGAACGCACCCGCCGCTGGCTGCGCGACCTGCTGGAGGTGTATCCCGGCAACCAGTGGCTGGTCACCTCCCGCCCCTCCGCCGTACGCGAGGACTGGCTCACCCCCGACGGCTTCGCCGAACTCGCCCTCGCCCCCATGGGCCGTGACGACGTGGCCGCGTTCATCACCCGCTGGCACACGGCAGCCCGCGTCGACGCCCGCGACACGGAACAGGACCGGCTCACCGGCTACGAGCGCTCACTCCTCGACGCCGTCCGCACCAAGCCCGACCTCGGCCGCCTCGCCACCAACCCCCTGATGTGCGGTCTGATCTGCGCCCTCCACCGCGACCGGCGCGGCTATCTCCCGCACGGCAGACAGGAGTTGTACGACGCCGCCCTGTCGATGCTGCTGTCGCGCCGTGACGAGGAACGAGACATGTTCACGCCGGAGGACCGGTCCCACGGCATCCACCTCACCGAACTCCCCCAGATCCAGCTCCTGCAACGCCTCGCGTACTGGCTCATCCGCAACAACCAGGCCGAGATGGACCGCGACCGCGCGATCCGCATCATCGCCGACGTCCTGCCGTCCCTGCCCTCCGCCGCCGCACAGGGCGACGCCGCACAGATCCTCCGCCACCTCCTCATCCGCAGCGGCCTCCTCCGCGAACCCACCGTCGGCACGGTGGAGTTCGTCCACCGCACCTTCCAGGACTACCTCGGTGCGAAGGCCGCCGTGGAGGACGGCGACTTCGGCCTCCTCGTCCGCAACGCCGTCGACGAGCAGTGGGCCGACGTCATCCGCATGGCCGTCGCGCATGCCCGGCCGCGCGAAAGGGCCGACCTGTTACGGGACCTGACCGACTCGGCGGCACACCAGCCGGACCGGACCAGGAACTCCCGCGTACGGCTCCTCGCCCTGGCCTGTCTGGAACACGCGACGCAGCTCGACCCGGCCGTACGAGCCACCGTGGAGGGCAACGCGGCTTCGCTGATCCCTCCGCGTACGACGGAGGAGGCTCGCCAGCTGGCCACCTGCGGGCCGCTTGTGCTGGAGCTCCTCCCCGGGCCCGACGGGCTCACGGAACGCGAGGCCAGGGCCGTCTCCGTCACCGCCTCCCTCATCGGCACGGACGCAGCCATCCCCTTCCTCGCTCGCTTCCGGTCCCATCCGGCGCTGTCCGTGCGGGCACAACTCGCCTGGGCCTGGCACCGGTTCGACACCCGGCGGTACGCCGAGGAGATCGTCGCCCATCTCCCGGAAGAGGGCCTCTACTTCGCCGTTCACTCCGTCGAGCATCTGACCGCCCTGCGCCGACTCGGCAGCCCGACCAGGCTCCAGGTCGTGGGCGACATCGACTCCGCCGACATCCGTGCCGGTATCCGTCCCGGCCAGCTGGAGAAAATCGTCGTACGTGACAACCGCGTGCTCGGGAACCTGGATTTCCTCGCGGAGCAGGGCAGGCTCAACCATCTGGACCTCAGCGGCGGCACGCCTTATGTGGACGACCTGACACCGCTCACCGAACTTCCGCTCACCTGGCTGTCATTGGGCTACCTCCCCGGTCTGGAAAAACCGGGTGCCTACCATGCGCTCTCGGCTTCGACCACGCTGGAGTCACTCGACACCGCTATCCCGCTCTGCGCCGAATCCATCGACGAGGCCCTTCCGCGGAACCTGCCACTGGAGTATCTGCGGTTCACCAGGGACGCGCTTCGGTTCACCGGGCTGCGCGGCCTGCGCCATATGCACTCAGTGAAGAAGCTGAGCCTCGCCAAGCTCCCCGAAAAGCTCACTCCGGAGGACTTCGAAGAGATCATCCGGCTTCCGGCCCTGGAGGAATTGCGCCTCCACTGGAACGCGACCGGTTGGGATGCCGCCCCGGTTCTGCCGCACATCACCAGCCTCGCGCTCAACGGGTTCACAGGGACGGAAGACCTCTCGAAAATCCCCGAGCTCTTTCCGGGCCTGCGTACGGTCAGCATTCACCTCGCCCGGGACGTGTCCGACGTACCCGAACACTTCCTCGGACTCTTCCCGGGCCCTCCCGTCATACAGAGGACCGACACCGTCCTGTGAGCGGAGCCCGCGAATACAAAAGGGGCTGCCCCAGGACCGAAGTCCCAGGGCAGCCCCTTCCGCTCAAGCGCAGCGCAGCGGCTACGCCTCCTTGCTCAGGTTGGGCCCGGCGCCGCCGGCCGCCTGCTCGATCGGCGGGACGTCCGGCAGGGCCGACTTCTCCTCACCCCGGAAGGTGAAGGTCGCGCTCTCGCCCTCGCCCTCGGTGTCCACGACCACGATGTGACCGGGGCGCAGCTCGCCGAAGAGGATCTTCTCCGACAGGCTGTCCTCGATCTCGCGCTGGATGGTGCGACGCAGCGGACGCGCACCCAGCACCGGGTCGTAACCCTTCTTGGACAGCAGCTCCTTGGCGGACTGGGAGAGCTCGATGCCCATGTCCCGGTCCTTCAGGCGCTCGTCCACCTTGCCGATCATCAGGTCGACGATCCGCAGGATGTCCTCCTGCGTCAGCTGCGGGAAGACGACCACGTCGTCGACGCGGTTGAGGAACTCGGGCCGGAAGTGCTGCTTCAGCTCGTCCGAGACCTTGTTCTTCATACGCTCGTAGTTGGTCTTCTTGTCACCCGAGGCGGCGAAGCCGAGGTTGAAGCCCTTGGAGATGTCCCGGGTGCCGAGGTTGGTCGTCATGATGATGACCGTGTTCTTGAAGTCCACGACCCGGCCCTGGGAGTCGGTCAGGCGACCGTCCTCCAGGATCTGCAGCAGCGAGTTGAAGATGTCCGGGTGGGCCTTCTCGACCTCGTCGAAGAGGACGACGGAGAACGGCTTGCGGCGGACCTTCTCGGTCAGCTGGCCGCCCTCTTCGTAACCCACGTATCCGGGCGGGGAACCGAAGAGCCGCGACACCGTGTGCTTCTCGCTGAACTCCGACATGTCGAGGGAGATCAGCGCGTCCTCGTCGCCGAAGAGGAACTCGGCGAGCGCCTTGGACAGCTCGGTCTTACCGACACCGGACGGACCGGCGAAGATGAACGAACCACCGGGGCGCTTGGGGTCCTTCAGACCGGCGCGCGTACGGCGGATCGCCTTCGACAGCGCCTTGACGGCGTCGTTCTGGCCGATGACCCGCTTGTGGAGCTCGTCCTCCATGCGCAGCAGACGGGAGGACTCCTCCTCGGTGAGCTTGAAGACCGGGATACCGGTGGCCGTGGCGAGGACCTCGGCGATCAGCTCGCCGTCGACCTCGGCGACGACGTCCATGTCGCCGGCCTTCCATTCCTTCTCCCGCTTGGCCTTGGCGGCCAGGAGCTGCTTCTCCTTGTCGCGGAGGGAGGCGGCCTTCTCGAAGTCCTGCGAGTCGATCGCGGACTCCTTGTCCCGGCGGACGCCGGCGATCTTCTCGTCGAACTCGCGGAGGTCCGGCGGCGCGGTCATCCGGCGGATACGCATCCGGGAACCGGCCTCGTCGATCAGGTCGATCGCCTTGTCCGGCAGGAAGCGGTCCGAGATGTACCGGTCGGCGAGCGTCGCCGCCTGCACCAGGGCCTCGTCCGTGATGGAGACGCGGTGGTGCGCCTCGTAACGGTCACGGAGACCCTTGAGGATCTCGATGGTGTGCGGGAGCGAGGGCTCGGCGACCTGGATGGGCTGGAAGCGGCGCTCCAGGGCCGCGTCCTTCTCCAAGTGCTTGCGGTACTCGTCCAGCGTGGTGGCGCCGATGGTCTGGAGCTCACCGCGGGCCAGCATCGGCTTCAGGATGGAGGCCGCGTCGATGGCGCCCTCGGCGGCACCCGCACCGACCAGCGTGTGCAGCTCGTCGATGAACAGGATGATGTCGCCGCGGGTGCGGATCTCCTTCAGCACCTTCTTCAGGCGCTCCTCGAAGTCACCGCGGTAGCGGGAGCCGGCGACCAGGGCGCCGAGGTCCAGGGTGTAGAGGTGCTTGTCCTTGAGGGTCTCGGGCACCTCGCCCTTGACGATGGCCTGAGCGAGGCCCTCGACAACGGCGGTCTTGCCGACGCCGGGCTCACCGATCAGGACCGGGTTGTTCTTCGTACGGCGGGACAGCACCTGCATGACCCGCTCGATCTCCTTCTCGCGCCCGATGACCGGGTCGAGCTTGGACTCACGAGCGGCCTGGGTGAGGTTCCGGCCGAACTGGTCGAGGACCAGGGACGTCGAGGGCGTGCCCTCGGCGGGGCCGCCCGCGGTGGCGGTCTCCTTGCCCTGGTAACCGGAGAGCAGCTGGATGACCTGCTGCCGCACCCGGTTGAGATCTGCGCCCAGCTTGACCAGGACCTGGGCGGCGACGCCCTCGCCCTCACGGATCAGGCCGAGCAGGATGTGTTCCGTGCCGATGTAGTTGTGGCCCAGCTGAAGGGCCTCGCGGAGCGACAGCTCCAGGACCTTCTTGGCACGGGGGGTGAAGGGGATGTGGCCGGACGGGGCCTGCTGCCCCTGCCCGATGATCTCCTCCACCTGCTGGCGGACCGCCTCGAGCGAAATCCCGAGGCTCTCCAGGGCCTTAGCGGCGACACCCTCACCCTCGTGGATCAGGCCCAGGAGGATGTGCTCGGTGCCGATGTAGTTGTGGTTGAGCATCCGGGCTTCTTCCTGAGCCAGGACGACAACCCGCCGCGCGCGGTCGGTGAACCTCTCGAACATCGTTAATCGCTCCTCAGAGCGGTCAGGCAGTAAGGGGACGCTCCCCTCGCTGTCCTTCCGCAGCTTAGTCCCGCAAGCGGGGACCGCTCATTCCAACTGCCGACACCGTCCTTGGCCTCCTGACCCCGAACGCCGACATCTGCTCCAACCCGATGGTGCGAGACGATGTTCCCGCAGGCCAGGCAGTTACCCCCACCATCAGTACGCCGATGGCGAACGTGAGGCCCCTTTGCCTGGGTGTTTCCCTGCGTGTCGCCCCCTCCCACTAGGGATGTCTTACCCGTAGGCACTGACACTCCATGCCAGATGCACCGGTTCCCTCCGCTAAGGGCGAACATCCTTGCGTCGATACCCACCGTGGAACGCCCCCTTTCCCGGCACTCTGCGCATCCGCATCGAAACCCAGCGTAACTCCGGGGTCCTTTGCACGGTTGCTCCTGACATGACCATCGTCCCTCTTCCCCGCCGACCGCTCGACCCGAGCGACGCCTCGGCCGATTTCCCAGGCGATGTCTCGTGCTTCACAGTGCGGCAGTGGTATGAGAACGATCTCGGATGGGCGACCGTGCCCGGCGCGCCCGTACATCTCATTACGGGCCTGCGCTTCGATGTGCTCGACGTCCCGGCCCAGGCGGGGATCGCGGCGCTCAGGCATCTGGGTCCGATCCCGGGGCCGGGCTCGCCGGTGGCGCTGCACGGCGGGCGCATGCGGCTGCTGGTCGCGGCGGGCAGCGCGGAGGAGCTGCCGGGGCTGCTGGAGTGGCTGGACTGGGGTGGCCTCGACCTGGACCTCACAGCCGTGGGAACGGGCGGTCACATCGAGGCGCCGCCGCCTCCGGGCGGGGCGGACGGGCGCGGTACCGGTTCACGGGGGGCTGCCGAATGGCTGCGGCCCCCCGAGCCGGGGCGCGAGGTGGAACCCTCGCTGCCGACGATGTCGGCGCTGGGGGGCGGTGGGGGCGCCCCCGACCTCGTACGAGTGGTGGACACGGTGGCCACGCACTGCCACCGCGTCCGGCTACGGTGCGCGAGCACCGGGCCGCCTGCCTTCTCGTAGTTCTCGTAGGCCGCTCAGGCGTTGGCCTTCTCGTAGGCCTCGCGGATGCTCGCGGGAACACGGCCGCGGTCGTTGACCTCGTAGCCGTTCTCCTTCGCCCAGGCGCGGATGGCCGCGGTGTCCTGGCTACCGCCGGTAGCGGCACGGACCTTTCCGCGTCCGCCCGAAGCACGGCCTCCGGTACGCCGACCGCCCTTGACGTAGGGGTCGAGAAGGCCACGAAGCTTGTCCGCGTTGGCGGTCGTGAGGTCGATCTCGTACGTCTTGCCGTCCAGCGCGAACGTCACGGTCTCGTCCGCCTCGCCGCCGTCGAGGTCGTCGACAAGAAGGACCTGAACCTTCTGTGCCACCGGTTTTCCTTTCATCGATAACTTCAGGGCCGGGGGCCGGCGGCGTCCGCCGCTGTTTCACGTCCCCTGTTATATGCAGTACTGCAGTACGTCGGAAAGCAAACCGCTTTTCCAGAGAAAACACAAACCCCTGGGAGAGACCGGGGAGAGACCGAGGAGAGGGCGCGGAGAGGGCGACGGGCCTGGGAAGACCGGAAACATACGCGTTTCGGACATAGGGAACCCGGGCGAGGCAACCCTCACCGGAATAGGTCGCGCTCGACGATCACAGATGCAGAAGCATCCGGCTGTTGCCCAAGGTGTTCGGTTTCACTCGTTCGAGACCGAGGAACTCCGCGACGCCCTCGTCATAGGAACGCAGCAGCTCCGCGTACACATCGGTGTCGACCGGTGTCTCGCCGATCTCCACGAAGCCGTGCTTCGCGAAGAACTCGACTTCGAAGGTCAGACAGAAAACCCGGCGAACACCCAGCCACCGGGCGGTGTGCAGCAACTTCTCCAGCAACTGGTGACCGACACCGAGCCCCTTGGCCTCCGGGTTCACGGCGAGAGTGCGGACTTCCGCGAGGTCTTCCCACATCACGTGCAGTGCGCCGCAGCCCACAACCTGTGCGTTGTCGTCCCGTTCCGCGACCCAGAACTCCTGGATGTCCTCGTAAAGCGTCACCGTCGCTTTGTCGAGCAGGATGCGGCGCTGGACGTACGCGTCAAGGAGGGCGCGTACGTGCGGGACATCGCTGGTCCGAGCCCGTCGGACGGTGATGGCTTTTGCGGTGACTTCGGGACTCTCTGCTGACATGAGCGGGACGCTATCGCCCGGGGCGATCCGTGGATTGGCCGGGGGTACCGCCTGATTCACCGGACGATTCGGGGGATTCGACGGCGGTTTCAACAGCGGTTTCGACGTCCGTGGCGGCGGGCTCGACGGGTGCGGGGCCTTGCACGATGCGTACGGCGTCCATGAGGGACTGCCGCTGTTCCTCGCTCATCATCCCGAAGAAGGCGACGAGAGCGGCCGCGGGGTTGTCGCTCTGCGACCATGCCTCGTTCATCAGTGCGGCGGCGTAGGCGGCGCGAGTGGAGACCGCCTCATATCGATAGGCCCGGCCTTCCGCCTCTCTGCGCACCCAGCCCTTCTGATGGAGATTGTCCAGAACGGTCATCACCGTGGTGTATGCGATGGACCGTTCCCGCTGAAGATCTTCCAGGACTTCTCGAACGGTCACCGGGCGGTTCCACTTCCACACCCGCGTCATGACCGCGTCTTCGAGTTCTCCCAATGGGCGAGGCACAGTTCCGCACAATATCCGGAGAAGATGAACAAAAAGGGCGTACGACTCGAAAAGCACACGAGTCGTACGCCGATGGGGCGGGTCGCGTCAGGCGCCGGTGCCCTTGGGACGGGTGCCGGAGGCCTGGCGGGCGTTCTCCGCGCGCGCGAGCGCCGCGTCGACGACCGCGTCCTCCTTGGCCTTGTTCGGGCCGCCCTGGCTCTTCACGATCACCCTGATGACGCTGATGAAGAGCACGGCCATCACGAAGGGGGGCAGCAGCGCGGAGACGTAGTCCATGCGTCCAGGGTAGCCAGGGCTAGACGGCGGCCAGTTGCTGGGGCGGCTTCGCGGGCGGGGCCTGCGGTTTCCGCTTGGGCGGGAAGACCTCGCCGGGGGTGGGGATGGGGCGGCTCGGAGGCGGGGCGTCGGGGCGGCGTACCGGGCCCGGCTTGTCGGCGGGTTCGGCGGGACGGGCGGGCCTGGCCGGCTTGGGCTTGGCGGGCCCCTCGCCGGCTGCACGCGCGTGTGCGGCCCTGCCCGACTCCGGCAGGCCGCCGGGGAGAGCGGTCAGGCGGCCGCGGGAGCGGGCGCCGGAGCCGGGGCGGGAGGCCGGGACGACGACCGCCGCCTTGGCCGCGCACCCCGCGAAGCGGGCGCGGACGTCTCGTTCCAGGAGGGGGCGGCAGCGGTCCAGCAGGGCGGCCGCGGTGGGATTGGCGCGCAGGGCGCGCAGCGCGGCGAGGTCGTCCGGGTGGGGGCGGTACCCCGCGTCCAGGGCCTCCTCCAGGAGCGCCGCGTAGCCCGTGGCCGTGCCGGGGAGCGCGGCGCGGTAGCGGGCGAGGTCGGCCAGGAGGAAGGCCCTCAGACGGGCGTCCTCGCGGGTCGCCTCGTCGACGGACTCGGCGAGCCGGAGACAGTCCTGCACGTCCTCCGCCGAGGCGGGACTGGGGTTCAGGGCGAGGGCGAGGGCACGACGGAGCACACGCAGCTCCTCAGCGCCGAACGCCATGCCGCCGCGGGTTCCGTGGGGCGTGGGCATGCGGCGACAATACGCGCTAATCAGACAAAATCGGCGCGATGGGGGTGTGTGGCGCCGGGGACCACCCGCCTGGGGGGATTTCACTCGCCCCCGCCGTGGTTGCTCGCGCCCGCGCGGCGGAGCCACATATCGATACAGCCCCGCGCCCCCTGAAAGGGCGCGGGGAACTGTCCTCAGAGACGCGAGACGTTGCGCTCGTACACCAGGCGGAGCCCGATCAGCGTCAGCCAGGGCTCGTGCTCGTCTATCACCGAGGACTCGCCCAGCACCATCGGCGCCAGGCCGCCCGTCGCGATGACCGTCACGTCCTCGGGGTCGTCGGCGAGTTCGCGGACCATGCGGCTCACCACGCCGTCGACCTGGCCGGCGAAGCCATAGACGATGCCGGACTGCATCGCCTCGACCGTGTTCTTGCCGATGACGCTGCGGGGGCGCGCGACCTCGATCTTGCGGAGCTGGGCGCCCTTGACGCCGAGCGCCTCGACGGAGATCTCGATGCCGGGCGCGATGACCCCGCCCACGTACTCCCCGCGCGCGCTCACCGCGTCGAACGTCGTCGCCGTACCGAAGTCGACGACGACGGCCGGACCGCCGTACAACTCGACCGCGGCGACCGCGTTGATGATGCGGTCGGCGCCGACCTCCTTGGGGTTGTCGGTGAGGATCGGCACGCCCGTCTTGACACCGGGCTCGACGAGGACGGCGGGAACGTCGCCGTAGTAGCGGCGGGTCACCTCGCGGAGCTCGTGCAGGACGGACGGGACGGTGGCGCAGATCGCGATGCCGTCGATGCCGTCGCCCAACTCCTCTCCGAGCAGCGGGTGCATGCCCATGAGGCCCTGCAACAGGACCGCCAGTTCGTCGGCGGTACGGCGCGCGTCCGTGGAGATGCGCCAGTGTTCGACGATGTCCTCGCCGTCGAACAGTCCGAGGACGGTGTGGGTGTTGCCCACGTCGATCGTCAGCAGCATGTCCCGTCCCCGTCCCTACTCGGCCGCGCGCAGGTCGAGGCCGATGTCGAGGATGGGGGACGAGTGGGTGAGGGCTCCCACCGCCAGGTAGTCGACGCCCGTGTCCGCGTACGCCTTGGCGTTGGCGAGGGTCAGCCGGCCCGAGGCCTCCAGTGCCGCCCGGCCGGCGACGATGGCCACGGCCTCCTCGCACTCGGTCGGCGTGAAGTTGTCCAGGAGGATCAGGTCGGCGCCCGCGTCCACGACCTCACGGAGCTGGTGAAGGGTGTCGACCTCGACCTCGATGGGCACCTCGGGGAACATCTCGCGCACGGCCTTGAAGGCCTGGGCGACACCGCCCGCGGCGACGACGTGGTTGTCCTTGACGAGGGCCGCGTCGGACAGCGACATCCGGTGGTTCTTGCCGCCGCCGCAGCGGACCGCGAACTTCTCCAGGGACCGCAGGCCCGGCGTGGTCTTCCTGGTGTCGCGGACCTTCGCCTTCGTGCCCTCCAGGGCGTCCGCCCACGCACGCGTGGCGGTCGCGATGCCGGAGAGGCGGCACAGCAGGTTCAGGGCGCTGCGTTCGGCGGTGAGGAGGTCGCGGGTGGCGCCGGTGACGCTGAGGAGCACCTGCCCGGCCTCCACCCGGTCGCCGTCGTCGACGTGCCGCTCGACCTCGAACTCGTCGGAGCAGGCCACGGAGAGGACCGCCTCGGCGATCCTCAGGCCCGCCACGATGCCGCCCTCACGGGCGGTGAAGTCGGCGGTGGCGCGGGCGTCCTCGGGGATCGTGGCGACCGTGGTGACGTCCACACCGTGGTCGAGGTCCTCCTGGATGGCGACGTTGGCGATGTCCTCGACCTCCACGGGGTCGAGCCCGGCGTCGGCCAGGAGCTGGGCGAGCGCGGGGTCGAGCCCGCACTCCAGGTACTCGTCCTCGGCAAGGCCTTCGCCGGCGCCGCAGCCGCAGCCGTCGCCGCAGCCGCCGCTCTGGACGAGGGGAAGATCGGGGGTGCTCACGTCTGTCACTGCTCCTGCTGGTGCGGCCGGGTCGGGGGGAAGTCTGCGGTATCCGTGGTGTGTACGGCGAGGGTCCGGTCCGGATTCAGCCGTACGACGATGTGGCGGCGCCACTCGGCGTCGTCGCGCTCGGCGTGGTCCTCGCGCCAGTGGCAGCCCCGGGTCTCCTCGCGGAGCCGGGCGGCGGCGACCAGGACGCGGGCCACGCACAGGAGGTTGGTGGTCTCCCAGGTGTCGACGCCGGGTTCGGCGGTCTTGCCGTTCTCTTCGAGGGCGTCCCGGGCGTCCGCGTGCAGCCGGTCCAGGGCCGCGGCGGCGGTCGCCAGGGAGGCCTCGGAGCGCAGCACGCCGGCGCCCTCCGTCATGGTCCGCTGGATCGCGAACCGTACCTCCGGGGCGAGCAGCGGGTGCGCCGGGGTCTCCGCGTACGGGACGGGCTGGGGCACGCGCGCGTGGAGGCCGCTTTCGGCGTGGGCGGCGGCGATGTCGGTGACGATGCGCTCGGCGTAGACCAGGCCCTCCAGGAGGGAGTTCGAGGCGAGCCGGTTGGCGCCGTGGACGCCGGTGCAGGCGACCTCGCCGCAGGCGTAGAGGCCGGGCACGGTCGTACGGCCGTGGGAGTCGGTGCGGACGCCGCCGGAGGCGTAGTGGGCGGCCGGGGCGACCGGGATGGGCTCGGTGATCGGGTCGAAGCCGTTGGCGCGGCAGGCGGCGAGGATCGTCGGGAAACGGTGCTGCCACATGTGGGCGCCGAAGTGCCGGGCGTCCAGGTACATGTGCTCGGCGCCCTGTTCCTGCATACGGCGCATGATGCCCTTGGCGACGATGTCCCGGGGGGCGAGTTCGGCGAGTTCGTGCTGTCCGACCATGAAGCGGGTGCCGTCGGCGTCGACCAGGTGGGCGCCCTCGCCGCGTACCGCCTCGGAGACGAGGGGCTGCTGGCCCTCGGCGTCCGGGCCCAGGAACAGCACGGTGGGGTGGAACTGGACGAACTCCAGATCGCTGACCTCGGCGCCCGCGCGCAGGGCGAGGGCCACGCCGTCGCCGGTCGACACGGACGGGTTGGTGGTCGCGGAGAAGACCTGGCCCATGCCGCCGGTCGCGAGGACGACCGCGGGGGCATGGACGGCTCCCACGCCGTCGTGCTGGCCCTCGCCCATGACGTGCAGGGTTACACCGGCGGTACGGCCCTCGGCGTCCGTCAGGAGGTCCAGGACGAGCGCGTTCTCGATCGTGCGCAGTCCACGCGCGCGTACGGCCTCGACTAGGGCCCGGGAGATCTCGGCGCCGGTGGCGTCGCCGCCCGCGTGGGCGATGCGGCGGCGGTGGTGGCCGCCCTCGCGGGTGAGCTCCAGGCCGCCTTCCTCGGACTCGTCGAAGTGGGCGCCGGTCTCGATCAGGCGGCGTACGGCGTCGGGTCCCTCGGTGACGAGGAGCCGTACGGCGTCCGCGTCGCACAGGCCCGCGCCCGCGACCAGGGTGTCGTCCCGGTGCTGTTCGGGGGTGTCGCCCTCGCCGAGGGCGGCTGCGATGCCGCCCTGGGCCCAGCGGGTGGAGCCGTCGTCGAGGCGGGCCTTGGTGACGACGACGGTGTTCAGTCCGGCGGCCTCGCAGCGCAGCGCGGCGGTGAGGCCGGCGACGCCCGATCCGACGACCACGACGTCCGCGTCGATGGACCAGCCCGGTGCGGGGGCGGGCAAGCAGGGGCGAGCGCGAAGCGCTCTCGTTCGAGGGTGGTGGTGGGCGACGGGCGGGCGTATGCCTGTGGTGGTCACGAGGCGGCTCCGAAGGTCAGGGGGATGTTGTCGATCAGCCGGGTCGTCCCCACCCGGGCCGCGACGGCGAGGACGGCTTCGCCGGTGAAGTCGTCGGGGATGTCGGTGAAGTCGGAGGGGTCCACCAGGGCCAGGTAGTCCAGCTCCAGCGGCGGCTTCATGCGCAGGGCCTCGTCGAGGACGAGGCGTGCGGCGGCGCGGACGGCGGCCGGACCGCCGGGGGCGGCCTTCGCCATGGCGTGGGCGTCGGCGGCCGCGCGGGACTCGCCGATCGCGCTCAGGGCCTCGGCACGCGCGCGCGTGGCGGGCACTTCGCGGGCACGCGCGCGGAGGGCCTCCTGGGCCGCGTGCCGGTCGCGGCCCGCGAACAGGGCCTTGGAGAGGGCGAGGGCCGTTCGCCGCTCCTCGGCGGACAGGTAGCGGTTGCGGCTGGACAGGGCCAGGCCGTCGGCTTCGCGGACGGTCGGTACGGCGACGATCTCCACGCCGAAGTTCAGATCGCGGACCATGCGGCGGATCAGGGCGAGCTGCTGGGCGTCCTTCTGGCCGTAGAGGGCCAGGTCGGGGCGGGTGAGGTGCAGCAGTTTGGCGACGACGGTGAGCATGCCGTCGAAGTGGCCGGGGCGGGCGGCGCCCTCCAGGCGTTCGCCCATGGGGCCCGCGGTGATGCGGACCTGGGGTTCGCCGCCGGGATAGACCTCGTCGACCCAGGGGGCGAACACCACGTCGGCGCCCGACTGTTCGGCGAGTTTGACGTCGGCGTCCAGGGTGCGCGGGTAGCGGTCGAGGTCCTCGCCCGCGCCGAACTGGAGGGGGTTCACGAAGACGGTGACGACGACCTCTCCCTCCCGGCCCGCGAGCTCGCGCGCGGTGCGGATCAGGGTGGCATGGCCCTCGTGCAGTGCGCCCATGGTCATCACGACGGCGCGACGGCCCGCACGCGCGCGTGCGGGCAGTTCGTCGGCGGTGCGCAGCACAGTGGTGGTCATCGGGCGTTCCCCTCGGTCCCGTCGGTCCCGGTGATCGGGTTCGTCCCGCCCGCGAGTACCCCGAGGAGGTCCTCGGCCAGCTCCGGTTTGAGCAGACCGTGGGCGAGGGCCCGGTCGGCGGTCGCGCGGGCCATGGCCAGATATCCGGCGACGGTCGCCGGGGCGTGCGCGCGCAGCTCGGCGACATGCGCGGCGACCGTGCCCGCGTCGCCGCGTGCGACAGGGCCGGTGAGGGCCGCGTCGCCCGAGCGCAGGGCGTTGTCCAGGGCGGCGCCCAGGAGCGGGCCGAGCATGCGGTCGGGGGCCACGACACCGGCCGTGCGCAGCAGTTCCATGGACTGGGCGACCAGGGTCACCAGGTGGTTGGCGCCCAGGGCGAGGGCCGCGTGGTAGAGCGGGCGGTTCTCCTCGGCGATCCACTCCGGTTCGCCGCCCATCTCGATCACCAGCGCCTCGGCGGCCAGCCGCAGCTCGTCGGGTGCCGTGACCCCGAAGGAGCACCCGGCGAGCCGCTGCACGTCCACCGAAGTGCCGGTGAACGTCATCGCGGGGTGCAGCGCCAGCGGCAGCGCCCCGGCCCTGAGCGCGGGGTCCAGCACCTTCGCGCCGTACCGCCCGGAGGTGTGCACCAGCAGCTGCCCCGGCCGTACGGAGCCGGTCTCGGCGAGGCCCTCGACGAGGCCCGGAAGGGCGTCGTCCGGGACAGTCAGCAGGACCAGGTCCGCGTGGCGCAGCACATCGGCGGGGGGCATGAGCGGCACGTCGGGCAGCAGTTCGGCGGCGCGGCGTCTGGAGGCGTCGGAGACCCCGGAGACGGCCACCGGGCGGTGCCCGGCGAGTTGCAGCGACGCCGCCAGCGCGGGACCCACGCGGCCGGCGCCGACGACGCCGACGGTGAGCCGCGCGGGGCGGTCCTTCGGCTCTGGTTGCTGGAATGTACTCACTCGGTGGTGGCCTTCCCGTTCCAGTCCGCTCTGGGTACCGGACGATTTCTCGTCATGTTAACGCGATTGGTTCGAGGGTCGATCGGTTGTCCACAGGCTGTGGGTTTCGGTGGGGAGTGTCCGCAGGTCACGGGCGTACGAAAACCGAGTGCCCGGGGGATGCGGCGCGGGGGATGATCCGGGGATGACTGACACGGCGGAAGAGACGCCCGAGACGTCCGTGGGGACACCTGTGGAGACACCCGAGGAATCCTTCCAGGAGTCCGCAGCCGCGATGAGGTCCAAGCGGCGCCGGGTCGCCCACCGGGCCGCGGAGCGCGTGCTGGCGCGGACGAGCGCCCTGGCCACGATCCGGGAACGGCTGGCCGTGCTGGACGGGGCCGGGGACGTGTACGACCTGGACGAGTCGGCGGACCTGTACGGCAACGGGGTCGTCGAGGCCCTGGAGGAGCGGACCGCCGCGCTGCTCGGCATGGAGGCCGCCGCGTTCTTCCCCACGGGCACGATGGCCCAGCAGGTGGCCCTGCGCTGCTGGGCGGGCCGTACCGGGAACCCGGCCGTGGCCCTGCACCCGCTGGCCCACCCCGAGATGTACGAGCGGCACGCGTTCAGCCAGGTCAGCGGATTGCGTCCGATCCGACTGACGAGCGAGCCACGGTTGCCCACCGCCGACGAGATACGCGGCCTGGACGAGCCCTTCGGGGCGCTGATGCTCGAACTGCCCCTCAGGGAGGCCGGTTTCGTGCTCCCCTCGTGGGAGGAGCTGACCGAGGTCACCGAGGCGGCACGCGAGCGCGACGCGGTGGTCCACTTCGACGGGGCCCGTCTGTGGGAGTCCGTCACCCACTTCGGCCGCTCCGTCGACGAGATCGCGGGCCTCGCGGACAGCGTCTACGTGTCGTACTACAAGTCCCTCGACGCCTACGGCGGTGCCGCGATCGCCGGCCCGAAGACCCTGATCGACGAGGCGAAGGCCTGGCGGCACCGGTACGGCGGCCAGCTCTTCCAGCAGTTCCCGACCGTGCTGTCGGCCCTCGTCGGCCTGGAGCGGGAGCTGCCCCGGCTGCCGCAGTACGTGCGCCACGCGCGCGTGGTGGCCGCCGCGCTGCGCGAGGGGTTCACGGAAGCGGGAGTGCCGTGGGTGCGGGTGCATCCCGAGGAGCCGCACACCAACGAGTTCCAGGTCTGGCTGCCGTACGACGTCGATGTCGTCACGGAGGCCGCGGTCCGGCAGGGCGAGGAGACCAAGGCGGTGCTGTTCGCCCGCCCTTGGGACAAGGGCGGGCCGGGGCTGGCCGTCACCGAGGTGGAGGTGCGGGCCGCGGGACTCGAGTGGTCGGCGGAGGACGTGCGCGAGGCGGTCGCGGACTTCGTGGCACTGGTGGAGAAGGTCGGCCGCGAGGAGTGAGTAGTCGGCCGCAAGTCGCGGGTGAGGGCGGCCGGTTCGCGTGGTGGCTCAGCGGAGGGCGTTGTCAGTGGTGGGGTGCACCATGAGGGCATGAGTATGCGCATCGACATCACCGGGCTGCGGCGGGAGAGGGTGGCCGTCGTGCCCTCGCCCCTGGCCGAGCTCGGCATGGCGCTGCATGTGCTGGCCGAGCCGGGGCATCATCCGGGGCGGCAGGGCTGGGTGACGGGGGTGACCGCCCGGCTCGACGCGCATCTCGCCGACCGGATGTGCGAGGCGGACTTCCTGTGGCGCACGACGTTCTCGGACCTGTTCATGCCGTTCGCCGGTATCCCGGGCCGGGAGGCCCTCCCGGGCGAGACGCTCGCCGACGACCTGGATCTGCTGGACAAGTTGACGGAACAGCAGTTCGCGGACGCCGGCATGGAGTTCGTCTGCACGCCGGGGTACGACTCGCAGGCGCGCGGCGTGCTGTCCGACCCCGACAGGCGCGGGCTGGCTCTGGAGCTGGCCGCCGCGCGCGGGCCGCGGCAACTGCGGTTCGCCCGGCGGCTGCTGGCGGACCCTCCCGGTGTGCGGGCCTGGCTGCGGCAGTTCCTGGAGGACTGCGACGAGGCCTTCTTCGCCGAGACCTGGTCCCGGCTGCACCACTCCCTCGCGGCGGACGCCCGCCACAAGACCGAACTGCTGCGGCGCAAGGGCCTGGCCGAGGCGCTGGCCGCGGTCTCGCCCTCGATCACCCTGGACGGCGTCGAGGGCGCGGGGCGGATCACCGTGGACAAGCTGGTCGAGAGTCGTACGGCCACCGCCGACGGCGGTCTCCTGCTCATCCCGACCAGCCTCGGCCGGCCCCACCTCACCGTGCTGCACCGGTACGGCTGGCAGCCGGTGATCCAGTACCCAGTGAGCGCGGCCGAGCCCGCCGCCCCGCCCTCGGTCGAGCAGCTCGCCCTGCGCATGACCGCGCTGTCCCACCCGGTCCGGATGCGCCTGTGCCGCAACCTGGCCCGCAGCGCGTACACCACGGGCGAGTTGGCCCAGATGCACGGCATGACACCGCCGGAGATATCCCGGCACCTGGCCGTGCTGAAGAAGGCGGGGCTGCTGACGACGCGCCGCCGCGGACGGTACGTACTGCATCAGCTGGATGTGGCTGTGGTGGCCCGGGTGGGGAGCGACTTTCTGGAAGGGGTGCTGAGGTAGGGGCGGGGCGAGCCGCAGGCCCGACGTGTTCAGGTCTGTCCCCCGGCCCGCACCAGCCCCGTCTCGTATGCCAGCACGACCACCTGGACGCGGTCGCGCAGGCCCAGCTTGGTGAGGATGCGGCCGACGTGGGTCTTGACCGTGGCCTCGGAGAGGACGAGACGGGCGGCGATCTCGCCGTTGGACAGGCCCTGGGCGACGAGGATCATGACCTCGCGTTCGCGTTCGGTGAGCCGCTCCAGTTCCTTGTGCCCGGGTTCCGTGCCGGTGCCCGGCAGCATCGGGGCGAACCGGTCGAGCAGACGCCGCGTGGTGGAGGGCGCGACGACCGCGTCACCGCTGTGCACGGAACGGATCGCGGCCAGCAGTTCGCCGGGGGGCACATCCTTGAGCATGAAGCCGGAGGCGCCGGCCTTCAGCCCGGAGAAGGCGTACTCGTCGAGGTCGAAGGTTGTCAGGATGAGCACCTTCGGCGGGTTGGGCTCCGCGCAGATGCGGCGGGTGGCCTCGACACCGTCCAGCTTCGGCATACGGACGTCCATGAGTACCACGTCCACCTCGGTCGACCGCACCACCTGGAGTGCCTCGACGCCGTCGCCCGCCTCCGCCACGACCTCCATGTCCGGCTGGGCCGCCAGCACCATCCGGAACCCGGTGCGCAGCAGCACCTGGTCGTCGACGAGCATCACGCGGATCGCCATCGGGGTCCTCTTCCGTGTCCGTTACAGTTCGTTACAGGTGTCAGCGAGTGGCATGACCGTGTCAGTGCGCGGGCTTCAAGGGCAACAGGGCGCTGATCCGGAAGCCGCCGCCGGGGCGGGGGCCCGCGTCCAGCGTGCCGCCGACCATACCGACGCGCTCACGCATCCCGATGAGCCCGTGGCCCTGACCGTCGGCGCCGCCCTCCTCGTACAGCTCGTGGGGCGCGCCCTTGCCGTCGTCCTCGACGAGCAGGCCGAGGCCGTCGTCGAAGTAGACCAGCCGGACGCTCGCGCCCGCGTTCGGGCCGCCGTGCTTGCGGGTGTTGGTGAGGGCCTCCTGGACGATGCGGTACGCCGTCAGCTCCACACCGCTGGGCAGCGGACGCGGGGTGCCCTCGATCTTGAAGTCCACGGGGAGCCCGGCGACCCGGCACTGCTCGACGAGATCGTCGATCTGCTCGACGTCGGGCTGCGGGACGTACTCGCCGACCTCCTCGTGCTCGCCGGTGCGCAGCACACCGAGCAGGCGGCGCATCTCGGCGAGGGCCTGGCGGCCGGTGGAGGAGATGGTCTCCAGGGCCTTCTTCGCCTGGTCGGGGGCGGCGTCGAGAACGTACGCGGCGCCGTCGGCCTGGACGACCATCACCGAGACGTTGTGCGCGACGACGTCGTGCAGCTCACGGGCGATCCGGGCGCGCTCGGCGGCGACCGCGACCTTGGCCTGCGCCTCGCGCTCCTTCTCCAGACGGGCCGCGCGCTCCTCCAGCTGGGCGAAGTACGCGCGGCGGGTGCGCAGGGAGTCACCGAGCACCCAGGCCAGCGCGAACGGCACGGTCAGGACCACCGCGAGCACCGCGTTGCCCAGGGTGCTCGTCTCGTCCCTGTACCAACGCACCTGCGCCAGCGACGCCGCGCAGAGGCCGCCGGCCAGGGCGAACCAGGAGGCCCAGCGGGCGCCGTTCGCCGCGACCGTGTAGATGACCACCAGCATCGCGAAGTCGGCCGGGATTCTCGGCACGTCGAGGATCAGCTGCGCGATGCCCGCGGCGGCGGCCAGCACGAGCATCTCCTCGGGCATGCGGCGCCGCAGGGCGATCGACAGGCAGAGCGCGAGTGTGATCACGGCGAACGCTGTCTCGTTCATGTCCGTCGCGTAGTCCGGGTCGATCGTTCCGCCCACCACGGTCATCCCTAGCAGGACGACGGCCCAGAAGCTGTCGACCCATGTCGGGTGCCGGCGGAGGAAGTCATAGAGGCGCTGCACGTAACCCAGCGTAGGGAAGCGCGGTGTGTGTAGGGGTCAACCGGAGGGTCGATCCGTGACCGGGCCGCGTACTCCCCAAGGTGGAGGCGCCTAGCCTGGGGTGGTGACTGATCGCCTACTGGCTCGGGATGACGGGGCGCGGCCTTGGCGGGACGCGGTCCAGGAGGCGCTGTACGGCCCTGGTGGCTTCTACCGGCGGCCCGAAGGCCCCGCCGGGCACTTCCGGACCTCCGTGCACGCGTCCCCGCTCTTCGCCTCGGCCGTGGCCCGGTTGCTGTGCCGCGTCGACGAATCGCTGGGGCAGCCGGACGAACTGGTCTTCGTGGACATGGCGGCCGGGCGGGGCGAGCTCGTGACTGGGGTGCTGGCCGCGCTCCCCTCCGGTGTGGCTGCCCGCACGCGCGCGTACGCCGTCGAAATCGCGGACCGACCCCTCGCCCTGGACCACCGCATCGAGTGGCTGGCCGAGCCTCCGAAGGGGATCACCGGGATGCTGTTCGCCAACGAGTGGCTGGACAACGTGCCCGTGGACGTCGTCGAGGTGGACGCGGCGGGCGTGGCGCGGCTGGTTCTCGTGCGGCCGGACGGGAGTGAGCGGCTCGGGGAGCCCGTCGGCGGGGAGGCGGCGCGGTGGCTGGGGCGTTGGTGGCCGCCGGGCCCGGAGGAGGGGCTGCGGGCCGAGGTCGGGCTGCCCAGGGACCTGGCGTGGGCCGGTGCCGTGGCGAGTGTCGCGCGGGGGCTCGCCGTGGCCGTCGACTACACGCACCTCGCGGGCGCCCGGCCGCCCTTCGGGACGCTCACGGGGTTCCGGGAAGGACGGGAGACCGCGCCCGTGCCGGACGGCTCGTGCGACATCACCGCGCATGTGGCGCTCGACGCGTGTGCGCTGCCGGGTGCGCGGCTGCTGACCCAACGGGACGCACTGCGCGCACTGGGCGTCACCGGAGGCCGTCCCCCGCTGTCCCTCGCCACCACCGACCCGACCGCGTACGTACGGGCCCTGGCGGGCGCCGGAGAGGCCGCCGAGCTCACCGCACCGGGCGGGCTGGGCGACTTCGGATGGCTGGTCCAGCCGGTGGGAATGCCCAACCCGCTCGCCGGGTAACGCGAGCCGTCGGTTGGGCTTGTCGCTACTTGTCGATGTCTCCCACCACGAAGAACAGCGACCCCAGAATCGCCACCATGTCGGCCACCAGCGTCCCCGGCAGCAGCTCGACGAGGGCCTGGATGTTGTTGTACGAGGCGGAGCGGAGCTTCAGCCGGTACGGGGTCTTCTCGCCCTTGCTGACGAGGTAGTAGCCGTTGATGCCGAGCGGGTTCTCGGTCCAGGCGTAGGTGTGGCCCTCGGGGGCCTTGAGGACCTTGGGGAGGCGCTGGTTGATCGGGCCGGGCGGGAGTTCCGCGAGGCGGTCGAGGCAGGCGTCGGCGAGGGCGAGGGAGTTGTGGGTCTGCTCCAGGAGGCACTCGAACCGGGCGAGGCAGTCGCCCTCGTCCCGGGTGACGACCTTCAGGACGTCCTGGAGCTCCCCGTACGCCAGGTACGGCTCGTCGCGCCGCAGGTCGAAGTCGACGCCGGAGGCGCGGGCGATCGGGCCGCTCACCCCGTAGGCGTGCACGGTCTCCGGGGCGAGGACGCCCACGTCCCGCGTACGGCCGCGGAAGATCTCGTTGCCGAGGACCAGGTTGTCGAAGACGTCCATCCGGGAGCGGACGTCCGCGATGGCGGCACGCGCGCGTGCGGTCCAGCCCGCCGGGAGGTCCTCCTTGAGACCCCCGACCCGGTTGAACATGTAGTGCATGCGCCCGCCGGAGATCTCCTCCATGACCTCCTGGAGTTCCTCGCGCTCCCGGAAGGCGTAGAAGACCGGGGTGATGCCGCCGAGCTCCAGCGGGTAGGAGCCCAGGAACATCAGATGGTTCAGGACCCGGTTCAGCTCGGCGAGCAGCGTGCGCATCCACACCGCGCGCTCGGGAACCTCCATACCGAGCATGCGTTCGACACCGAGGACGACGCCCAGCTCGTTGGAGAAGGCGGAGAGCCAGTCGTGGCGGTTGGCGAGCATGATGATCTGGCGGTAGTCGCGCGCCTCGAAGAGCTTCTCCGCGCCCCGGTGCATATAGCCGATGACCGGCTCCGCGTGCGTGATGCGCTCACCGTCGAGGACGAGCCGCAGCCGCAGCACCCCGTGCGTGGACGGATGCTGCGGCCCGATGTTGAGCACCATGTCCGTGCTCTCGGCGGCACCGCCGATACCGACCGTCGTCTCTCTGGTCTCCGTCGGGGGAGTCATGAACACAGTCTGTCGTACGTACGCTGGCGGAATGGAGACGGGGACCTTGGAAGACGATGACGACATCGAACGTACGGACGACAGCGGCACTGAACGTCCGGACGAGGGCACGGAGCGCAGGACGGAGCGCAGGGACGGCGAGCCGGTCTGGATCGGGCTGCCGCCCGGACTGTTGCGGATGAGGCGGCTGTTGCTGGTGGTGTGGCTGGGGGCCCTCACCATCGGTACGGCCGCACTGCTGGGCTGGCTGGCCGGCCCACCCTGGGCGGCCTTCGCCCTGCTGCCGCTGGGCCTGCTGCTGTGGGGCTGGCCAATGCTGGGCCGCAACTGGCGCTCGTGGCGGTACGCCGAGCGGGCGGACGACCTGCTGATCAGCCGGGGCGTGCTGTGGCGTGAGGAGACCGTCGTGCCGTACGGGCGCATGCAGCTGGTCGAGGTGACGTCCGGGCCGATCGAGCGGCACTTCGGGCTGGCGAGCGTGCAGCTGCATACGGCCGCGGCCGCCACCGACGCCCGTATCCCCGGGCTCGACCCGGCGGAGGCGGAACGGCTGCGCGACCGGCTCACCGAGCTGGGCGAGGCCCGATCGGCGGGCCTGTGAGCACCGCTCCCGGCACCGAGCCCGGCACCGAGCCCGCGGTCCGCGACGCGAAACCGGTCGTCGAGCACCGGCTGCACCCCGTGACGCCGCTGCGGCGGGCCTGGGCGCCCATAGCCGTGGTCATCGGCTGGGCCGTGCACGATCCGGACGGGGCCCAGCGGCAGCTCACCCGGCTGACCACGACCACCCTGCTCCTCGGGATAGCTGTCCTCGTCCCCGCCGCCGCCCTGTACGGCTTCCTCACCTGGTGGTTCACCCACTTCGCGGTGACCGACAGCGAACTGCGCATCCGTACCGGCCTGGTGTTCCGCCGCACCGCGCACATCCGCCTCGAACGGATCCAGGCCATCGACGTCACCCGGCCACTGCTGGCCCGGATCGCGGGCGTCGCCAAACTCAAACTCGACGTCGTCGGCACCGACAAGAAGGACGAACTGGCGTTCCTCGGCGAGGCCTACGCCCGCGCCCTACGGTCCGAACTCCTCGCCCGCGCGGCCGGTTTCGCCCCCGAGACCGCGCACGAGGTCGGCGAGGCGCCGGTACGGCAACTGCTGAAGGTCCCCACGGGCGTACTGGCCGTCTCGCTCGTGCTCACCGGTGGCACCTGGGGGACCCTGGTGGCCGCGATCGTCGTCCCCTCCGTGCTGTGGATCGCCACGGAGAGCGTGTGGACCGTCCTCGCGACCGCCCTGCCGCTGCTCGGCGCGGCCGGTGCGAGCACGGTGGGGCGGTTCGTCGGGGAGTACGACTGGACGGTGGGTGAATCCCCCGACGGCCTCCGCATCGACCACGGCCTCCTCGACCGGGCGCACGAGACGGTGCCGCCCGGGCGCGTGCAGACCGTACGGGTCGTCGAGCCGCTGCTGTGGCGGCGGCGCGGCTGGGTACGGGTCGAGCTGGACGTGGCCGGTTCCTCGAACTCCGTCCTCGTACCGGTCGCGCCGCGCGAGGTCGCCGAGTCGGTGATCGCGCGGGTGCTGCCGGGGGTGACCGTGCCGGACAAGACGGCGCTGGTACGGCCGCCGGGGCGGGCCCGCTGGTGCGTGCCGCTCTGGTGGAAGGGCTACGGACTCACCGTCACCGACACCGTGTTCGCCGCCCGGCACGGGCTGCTGCGGCGCCGGCTCGATCTCGTACCGCACGCCAAGGTCCAGAGCGTACGGCTGGCGCAGGGCCCCTGGGAGCGGTTCAAGGGCCTCGCCGACGTCCACGTCGACACCGGCGCCAACAAGACGGTGACCGCCCGCCTGCGCGACGCCACGGAGGCGGCGGAACTCCTGCGCACCCAGGCGGAACGCTCCCGCACGGGCCGCCGGGAGGCCCGGCCGGACAGGTGGATGGCCTAGGTGTTCTGTCCACGGAGGTTGGTGACGCAGGTCTCGGCTGAGGGATCTTGAAATGGGTGAGGGCCCTCTGGCTCGGTGTGGATTGCGAGATCTGCACCGGCGACCAGAGAGGCCCTCGTGCCCCACCGTAATGCACCCCTGACCGAGACCGGACGACTGCGGCTGGCTCGCTGCGTCGTGGACGACAACTGGCCCCTGCGGCGGGCCGCAGAACGCTTCCAGGTCTCCGTGAGCACGGCCAAGCGATGGGCCGACCGCTACCGGCAGCACGGCGAGGCGGGCATGGCCGACCGATCCAGCCGCCCGCATGCCAGCCCACGGCAAACCCCGACGCGTACCGAGCGGCGGATCATCAAGGTCCGCGTGCTGCGCCGCTGGGGACCCGCACGGATCGCAGGCCTGCTCCGTCTGGTGCCCTCCACCGTGCACCGGGTGCTGACCCGCTACGGCCTGGCCCGCCTGACGCACCTGGACCGGGCCACCGGCCGCGTCATACGCCGCTACGAACGCGCCAGGCCCGGCGAGCTGGTGCATGTCGACATCAAGAAGCTCGGCAACATCCCCGACGGCGGCGGCCACAAAGTCCTCGGCCGCCAGGCGGGCCGCAAGAAGCGTTCCGGCGCCGGCTACAGCTACCTGCACACCGCCGTCGACGACCACTCCCGCCTGGCCTACAGCGAGATCCACGCAGACGAGAAGAAGGAGACCGCTGCCGGCTTCTGGAACCGGGCCCAGGCATACTTCGCCTCCTGCGGAATCACCGTCGAACGCGTCCTGACCGACAACGGCTCCTGCTACACGTCCCGCCTCTGGCGCGACACCCTCACCGCGGCCGGGATCACCCACAAGCGCACCCGGCCCTACCGGCCCCAGACCAACGGCAAGGTCGAACGCCTCAACCGCACCCTGCTCGACGAATGGGCCTACGCCCGCCCCTACCGCACAGAGACCGAACGACGCGAGGCATTCCCCCGCTGGCTGCACACCTACAATCACCACCGCGGACACACCGCACTCGCAGGCAAACCACCCGCCAGCCGCGTCCCCAACCTCACAGGGCAATACACCTAGCTAGGGCGTGTTGCGAAAGTCCCGCCTGCTGCCCTCCGGGCGGACGACGGGACTTTCGCAACACGCACTAGCCGCACATCGCTGCGGGCAGTCGTGCCGCTGGGGCGATGGGGGTGCCTCCCGCTCGAGCGGAGCCGAGAGTGGGGGAGGGTGGGCGCAGCGGCACCTCGTAGCGCCGAGTTGCGCAGCCGCCCCCGCCCAGCCCCGGCTTGCCGAACCCTCCGACCATGGCTCAGGACGCCGCCGTACGCAGCCCCTGTAGGTCGATCTGTTCCGTCTCGTCGTGGGCCGTGAGGTCGATGACCTGCCCGATCCCCCGGGACGCCTCGTCGATCCGCTTGAACTGGGCCTCGGACTCGGCCTTGTGCAGCGCGAGGGCCTCCTGGCCGACCACGTCGGCGAGGTCCTCGTTCTGTACGGCCTCGATGGCGTCCGCTTCCTTCTGTGTACCGAAGAAGTCGAACCGGCCCTCGATGGCCGCCCGCCGCTGCGGTGCCATCGGAACGACGGCCACCGCGGTCGGCACGGTGAAGTGACCGGCCGGCCGCACGGCAGGCAGCGCGGATTCCACGGACCGCGCCGGAACGGGCTCGGCGGCGGCCGCGTGCTCACGCCCGTCGACCGCCTCGGACTCCCCCTCCGGTTCGTCCGCCTCCGCGGTGACAACGGGCACCGGCTCCGCCTCGGCCTCGGCGGAACGTCCCTGCCGGGTCCCCCCACCGGTCGGCCCGTCCGGGTCGCCCTTGGGGGAACCGTCCTTGCCGGAACCCCCCTTCGACGACAGCGCCTTGACGGGCGCCTCGGCGGACTCGTCGTCGGCTTCGTCGTCGGACTGGTCAGCGGACTCGGACTCGGACTTGGCCTCGGCCGCGTCCTCCTCCCCAACCTCTACGCCGGCCTCGACCTCGGCGTCGGCCTCGACCTCAGCGCCAGAGACAGCCTCGGTCCCAGCCTCCGCGTCGAAAACGCCCTCAGCCCCGTCCTCCTCCTCGGAGTCCAGGGAGCCCTCGGCGTCGTCCACCGACTCCCGCTGCTTGATGATCCGCTCCAACGCCGAGTTCGCCCGCAGGAACAGCGCGGAACCGGCCGGAGAGAACACGGCAGGGATCGACTTCTCGACCTCGGCGCCTTCGTCAACGCCCTCGGCCTCGGCCTCCGCGTCGTCCGAGGCAGCCACAGCCTCATCCTTCGCCGCCCAAGGCGCCCCCTGCACGGGAACCCCCTGCGGCGGCACCGGCGAAGCCTGGGACGCGGCTGTCCCCCCGGCCGGCAGCGCCGGCGCGTCCTCGGGAGCCGTCGCCTCGATCTCCAACAGGCGGCGCCCCTCCAGGGCGCTGGCCCGCTCGGTCTCGGCGGTGGCGTACCGGCGCAGCAGCGCGGCGTGCTCGTTGCGAAGGTTGGCGAGTTCGGCGCGCTTGGCGCGCAGCTTGTGCTCCAGCTTGGTGCGCAGTTCGCGCGACTCGTCGAGGTCGGTCTCCAGTTCGGCGATCTTCTCCTCGTGCCGCCACTCGTCGCTCGCCCGCGCGCGCGTGAGGTCCGCGACGCGTTTTCCGGCCTCGACGTCCCAGCGGCGCATGACGGCGGCGCCCACGGCCGCGGTCGCCGCGGCGACGGCGGCGCTGACCCGGAGCACCGCCGGCTCGGAGAAGACCCAGGGCCCGAGAGCGCAGACGAGCGAGACGCCTGCGATCGCCGTGGGGGGCAGCAGCCTGTGCAGAGGCGGTGAATGGCGGTGACGTCCACGTGGCATGGCCAGAAACTTACCGCGCGTAGGCGAATGATGGAGCCCCGGGCCGTAAAAACTCAGCCGCCTCCCAAGCTCTCACAGGCCCTCACTGACTCCCTCACCGCCACGCCAGCAATGCGCCCACCGGCGACTCCTCTACTGGATCAACTCCTTAGAATCCAGATACACCTTGGCCACTTCGGCCTCTTTCCGGTGCCGTCGAATTCCGCAAGCGCCACCGGCGTATTCGAGAAGCCCTCCCCAAGCCCTCCCCAAGCCCTCCCGAAGCCCTCCCCGGCTGGTCGTCACCGGTCGCCGAGCCGCCCGCTGATCCACTGCAACGTCGCCGGAATCTCCCGCCGCCAGGTGTTGAAGTTGTGTCCGCCGCTGTCGAGGATGATCGACGAGACACGCGTCGGCTCCTTCCCCTTCACCAGTTCGATGAACGTCAGCGTGGCCTTGTAGTTGGTCTCCCCCTGCTTACTGCTGGTGACCAGCAAAGAGGTGTCGGGCGCCGGCCGGTGCTTCAGGTACCAGAACAGATCGGCCTCGTTCTTCAGCGTCTTGTTCCCCTGGAAGAGATCGCCGGTGGTCGCGTCGATCGGCGCCTTGTAGTACGGCGAGAGGCCCGCACCGGCAGCGTACGTACCGGGGTGGTGGAGGGCGAGTTTCAGCGCGCAGTACCCGCCGGTCGAGTCGCCGATGATGCCCCAACTCCCGGGTTTCCGACCGACCCTGTAGCGGTGGCCCACGGCGTCCGGCAGGTCCTTGGCGAAGAACGACTCGGTCCGCGGCCCGCCCGGAATGTCCACGCACTCGGTGTCGCGCGGCGGCGCCACCGTCGGCCGCAGCATGACCAGGATCATCGGCTGCGCCTTGCCGTGGCGGGCCAGCTTGTGGGCCGTCTGCGGAAAGTGCAGGCCCTTGATGAGCGCCTTGGCGGTACCCGGGTAGCCGGTGAGGACCACGGCGGCAGGAAAGGTGCGGGTGCGGTACTCGGGCCGGAAGTACTCCGGCGGCAGATACACGTACGCGGGGGTCGCGATCCGTGTCGTACGGCCGACGATCTCCACCTTCTGGATCTGGCCGCCGACCTCGGGGCGGGCGCCCCCGGCCACGTCCACCTGATGGGTGTCGACGACCCGCAACGGTCCGCCGGTGTCGGCGCCGTCATGGTCGACGACCACGCCCTGGCCGTTCTCCCGGCCGAGGAGGTCGGCCCAGCTGGCGTAGAACCCGAAGGCCTGGTTCGCGAAGAGACCGACCGCGGCGAAGACGGCGACCTGCGTGGCCAGCAGCACGCCGATCCGCCCGCCGACGGCCCGCCAGCCGTTGCGTGCCAGCCGCGGCCACAGCCATACCGTGCCGATGAACAGCAGCACGGCGGACAGCACCGCCAACGCCAGCACCTTGTTGCTCGTAAGACCCATCGGGTAGTCCCCGCCGTCCTTTCTTTCCCTGTTTTTCCCTGCCCTTTGGTTCAGCTTTCCGATGGAGAGTGAACCTCCGCCCCGAAGCCACCGTCCTAGAGGGCGCAATGTCGCCGGATGCCGGAAAAGGCACCGGATCCAAGCTCTCCAGCGGAACTAGCGGAACCACGGGATGCGATGTCTGTCAGGACAGATGGGGAAATATCGGGTGAGGTTCCGGTCCGGTCGGGCCGGCTCCCGTCGAGCGCCGTCCGGCGTGTGAACAACGTCGTGCGCGGCGCGATTCAGGGCGCGCTGCGCGGGCCACGCCCCGAGGCGGTGCCCGCGCTGGTCGCCCGGGCCTGCGCGTTCGTCGGGCTCGTGGACGTCGCCGCGGGCGTCTTCCCCCGCTTCCGGCACAGCCGTATGCACACGCTGGCCGAGGTGCTGCCCGGCGCGCTCGGCCCGTTCGCGGCGGCTCTGTCGCTGAGCGCGGGCGTCCTGCTGCTTCTGCTCGCCCACGGCCTACGACGGCGAAAACGGCGGGCGTGGCGAGCGGCTGTCCTGCTCCTCCCGGCAGGGGCGATCGCCCAGTTCACCTACCGTCACTCGCTCATCGGCGTCCTCATCTCCCTGGCCCTGCTCATTCCACTGCTGCGCCACCGTGACCAGTTCGCCGCCCTGCCCGACCCGCGCAGCCGCTGGCGGGCGCTCACCAACTTCATGCTGCTGGGCGCCGGTTCGATCGTCCTCGGCCTGGTCGTCGTCAGCGCCCACCCGCGGCGCATGATCGGCGACCCGAGCCTCGCCGCCCGCCTCGAACACGTCATCTACGGCCTGTTCGGCTTCGAGGGTCCGGTCGGCTACACCGGCAACACGTCCTGGACGGTGGCGTTCTCCCTCGGCGCCCTCGGCCTGCTGACCGCCATCACCACCATCTACCTGGCCTTCCGCCCCGAGCACCCGGCGGCCCGGCTCACCGCCGACGACGAGGCCCGGCTGCGCGCCCTGCTCGACCGGCACGGCGGCCGCGACTCCCTCGGCCACTTCGCGCTCCGCCGCGACAAGGCGGTCGTGTTCTCGCCGAGCGGCAAGGCGGCGGTGACGTACCGCGTCGTCTCCGGCGTGATGCTCGCCAGCGGCGACCCGATCGGCGACGTGGAGGCCTGGCCCGGCGCGATCGAACGCTTCATGGACGAGGCCAGGGCCCACTCCTGGACCCCGGCCGTCATGGGCTGCTCGGAGACGGGCGCCGAGGTGTGGACCCGCGAAACCGGCCTCGACGCCCTCGAACTGGGCGACGAGGCGGTGGTGGACGTCGCGGATTTCTCCCTCACCGGGCGCGCGATGCGCAACGTGCGTCAGATGGTCAAGCGCATCGAGCGGCTCGGTTACGAGACCCGGGTACGGCGCGTCCGTGACCTCGGCGAGGGCGAACTGGACCAAATCCGCCGCGCCGCCGAGGACTGGCGCGGCACCGACACCGAACGCGGCTTCTCCATGGCGCTCGGCCGCATCGGCGACCCGTCCGACGGAGACTGCCTGATCGCCACCGCCCACAAGGCCGATGAGAACCCCGGCGAGTACGGCGACCTGAAGGCCGTACTCCACTTCGTCCCCTGGGGCCCCGACGGCGCCTCCCTGGACCTGATGCGCCGCGACCGCTCGGCGGACCCCGGCATGAACGAACTCCTCATCGTCGCGGCCCTCCAGGCCGCCCCCCGCCTGGGTGTGAAGCAGGTCTCCCTGAACTTCGCGATGTTCCGCTCGGCCCTGGCCCGCGGCGAGAAGATCGGTGCCGGTCCGGTCCTGCGCGCCTGGCGCGGCCTGCTGGTCTTCCTCTCCCGCTGGTTCCAGATCGAGTCCCTGTACAAGTTCAACGCCAAGTTCCGCCCCCGCTGGGAGCCCCGCTTCGTCGTCTACGCCGCCTCCCGCGACCTCCCCCGCATCGGCCTCGCCGCCATGCAGGCCGAGGGCTTCGTCAACCTGACCCTCCCCCGCGCCCTGCGCCGCCGCACAAAATCCCCGGCCCCGTGCACCCACGCACTGCCGGACCACGGCATGAGCGAACACGGGGTACGCGCGGCCTAGCCCGGCCGCACCTGAACAGACCTGAGCGAGGGCCCCACAACTACCCCGTGCCCGGGGCCCTCGCTCAGGTCGAAGACAGTCGTTCGAAGAGCGGCGTGACTCGAAGAACCGACGAACAGCGGTCGCCCGACAGCTCTACGCCGCCCGCGCCGCGCCCCCGTTGTTGTCGTCGTCCTCCGGAAGCTTGCACACCCGCTCCAGGAAGAAGGCGGCCACTATGACGCCGATGCCCGCGACGACGGAGAAGCCGGCGTAGATGGCCTGGTCGCGACGGGCCGGAACCTCCAGGTGCTCCAGGAGGAAGGCGCCGACGCCGCCGTACACCCCGGCGACGAGGGCGGCGACCAGGGCGCTGGCCTGCCCGAACACGACCGCGCGGGCGGCCATCAGGGGGTCGACGCCCTTGGCGTCCGGCCGGCGCTCCCGCTGGGCCTTGAGCCGGGTGCGGATCGACAGTGCCGTGGCCGTGAGGACGGCGGCGATCAGGGCGAGGACGATGGGTGCGGCCAGCGGGACGCTGGGCAGGGTTCCCACCGAGTTCCACAGCCGGGCTCCCGCCCAGGACAGCACCCCGGCCACGACGAACACCGTGGCAAGCGTCCTGATGCGCAGCTCTTTCACGATGCCCCTTCGGTGAGCCAGGCGGTCCGACGGCGTCGGGGGACGACCCCGACCCGGTAGACCTTAACGACTACGCGGGCAGTTGAAGTTCCAGGTCGGCGCGGGGCGACACGCCCGCCCGGGTGACGTCGGCGAGGAGCTCCGCCACGGCGCCTCTCCCGGGAAGCTGTGCCTCGGGCTCCACGTCGTACCAGGGGGCGAGGACGAACGCCCGCTCGTGCGCGCGCGGGTGGGGCAGGGTCAGCACCGGGTCGTCGGAGACCACGTCGGCGTAGGCGACGATGTCCACGTCGAGCGTGCGCGGCCCCCACCGCTCGTCCCGTACGCGGTGGAAGGCCTCCTCGACGGCCTGGGCGCGCTCAAGGAGGGACGACGGCGGCAGTGTGGTCTTCAGGACGACGACCGCGTTGAAGTAGCTCGGCTGGCTGCCGGGCGCGACGCCCCACGGCTCGGTCTCGTACACCGGCGAGACCGACTTGATGCGGAGGCCGGGGGTGTCCTCCAGGGCGTCGATGGCGCCCTGAAGGTTCTCCAGGCGGTTGCCCAGGTTCGAGCCGAGGGAGATCACGGCCCGCCGGGGGTTGTGCAGGGTCGTGTCGGCCTCGTCCACCTTCTGCACGACGGAGGCGGGCACCGGCTGTACGGTCGGGTCGCTCTGACCCTCGGTGAAGAACGCGGTCATACTCGGCTCCGGGTGATGGTGACGGTCACGTCGTCGAAGGGGACCGTGATCGGCGCGTTCGGCTTGTGGACGCTGACCTCGACCTCCTGGACCCCGTCATGCTTCAGACAGGCCTGGGCGATGCGCTCGGCGAGCGTCTCGATGAGGTTCACCGGCTCGCCCTCGACGATCCCCACGACCTCCTCCGCCACGATCCCGTAGTGCACGGTCTTCGCCAGGTCGTCGTCGGCCGCGGCCGGTCGGGTGTCCAGGCCCAGCGTCAGATCCACGACGAAGGTCTGGCCCTCCTCGCGTTCGTGCGGGAACACACCGTGGTACCCACGGGCCCTCAGGCCGCGCAGCGCGACACGATCCACGCGAATCACTCCTGCAATCGTCGGTATCGACCGATGTCTTCCGTGTGCGGGCGGCGCACCGGCCACTCTCGAATCTACCTGCGGGCACTGACAGCACCGCCCACCAAAGGCCTGTGGTGCGCCCCTGTACAGGCAGGGTTCATCGAGCGTTTTCCCCGGGAAACACGGCAGCTCACGGGTCGGATGCCGCGTATACCCGCGGTCCCGTGTTCCCAATCACTTTTCCGCCCGCGAAGAACACCCGCCCCCTCAGGAAGGTGATGCGTCGCCCTCGTCGCTGTCGGATTCGGTCAGTACGGGAGAGGCATGGTGCGACCAGAGTTTCCACCCGTCGGCCGTGCGCCGGAACAGGTTCGTGGCGACGACCAGCTGTCCCACGAGCGGCCCCAGCTCATTGCTGCCGTCCGGTGCCGGGCCACCACTGAGGATGTTCTCGGTACAGGTCACCAGGGCGGTGTCGCCCGTGACCGAGACATGCACGTCGGTCAGGAAGAACTGGATGTACTCGGTGTTCGCCATGATCAACGCGTACGACCGCAGCACCTCGCCACGGCCGGTGAGCACCGGCCAGCCGGGGTGCACGCAGGAGATCACGCCGGTCTCCGCCGGGTCGTGGTACTCCTCGTCGACGCCCAGGTCGGCGGGGTCCAGCCAGAGCGAGGAGAGCGTGTCGAAGTCGCCCTGTTCCAGCGCCTCGTAGAAGGCCGTGTTGGCGAGTTCGACCTGTTCGACGTCGGTGTGGGCCGAGCTCACCGCTCCCGGGCCCCTTCGATCGCGCGGGCGACGCGGACCGCGTCGGCGGTGGCGCGCACCTCGTGCACGCGGACCGCCCAGGCGCCCTGCTGGGCGGCCAGGGCCGATACGGCGGCGGTCGCGGCGTCGCGTTCCCGCGCGGGCGGCGGGGAGCCCTCCGGCCCCGCCAGGACACGGCCGAGGAACCGCTTGCGGGAGGCGGCGACCAGCAAGGGGTGGCCGAGGCCGTGCAGCCGGTCGAGGTGGGCGAGGAGGACGAGGTCGTGCTCGGCGTTCTTGGAGAAGCCGAGACCCGGGTCGACGACGATGCGGTCCGGCGCGACACCGCCCTCGCGAACGGCCTGCACGCGCGCGTGCAGTTCGTCGACGACCTCGCGGACGACATCGTCGTACACACCCTTGACGTTGCCGCCCTCCAGGAAGCCGCGCCAGTGCATGACCACGAAGGGGGCACCGGACGCCGCTACGACGGGGATCATCGCGGGGTCGGCGAGGCCACCGCTGACGTCGTTGACGAGGGCGGCGCCGGCCGCGAGTGCCTGTTCGGCGACGGAGGCGCGCACGGTGTCCACGGAGACGGTGACGCCCTCGGAGGCCAGGCCCTTCACGACGGGGATGACGCGCTTGAGTTCCTCGGACTCGTCGACACGGGTGGCGCCGGGACGGGTCGACTCACCGCCGACGTCCACCAGGTCCGCGCCCTCGCCGACCATGTTCAGCCCGTGCTTGACCGCCGCCGTGGTGTCGAACCAGCGTCCGCCGTCCGAGAACGAGTCCGGGGTGACATTGACGACGCCCATGACCGCGCAACGGTCCCACACGGGCAGCCCAGCCACTTGGCCGCGCCGGTTCTGGTTGCTCATGGACCAAGCCTAGGCCCACTGGTAGTCGTGGTCCGCCGCTCCCGGTGTGCGGGGCAGGTCAGTGGGCCATGATGAGGCTCATCGCCTCGTTACGGGTCGCCGCGTCGCGCAGCTGTCCCCGGACCGCCGACGTTATGGTCTTCGCGCCGGGCTTGCGGATGCCCCGCATCGACATGCACATGTGCTCGCACTCCACGACCACGATCACGCCGCGCGGCTCGAGGATCTCCATCAGCGAGTCGGCGATCTGCGTGGTCAGCCGTTCCTGCACCTGCGGCCGGCGGGCGAAGACGTCCACCAGCCGGGCCAGCTTGGAAAGGCCGGTGATCTTGCCGCTGGTGGACGGGATGTATCCGACGTGAGCGACGCCCCGGAACGGCACCAGATGATGCTCACAGGTGCTGTACACCTCGATGTCCTTCACGAGCACCATTTCGTCGTGCCCGATGTCGAACGTCGTGGTCAGCACGTCCTCCGGCTGCTGCCACAGGCCCGCGAAGATCTCCCGATACGCCCGAGCCACCCGCCCCGGTGTCTCCCTCAGCCCCTCCCGGTCCGGGTCCTCTCCGACCGCGATGAGCAGCTCTCGTACGGCGTTCTCGGCGCGCTTCTCGTCGAACTCGCCGATGGTGCCCTCGCCGTCCAGCGTCACGGGGTCGGTCATGTGGTGCCTCGCTCCTGAGCCTGCGACGCATACGGATTACGCGTCTCGCATACGGCCATACGACAATGCCGCGCCCCCCAGGCTAGAACCAGGGGGGCGCGGCATCCATTCCGGGCCTGGTGAGGCGGCCGGGGCCGAGAGCGGGGGCTCTCGGTGGCCGGATCTCACCGGGGTGTCAGCTCTCGGGACGCTCCTCCGGGACGGCGTCGACGGCGGCGGTGTTGGCGGTGATCGCCGGGGTCGCGCCGTTGGCGCCGTTCGTCAGTGCGAGCTCCTTCGGGGAGAGCACCGGCGGGCGGGTGGAGGGGGTGCGGCGGGAGGAGCCGGTCCAGGCGGGCCGGGGTGGACGCTTGACGATGGGGGCGAAGATCTCGGCGATCTCCTCCTTGCCCAGCGTCTCCTTCTCCAGCAGCTGAAGCACCAGGTTGTCGAGGACGTCGCGGTTCTCGACCAGGATCTCCCAGGCTTCGTTGTGCGCGTTCTCGATGAGCTTCTTGACCTCTTCGTCGACCAGCGCGGCGACCTCTTCCGAGTAGTCGCGCTGGTGGGCCATCTCACGTCCGAGGAACGGCTCGGTGTTGTCGCCGCCGAACTTGATGGCGCCGAGACGCTCGGTCATGCCGTACTGGGTGACCATCGCGCGGGCCAGGTTCGTGGCCTTCTCGATGTCGTTCGCGGCGCCGGTGGTCGGGTCGTGGAAGACCAGTTCCTCGGCGGCGCGGCCACCCAGCATGTAGCCCAGCTGGTCGAGCATCTCGTTGCGGGTGGTCGAGTACTTGTCCTCGTCCGGCAGAACCATGGTGTAGCCGAGGGCGCGACCGCGGGACAAGATCGTGATCTTGTGGACCGGGTCGGAGTTCGGGGAGGCCGCCGCGACCAGGGCGTGACCGCCCTCGTGGTACGCGGTGATCTTCTTCTCCTTGTCCGACATGATCCGGGTCCGCTTCTGCGGGCCCGCGACCACGCGGTCGATCGCCTCGTCCAGCATCTGGTTGTCGATCAGCTTCTTGTCGCTGCGGGCCGTGAGGAGCGCGGCCTCGTTCAGCACGTTGGAGAGATCGGCACCCGTCATGCCGGGGGTGCGGCGGGCGACGGCGGACAGGTCGACGTCGGGCGCGACCGGCTTGCCCTTCTGGTGGACCTTGAGGATCTCCAGACGACCCTGCATGTCCGGGCGGTCGACGGCGATCTGCCGGTCGAAACGGCCGGGACGCAGCAGCGCCGGGTCGAGGATGTCGGGGCGGTTCGTCGCGGCGATGAGGATCACACCGCCCTTGACGTCGAAGCCGTCCATCTCGACAAGGAGCTGGTTCAGGGTCTGCTCCCGCTCGTCGTGACCACCGCCGAGGCCGGCGCCGCGATGGCGGCCGACCGCGTCGATCTCGTCGACGAAGACGATCGCCGGGGCGTTCGCCTTGGCCTGCTCGAACAGGTCACGGACTCGGGAGGCACCGACACCGACGAACATCTCGACGAAGTCGGAACCGGAGATCGAGTAGAAGGGGACACCCGCCTCGCCCGCGACGGCGCGCGCGAGCAGCGTCTTGCCCGTACCGGGCGGGCCGTAGAGCAGCACGCCCTTGGGGATCTTGGCGCCGACCGCCTGGAACTTGGCGGGCTCCTGCAGGAACTCCTTGATCTCGTGGAGTTCCTCGACGGCCTCGTCCGCACCCGCGACGTCGGAGAACGTCGTCTTCGGGGTGTCCTTGGTGATGAGCTTGGCCTTGGACTTCCCGAAGTTCATCACTCGGGAGCCGCCGCCCTGCATCTGGTTCATCAGGAACAGGAAGACGACCACGATGAGGACGAAGGGGAGCAGCGACAGCAGGATGCCGACGAAAGCGTTCTGCTTGGTCGGGGAGACCGTGTAGCCGTCGGGGATCTGCTTGTTCTGGAACTTGTCCTGCAGCGTGTTCGCGAGGGTCACGCCCTGATCGCCGATGTAGCTCGCCTGGATCTTCGAGCTGCCCTCGATCTTCTGACCTTCCTTGAGCTGGACCTTGATGGTCTGCTCTTCACCGGTGGTCAGCTTGGCCTCTTGGACCTTGTTGTCATTGATCGCCTGGACGACCTGGCCCGTGTCCACCGTCTTGTAGCCGCCGGACGAGCCGACGACCTGCATCAACACGACCACGGCAAGGACGGCCAGCACGATCCACATGACCGGCCCACGGAAGTATCGCTTCACGTCCATCCATACGGAGCGGTGCCGCCCCGTCCCTCCTGCCATAGTGAGTTTGATAAAGACTGTTCTTCGGACGGTACCCCAGCATTGTCACCCGAAGCCGCATGGGAGCCGCTCGGGACTGATGGCAATCCCGTCCTCGCATGCTCCAACGGCGCGAAACCCGCTGGGGTTCCCGAGCGTCTTAGGAAGACTGGCCCGTCGTCGTGACGAGGACGACACCTGCCTCGTGACGAGGGTGTTTCAGCCGCCGTAGACGTGGGGCGCGAGCGTACCGACGAACGGGAGGTTGCGGTACTTCTCGGCGTAGTCGAGGCCGTAGCCGACGACGAACTCGTTGGGGATGTCGAAGCCGACCCACTCCACGTCGATGGCGACCTTGGCGGCGTCCGGCTTGCGCAGCAGCGTGCACACCTTGAGGGAGGCGGGCTCGCGGGAGCCGAGGTTGGAGATCAGCCAGGACAGGGTCAGGCCGGAGTCGATGATGTCCTCGACGATCAGGACGTGCTTGCCCTTGATGTCGGTGTCGAGGTCCTTGAGGATCCGCACCACGCCGGAGGACTGGGTGCCCGCGCCGTAGGAGGACACGGCCATCCAGTCCATGGTGACCGGGGTGGACAGCGCCCGGGCGAGGTCCGCCATGACCATCACGGCGCCCTTGAGGACTCCGACGATGAGCAGGTCCTTGCCCGCGTACTCCGCGTCGATCTTCGCGGCCAGCTCGGCCAGCTTCGCGTCGATCTCTTCCTTGGTGATGAGTACCTCTTTGAGGTCGGTACCCATGTCTTTCGCGTCCACCCGCATCACTTTCGGTCGTCCCAGGGCCGCTCCCGGACGCCCGTCCCGCACGAGGGGGCCGGGGGCCCGTGTGAGGGGCCCGTCGGCGTCCGGATTCAGCCTTGCCGAATCACCAGTCTGCCACCCTGGCGCTGGGCGACGACCCGGCCGGGGAGATTGATGGCTCCCTGACCGCGCCAGCCGGTGATAAGACGGTCGACTTCCTCGATGTGCCGGGCGAAGAGGGAACCGGCCGGGGCACCGGCCTCGATGGCGGCGCGGCGCAGAATGCGGCGGCGTACGGCGGGGGGCAGGGCGTAGAGCTTCGCGCACTCCAGGAGGCCGGAGGCGTCCCGGACGGAGGCCTCGGCCTGGCGGGCCCAGGTGTCGAGGGCGTCGGCGTCGTCGCGGGAGAGCTGGGCCGTACGGGCGAGGGCCTCGACGACGCCCTTGCCGAGCGCTTTCTCCAGGGCGGGCAGGCCCTCGTGGCGGAGGCGCGAGCGGGTGTAGGCGCGGTCGACGTTGTGCGGGTCGTCCCAGACGGGCAGGGACTGGGCCATGCAAGCGTTGCGGGCGGTCTGCCGGTCGAGCGCGAGGAAGGGGCGGCGGTAGCGGCCGTCGGACCCCGAGACCGCGGCCATGCCGGACAGGGAGCGGATGCCGGAGCCGCGGGCGAGGCCGAGCAGGACGGTTTCGGCTTGGTCGTCGCGGGTGTGGCCGAGCAGGACGGCGGTGGCCCCGTGGCGTTCGAGGGCGGCGTCCAGGGCGGCGTAGCGGGCGTCGCGGGCGGCGGCCTCGGGGCCACCGTCACGGCCGACGGTCACGGCGACGGACTCGGCCGGGTCCAGGCCGAGTTCGCGCAGGCGCAGCACGACTTCCTCGGCGCGCAGGTCGGAGCCCGACTGCAGGCCGTGGTCGACGGTGATGCCGCCGGCCCGGATGCCGAGCTTGGGCGCCTCGAAGGCGAGGGCGGACGCGAGCGCCATGGAGTCGGCGCCACCGGAGCACGCGACGAGCACGAGCGGCGGGGGAAGCTGCTCGTGCGGGGCGGTTCCGGCGTGCGCGGACTCCGCGGACCCGGATCCGGGGAGCCCAGGGAGCTCAGAGGGGCCGATACCGGCGGACACGGTCGCGGACGGTACGGCCGTGGGGGGTGTGGGCACCGGTTGTGCGCCTGCGACGAAAGGCGCGCCCGGGGTCGCGTAGGCGGGCGTGCGACGGGTGGCGTTGGTGTGGTGTTCGGTGAGGATGTCGTGGAGTACGCGGCGGACCGCCAGGCGTATCGCCGCGACCGCGGGGTGGGGACCCATGTCCGGTTCCCTTCATGAAATTGTCGGGGGGTGAGCCCGAGGTTCGGTCACTCAGAGTGTGTAGATGGTGACAGAACCGGGCCGTTCCCCGAGCATTGCACGCCTACCCATCGCTCACGGTCCCTCGGACGGGTGATTGAAGGGGCGTTTGCCTGCCGTCGGCCGGATTCGTTCACCACGCTCGCGCGCGGCTCACGACTCGGCCTTGCGATGCACCCGCGCGATCCAATCCGCCGGTTTGGCGATCTCCGCCTTGGTCGGCAGGGTGTTCGGGGAGGTCCACACACGGTTGAAACCGTCCATGCCGACCTGTTCGACGACCGCCCGTACGAACCGTTCCCCGTCCCGGTACTGCCTGAGTTTGGCATCCAGACCCAGCAGCTTGCGCAGGGCGAGGTCCAGTCGCGAGGCGCCCTTCGCGCGTCGCTGCTGGAACTTCTCGCGGATCTCGGCGACGGACGGCACGACCGCCGGGCCCACCCCGTCCATGACGAAGTCGGCGTGGCCCTCCAGCAGCGACATGACGGCGGTGAGGCGGCCGAGGATCTCCCGCTGGGCGGGGGTCTGCACCAGCTCCACGATCGAGTGACCGTCGTCGCCCACCTCTCCCTCGGGCCGACCACCCGCGAGTGACTGGGCGGCCTCTCTGATGCGCTCCAGGACGGTCATGGGGTCGACCTCCGTCTCCCCCAAGAACGACTGGATTTCGCCCTCGAGGTGGTCCCGCAGCCAGGGCACCGCCGTGAACTGCGTCCGGTGCGTCTCCTCGTGCAGAGTCACCCAGAGCCGGAAGTCGTGGGGCTGTACGTCGAGCTCGCGCTCCACGTGCACGATGTTCGGCGCGACCAGCAGCAGCCGACCGCCGCCGTTCTCCCCCGCCGGGAGGTCACGGGTCGCCGGGGCGAACGTCTCGTACTGGCCGAGGACCCGGGAGGCCAGGAACGACAGCAGCATCCCCAGCTCCACGCCGGTGACCTTGCCGCCCACCGCGCCCAGCACGGCGCCGCCCGGGGTGCTGCCGCGACGTTCCTGCATCTTGTCCAGCAGAGGTTTCAGCAGCTCACGGAAGCCGGCGACGTTGGCGCGGACCCAGCCGGGACGGTCGACGACGAGCACCGGGGTGTCGTCGGCCGTGTCGGGGAGCATCCGCGTGAACGCGCGGACGTGTTCCTCGGACGCCTTCGCGTGTCGGCGGAGCTCGGCGACGATGGCCCGGGCCTCGTCGCGGCTCACCTCGGGGCCCGGCCGCACGAGCCGGGTCGCGGTCGCCACCGCGAGATTCCAGTCGACCATCTCGGCACCACCGATACGAGTCATGTCGTCAACGGTACGTGAGCGCTGCCGCTTGGGGCAGGCTGTGAGGGGTGGGGGGTGCCTTGGGGGGCTGGGTACGTGCGGGTGGGTGGGGGCTGGTCGCGCCCACGCGGCGGAGCCGCAAATCGACACAGCCCCGCGCCCCTGAAAGCTCGGGGCTGCGCCCCGGCTTTCCCCACAGCTCAGCGGCAGCCGCAAGTCGCCAGTGTTGATGCTGCCGCGTCCAAGGCCCGCTGGGCTCCCGTCGCGTCTGTCGTTTCTGTTGCCAGGAAGGCGAAGGACAGGAGGCGGCCTTCGGCGTCCACCACTGTGCCCGCGAGGGTGTTCACGCCGGTCAGGGTGCCTGTTTTGGCTCGTACTACGCCGGTGCCGGAGGCGTCGGGGGTGTAGCGGGTGGTGAGGGTGCCGGTGAAGCCGGCCACCGGGAGGCCGGTGAGGACGGGGCGGAGTTCGGGGTGGGAGGGGGCGGCGGACTCGGCGAGGAGGGCGGTGAGGAGGGCGGGGGTGAGCTCGTTGCCCCGGCTGAGGCCGCTGCCGTCCGCGAACTCGACTCCGTCGACGGGCAGTTCGAGCTTCTTCAGTTCCTTCTTGATCGCCGCCGCGCCGCCTTCGAAGCTCGGCTGCTCGCCCGTCGCGAGCGCGACCTGGCGGGCCAGGGCCTCCGCGATGTCGTTGTCGCTGTTGGTGAGCATGCGCTCGACGAGGGTGGAGAGGGGCGGGGAGGAGACCGCGGCGAGTTCCTTGGCGTTCTTCGTCGTCTCCCCGAGCCCCTTGATCTTCGTCTTGATGCCCCGGTCCTCCAGGAGGTCGGCGAACTTCGCGGTCGCGTCCGCCGCCGGGTTCTTGCTGCGCTTGGTGGGGCCGCTGGAGGAGTCGTTCAGACGGGCCTCGTCGACCATGAGGGGGGTGACGAGGGCAAGGTTGGGGTTCTCGCCGATCGTGTGCTGCTCGGGTCCGTCGTACAGGGACGTGTCGTAGGTGAGGGTGATCTCGTTCAGGTGACGCTTTTCGAGGGCGGTGGCCGTCTCGTCGGCGAGGCTGCTCAGGCTCGCGTACCCTCCCCCACTCTCGACTTCGCTCGAGCGGGAGGTGCCCCCACGGTCCTTGTCGGCGGTGAGGGTGGGGTCGCCGCCGCCGACGAGGACGACGTCGGCGGAGTCGGGCTCCAGGACCGTACGGGTCTGGATGCGGTGGTCGGGGCCGGCCGCGCTCAGGGCCGCCGCGGCGGTGGCGATCTTGGTGGTGGAGGCGGGGGTGAGGGCGTCGTCGACGCCCTGGGCGTAGAGCAGTTCGCCGGTCGCGACGTCGACGACGGCGGCCGCGCGGCGGGGGCCGAGCGCCGGGGCGTTCAGCAGCGGGTCGAGGGCGGCGGCGAGGGCGTCACCACCGGGCGCGGACCCCGCGCCGGAGGCGCCGCCGAGGCCGGACAGCACAAAGGGGGCGCTCGGCGCGGGCTTGGGCGCCCCCGCGGCCGCACCGGACGACGTACCGGAATTACGTCCGTGATCTGCGCCACCCTCGCCACCGCGCGATGCCGCCCAGTCGCGCTCGGCCGTACGCTGACCGCTGGAGTCCCAGGGACCGGCGGCGGCCACCGCCCCGGCCGTGAGCACCAGCCCCAGGGTTGCCGCGCCGGCGGTGAACTGGAGGGTCGTGAGCTTCTTCGTGCTCCTCGCGAGCTGCGAAGAGCGCGCCGTGACGGCGCTCGCGGCGCGTACGACACCGGGTTTCACGGCCTGTGCGACGCGCGCGGCACCGGGCTTCACGGCGTGTCCGATGCGTACGACACCCGGTTTCACGGCGCGCGCGACCCGCACCACATGCGGTCTCGCGGCCCGCCAGACCTTCGGCTCAGGCACGACCACCAGCCCCTTTCGCGATCACACACCTGCGTGAGGGACACTTAACCATCAGAACTATGTGTTGATCATGGAGGAGCCACCGGTGGAGTTCGACGTCACGATCGAGATTCCGAAGGGTTCGCGGAACAAGTACGAGGTGGACCACGAGACCGGTCGGATCCGCCTGGACCGTCGCCTCTTCACCTCGACCAGCTACCCGGCCGACTACGGCTTCGTCGAGAACACCCTCGGCGAGGACGGCGACCCGCTGGACGCGCTGGTCATCCTGGAGGAGCCGACCTTCCCCGGCTGCCTCATCAAGTGCCGCGCGATCGGCATGTTCCGGATGACCGACGAGGCCGGTGGGGACGACAAGCTGCTGTGCGTTCCGGCGTCCGACCCGCGGGTGGAGCACCTGCGTGACATCCACCACGTGTCGGAGTTCGATCGCCTGGAGATCCAGCACTTCTTCGAGGTCTACAAGGACCTGGAGCCCGGCAAGTCCGTCGAGGGCGCCGACTGGGTGGGCCGCGCCGAGGCCGAGGCCGAGGTCGAGAAGTCGTACAAGCGCTTCAAGGAGCAGGGCGGCCACTGACGCTTGGTTGGTCTCTGGCCTTGTCGGCCGTTGACGTGAACGGGCCGCGTGACCCTTTGAGGGTTGCGTGGCCCGTTCACGTATCAGTTCGCGTGTCAGTGCGTATCGGTGCGCATACTGAGGCGGAGTGAGCGGTGTCGTACAGGGAGCGCGGCGGAGTGGGAGTGACGGAACCCGAGGACGACCGCAAGCCGGTGTCGGACGAGGCGGGCGGTACTTTCGTGCCGGTGGGCCTCGCACCGGTGGTCGACAGCGAGTCGTCGGCGACCTCCGAGTTCGCGATCCCCGCCGGGCTGGACATGCCGGCCGCCGCCACGGAGTCCGAGTCGCAGACGACCTCCGAGTTCGCCCTGCCGGAGGGGCTGGCGCCGCCCGAGCCGGTCTCCCAGGAGCCCGAGGGGTCCGCTTTCAGTCCGCCGCGCACGTACAGCGCCGGCGCGCGGTTCGCGCCGGACGCCTTCACTCCGCCCAGTGGGATCCCGGCCGTCAGCCTGACCAAGGACGTGCCCTGGCAGGACCGGATGCGCACCATGCTGCGGATGCCGGTGGCGGAGCGGCCGGCGCCGGAGCGTCCCGCGCGGACGGGGGACGAGCCGGGGCCCGCCGTGCCGCGTGTGCTCGACCTGACGCTGCGCATCGGCGAACTGCTGCTCGCGGGCGGCGAGGGCGCGGAGGACGTGGAGGCGGCGATGTTCGCCGTCTGCCGGTCCTACGCCCTCGACCGCTGCGAACCCACCGTCACCTTCACCCAGTTGTCGATCACCTACCAGCCGTCGCTCGTGGACGACCCCGTCACGGCGTCCCGGATCGTACGGCGGCGGGCCACGGACTACACCCGGCTCGCGGCCGTGTTCCAGCTGGTGGACGATCTCAGCGACCCGGAGACGGCGATCTCGCTGGAGGAGGCGTACCGGCGGCTCGCCGAGATACGGCGCAACCGGCACCCGTATCCCGGCTGGGTGCTGACCGGGGCGAGCGGGCTGCTCGCGGGCGCCGCGTCCGTGCTGGTCGGCGGTGGGGTCGTCGTCTTCGTCGCCGCCGCACTGGGCGCGATGCTCGGCGACCGGCTGGCGTGGGTGTGCTCGGGGCGGGGGCTGCCGGAGTTCTACCAGTTCCTGGTGGCCGCGATGCCGCCGGCCGCGATCGGGGTGGCCCTGACCGTCGCGCACGTCGACGTGGAGGCTTCCGCCGTCATCACCGGTGGGCTCTTCGCGCTGCTGCCCGGGCGGGCGCTGGTGGCGGGCGTGCAGGACGGGCTGACCGGGTACTACATCACCGCCTCCGCCCGGCTGCTGGAGGTCATGTACCTCTTCGTGGGCATCGTGGTGGGGGTGCTGCTCGTCCTGTACTTCGGCGTGAAGCTGGGCGCCCAGCTCAACCCCGACGCCGCGCTCGGCAGCGCCGAGCGGCCCGTCTGGCAGCTCGTCGCGTCGATGCTGTTGTCGTTGACCTTCGCGGTGCTGCTTCAGCAGGAACGCTCCACCGTGCTGGTCGTGACGTTGAACGGCGGGGTGGCGTGGGCGGTGTACGGGGCCATGCATGACGCGGGTGGGATCTCGCCGGTCGCCTCCACGGCGGTGGCGGCGGGGGTGGTGGGGCTGTTCGGGCAGCTGTTGTCGCGGTATCGGTTCGCTTCGGCGTTGCCGTACACGACCGCGGCGATCGGACCCCTGCTGCCGGGGTCGGCCACGTATTTCGGATTGTTGGCGTTCGCGCAGAATGATGTGGACGCCGGGTTGGTTTCGCTGACCAAGGCCGCGGCGTTGGCCATGGCTATTGCCATCGGGGTGAATCTGGGGTCCGAGTTGTTCCGGTTGTTCTTGCCTGGTGCCGCGCGGGCTGGGCGGAAGGCGGCGAAGCGGACCCGAGGGTTCTAGGGCGCCTGACAGCTCGGGGGACAGTGTCTGTTGGCGGCTGCGGGCCCGTTGTGGCTGATCGCGCCCACGCGGCGGAACCGCAAGTGTCACAGCCCCGCGTCCCTTTGGGGCGCGGGGGTTGCCCGGCGCTGGTCAGTACTGGGGGTGGTCCTGGTTCTGCGGGTACTGCTGCTGTTGCGGGTACTGCTGCTGTTGCGGGTACTGCTGGGCGTACGGCTGCTGCTGGTGGCCGTAGTCCTGGTAGCCCTGGTTGCCGTAGTCCTCGTTTGCGTAGCCCTGGTTGCCGTAGTGCTGGTTGCCGTAGTTCTGGTTCTGGTCGTACGGCTGCTGCTGGGGCTGGTCGTTCGACGGGATGCGGCGGAGTTGGGTCGTGGCGTCGTCCGTGGCGGGCGCCTGCTGATGGTGGGCCGGGGTGGGGGCGGGCCGGTTCTTCTTGGCCTTCCTGGCCTTCCAGAACTCGATGATGATCGGGACCACCGAGAGGAAGACGATCAGGAGCAGCATCGCCTCGATGTTCTTGCGGACGAAGCCGATCTGGCCGAGCCAGGAGCCGAGGAGGGTGACGCCCGCGCCCCAGAGGATGCCGCCGACGATGTTGAAGATCAGGAACGTGCGGTACCGCATGCCGCTGACGCCCGCGATGATCGGCGTGAACGTGCGCACGATGGGCACGAAGCGGGCCAGGATCAGGGACTTCGGGCCGTGCTTCTCGAAGAACTCGTGGGCCTTGGTGACGTTCTCCTGCTTGAACAGGCGGGAGTCGGGCCGCTTGAAGAGGGCGGGGCCGACCTTCTTGCCGAACATGTAGCCCGCCTGATCGCCCAGGATGGCGGAGACGCAGATCAGGACGATGGCCAGCCACAACGGGAAGTCCAGCGTCTTGGCGGTGATCAGCATGCCCGCGGTGAAGAGCAGCGAGTCACCCGGCAGGAAGAAGCCGATGAGGAGCCCGGACTCGGCGAACACGATCAGGAGCAGGCCCCAGATCCCGAACGAGTCGAGCAGATAGTCGGGGTCCAGCCAGCTCGGTCCGAGGGCGATCGTCGTCACGGTTCCGGGCTCCTGGGGGTGAGGAAGAGGGGCAAGCCTGTGGGTGGCACCCACAGGGGTGACCAAAGCTATCAACGCACGGTCACCCCACTAGGTTCCACTGGTTCCTCCAGAGTGCCCTGTGGGCACACTGAGACCAAGCTGTGGGCCGGTCAGCCCCCGTGGCGGGCCGCGTTGGCGACGATGGCGTCCCGCAGGTGTTCGGCGAGGCCTGGGCGCATGGAGTCGTAGAACGCCTTGAAACGCTCGTCGGAGATGTACATCTCCCCCAGGCACTGGTGCGTCTCGTACGGGCAGTCGTAGTACCAGGCGCCGATATGGCGCCGGTGCTCCTCGGCCATGTCCATGGCCCGCTCACCGGCCGGCGGCTCCCCCTCGACCATCAGGGCCGTGTAGCGCTCGGCCCAGTCGTTCGCCTCGGCCATCAGGCGTTTCCAGTCCTCCTTGGTGTACGAGGCGGCCCGGCGCTGCGACTCGGCGTACGCCTCCGTGTTGCCCCAGCGCTGTTCGGCCTCCTCGGCGTACTGCTCGGGGTCCTTGTCCCCGAAGACCTCGAACTTCTCCTCGGGCGTGAGGTTGATGCCCATCTTGCGTGCCTCCATGGCGTGTTCCACGGCCGCGGCCATCTTCTTCAGCTTCTCGATCCGGGCGGTCAGCAGTTCGTGCTGGCGGCGCAGGTGTTCGCGCGGGTCCGCGTCCGGGTCGTCGAGCAGGGTCGCGACCTCGTCGAGGGGGAAGCCGAGCTCTCGGTAGAACAGGATCTGCTGGAGCCGGTCGAGGTCGGCGTCGCCGTAGCGGCGGTGGCCCGCGTGGGTGCGCTCGCTCGGTACGAGCAGGCCGATCTCGTCGTAGTGATGCAGTGTGCGCACCGTGATCCCGGCGAATCCGGCGACCTGCCCCACGGTGTAGCTCATGCTTCCGCTCCCTTGTCCCTTTCTCGGTACGCGCTCCAGGCTGAGTCCTCACGCCACGTGAGGTGCAAGCCGTGCACTTCAGTAAGTCGTCGGAATGTCGAAATGCACTGCGTGGGCGCTGTGGGCGGTTCGCAGTGCACTACGCAAAGCCTCGCCGCGCCGACCGTGCACTTGTGCAATGGCCTGCCTCTGGCGGTCTTCCTAGGGTGAGTCTCGTTCAACCGGAACAGTCCCGTCGTGAGGCAGGGACAACGGCCACTGCTCGATCGGCTGTTTCCGTGGACGAGACGCGTGGCCCGTCACGGGGGTGCGGGCCAACGGATCGTCCAGGGACGGGGGAAGTGACACCTCTCGGGCCTTCGCACCCCCAGGAAAGGAACTTCCTTGACCCAGAGGAACGTCGAGGGTGTCTCGTTCGCCAGCATCAGCACCGCGTTGAAGGGGGTGGACGGCTCGCAGCTGTCGATCGTGCCCCTCTTCGCGGGCGACGGCGGCAGGTTCACCGCTCACCTGGTGGTGTGGCCGCCCGACTCGGAGAGCCACGAATGCCTGCACGAGGACTTCTCCGAGGCCGCCCACATCGTCGCGGGCAGCATCGTCGACGAGGACGGCAGGGAGCATCGGGCGGGCGAGTTGTGGATGCGGCCGGCGAACCATGTTCACCATCCGCGCGCCGGAGCCGAGGGCGCTCGTCTCGTCCTGTGGCGGGTGAACAAGCCGGCCTCGTGAGCCGGCCACCGGGACAACCGTGAGCGTCAGGACCGCCTGCGCATGTGTTGGGGCACGTGCGGAGGCTCACCCCGGCGGAGGGTCAGGGGCGGATCGGTTGGGTCAGGGCGGGGCGGCCGAGCAGGACATGCAGGGCGAGTGCGATGTCTGCCACGGTCACGACGTCGGTGTCATGGACTCCGACCATCTTCGTGGAGAAGTCCATGCCGAGGAGGGCGGCCGCGTCCCGCGTGTGGTTACGGATGGTGGCTTCGGACAGGGCCAGGGCGCGGGCCGCCTGCTTGGTGCTGAGGTTGTGTTCCAGCCATACGCAGAGGGTCTCGACGAGATCCCGCTGATCGGCCTGTACGGGGCGAAGCCGCTCCTCCGCCCAGGACTTGACCGTGCCGTCAGCGGCTCCCCTCATCATCAGGGCGGCGAAGTCGGGGGCGTTGATCGGGGACGGCGCATTGTCGTCCGTGCCGTCGTCCGTGTTCGGCAGGGCCAGTATGTCGAGGGCGAGGAGGACCAGGATGCGGTCGTTGGCCGAGCCGCGGAGGTCGAGGGAGAGGATCTTGCCCGCTCTGTTCAGCCGCTGGGTGACCGTGTTCCGGTGGACACCGAGGCCGCCCGCGGCTTCGGTGTGCTTGAAACTCAAGGCGGTCGGGAGGGTTTCGAGCAGCATCTTCTGCTCGTCGCCCCGGCCCGGGAAGGCGTCGAGCAGCGGGGCCATGAGGTCGGCGGCCCAGGCTCTGGCCTCTCTCCTGGGCAGCAGCGGGGCGAACTTCGCCTCGGATCCGCCCAGGCTGATCCGGTGCGGGGTCATGGCCGCGTCGGCCACCGCGGTCAGCGCCTCCCGATAGCCGTTCGCTATCTCGGGGAGACGGTGGGATCGGCTCTGGCCCAGCAGATGGCCCTGGCGTGCCGCGATCAGGTCTCTCAGGACCGTCTCCACACGATCGTTCTCGTGTGTCGGGTCGAAGGAGTCGAGGGGGCCGACGGGTTCGAGAACGAGGATGTGCTTCGGCTTGCCCGGGCAGGGTGCCACGAGGGCTTGTTCGGCCAGGGTTGTCTCACACCACCGCAGGGTGGCCTCTCGGTCCTGTGGTCCCGTGTCGACCACGAAGACACGGGCGGTGTCTGTGTCCAGCAGCGCTTGCGCGGCCCCCGTGTAGACGACCTGGGCCAGAACCGTCTCGCCGCGCATGAGCAGTTGGAACGCGGCGTGCCGTACCGATCGCGGTGTTTCGACCATGGCCTGGTGTTCCCGGCGGGCCTGGTCGCACAGCCCCAGGAGTTTCGCCGCGTGCTGGATCAGCGCGGCGGCCGCCGTGTCGAAGGCGTTGTGGGAGGCGATGGCCAGGCGCGCCTCGTCATCGGCGCCGGGAGAGCCGGGGCTGAGGGACACGATCCGGGTGTGCATGGTGCCGGCCGGGACGCCCGGCGCCGGGGCTGTGGCCGTGTGGGTCCCGGTGATGACGGCGTGGGCCAGCCCGGCCGGTGCGCTGTCCGGCGCGGCCGCGAGTACACCGCGCCGGGCCGAGGTGACGAGGACCTCGGCGTCCAGGGCCTCGGAGAGCCAGTCGACGATGCGCCGCATCGCGGTGGGGTCGGCGAGCCTGGTCGGCAGACGGTTGAGGAGACCGTCGAGGTGCTCGACCTGCCGCTCCGCGAACTCGGCGCGCCGCAGCCGCAGTTCCTCGTTGACGCGGGCCCACGCGGTGGTGTCCGCGGAGGTCGTCAGCAGGGGGAGCCCAAGGCTGTTGGCGACCGCCAGAGTGGCCTCCGGGAAGGGCTGGAGATTGTGCCCGGGAGTGCCCAGCACGAGCCCAGCCGCCTTGCGCCGGGCCAGAAGCCGGATCAGGTGCTCGATGGTCCGGTCCGTGGCCCGTGACGGATGGGGCGAGTCCAAGGAGACCAGCAACAGCGTCCCGTTCTCGATCGAGGAGTCCGTGAGCGCGTGCGGAAGGTCGCTCACCGGCCGTACGACGACCTCGGTGACCCTGGTCCCGCCAAAGCGTGAGCTGTGGCCGGGCTGAAGGAACCGCAGCCGCAGCCGAGGGCTGTCATTGATCAAGTACTCAAGGGTGGGCAACTTCGCCTTCCCTTCCGCTCTGGTGCCTGTGGACCCCCTGGGGCACATTAGCCGCATCAAGAGGGCAGCCTCAGTCCTGGTCCTTGCCGATGTGGAAGTCCTGCCAGTGGATTCCGTCGGCCGATATTCGGCAGTGGCCGCCCCCGTAGCTGTCGCACCAGAGCCAGCCGATCGGGGTCTGCTCGACGGAGCCCGCCGGGCCTCGGGACCGGGTGACGGGGTGGAACGTGCGGGCCCGGTCGGCGCTGAGCCAGGTGCCGGACTCGCCGTACACGGTGAGGCTGCCGTCGTCGGCGGCGAGGAGACTCAGGGCCGACAGGGGCTCGACTCCCTTGCGGTAGCGCCAGATCCGGGTCCAGGTGTCTCCCCCGTCGGCGCTGGCGTGGATGGCCAGCAGACCGTTCTTCACGCCCTCGTGGCTGGGCAGTTGGCCGGACTGAACCGCGTACAGCTCGCCCCCACCCGCCACCACCCAAGGGTTCCAGCCGTCCTTGGCGGCGCCGGCCATTCGGGTCGTGCGCCAGGTGCGGCCCCGGTCCTCGCTGAGGGCGAGGGTGGGCAGGCCGGAGTCGGGGGTCTCACCCGCCACGAACAGGGTGTCCGACCCGCCCGGCACGAGCGCGAGGTCACCGGCGGGGTGTACGAGGCCCTTCAGGGATGGTCGGCTGTCCAGGACTCGGTGTTCGCCCGTGTCCGGCATGACGACGAGCAGTCTGTTGCGGAGACACGAGTTGACGTCGGCAGGGTCCGGCTGCACGCATTCCTCTGCCAGGGCCGCGCCCTTCGGCACGGTCGCTGTCGTGCCCGTCGGCTTCGTCGTACCGGACTTCCAGGTGCGGCCGCCGTCGGCGGTGAACCAGGTGCGGTCGGGCCCGCCGCGGAATGCCCTGCCCTCCTCTATCAGGGCGCGATCCGGGCCCAGTACGGTCAGGCCCGCGGTGATGCCGAGGTCGCCCGTGATGTCCGGCAGCGGGGAGGTGACCCGGCGCCACTCCCCCGCGTCGGCGTCGAGCACGGCGACGTGCTGTCGGCAGCGGGTCCGGGTGCACTCGGCCCGGAGGGTGAAGCCGCTGCCGTCCGCCGCGAAGGCGACGGTGTGGGAGGCGCCGGGGAGGACGGTGGCGGAGGGAATGCGGAGCAGAGGTGGGTTCGAGCCCGACCTCTGATGCGATGGCTCGCTCGTGCCGCATGCCGACACGACGAGAAGGACCATCAGCGCCACTACGGCCAAGGCGCACTGCAATCGACGTACGTTCATGGATCCCCCGATCCGCGATGACCTGCACTATTTCTGGTACACCGCTCACCGGCTTCGGGTTCCACTCCCGCCCGCACGGATTTTCCGGGCTCGATGCGCACCCCCGCCGTACTACTTGCTCAGCCGCGCGAACCGCCGTACCGCCAGTGGGAAGAGGACGGCCAGCAGGGCCAGGGGCCAGGCAATGGCGGCCCAGGCGTGGCCGGGTTCGCCGCCTTGGGCGCCGAAGAGGTCCCGGACGGCCGTGGCGGTGTGGGACATCGGATTCCACTCGACCCCCACGGCTCCGAGGAAGGGGCCCGGCCCGTCGTGCGCGCGCCGGCCGAGCGCGTACGCGACGCCGATGAGGACGGCGAGGCCCGGCGCCGACCGGGCGACGCCGATGAGGACGGCGAGGCCCGGCGCCGACCGGAGCACGTCCGCGATCGATCGGCCACGAGCCTGGGTGACGGCGAGCAGGATGCCCTCCAGGCCCGACGAGCAACCGCACCGGTTGGCGTGCCCAGTGGGCGAGTTCGCGGCGGGTCATGGGTCCAGGAATCGGTCAGCGCGTATGCGGTCATGCGCGTATGCGGTTATGCGCGTATGCGGTTATGCGCGTATGCGGTTATGCGCGTATGCGGTTATGCGCGTATGCGGTTATGCGCGTGCGGCTACGCTCTCAGCGCTTGTCCTCCGGATGCCGCTCTCCCGTCGCGTACGGGTTCTCCTGGCCCTCCCCCAGGACGCCGATGAAGGGCTCGCCCTCGCCTGCGAAGGTGTAGGCGCCGCCGCGGATGCGTTCGATGAGGCCGCGGGTCCACTGGGCACCGGTGTCGGCGGAGGTGACCCAGAAGTTCATGATCTCGCCGATGTGGCCGAGCTCGGCGGGGCCCTCCTCGGGCGTGTAGTACTCGGTGACGGACTTGCGCCACTCCTCGATGGTCCGCACGCGCTCTTCGAGGAGTTCGAGGACCTCCTCACGGTCGAGGTCGACCATGAAGCCGAGCGCGGCGGAGAGCACGTCCGGCTTCTGGTCGTAGGCGGTGAGGGACTCGCGCAGCAGCTTGCGGAACTCCTCGGTGCCCTGCTCCGTGATCTCGTACTCGGTGCGGGGTGGTCCGCCGGCGGTGGACGGGGCGATCTCGTGCGCGTGCAGCAGGCCCTGTTTCGCCATCTGTTTCAGGGCGTGGTAGATCGAGCCGGGCTTGGCGTTGGACCACTCGTGCGCGCCCCAGTACTCCAGGTCGTTGCGCACCTGGTAGCCGTGGGCCCGCCCGTGCTGGCGCACGGCGCCGAGCACGAGGAGACGGATCGCTGACATGGGGTCCAGGTTAGGCCGCGAACCCATGTCCCGGCGCGCCGCCCCAGGTCGCAGCCAGGCCCAGGTCAAGCGCCGGTACGGCCGACGTGCTCGATGTGCAAGGTGCGCGCATCCGGATCGAGTCGGTTGAGGATGCGCCAGGGGCCGTAATGAAGGCGGCGATGTTCGGCACCCCAGGCACGGGATCCGTCAGGCCGTTCGTCTTCCGCCAGTTGGTCAGTGGCCCGCAGCAGCTCATCGACGCTCCGCGGATCGTCTTTGAGGTGCCCCGCGGCCGCGTTGAGCGCCGCGGGCTCCCACGGCGCGCCAGGTCACTCGCTCCTCCCCGCCGCGTCGAGCAGCGCGCGGCGGGCCTCGTCATGCGGTAGGGGAGTCCCAGCCCGCCCAAGGGCGCGATCACGCTCCAGGCGGGCGAGCGCGAGAGCGTCCTCAAGGTCCTCCAACTCGGCGGGAGAGACGATGACGGCAGCCGGAACGCCGCGATCGGTCAACGTGATGTGCTCGTGCTGAGCAGCCCGGCGAGCGAGTTCACCGAGCTTGCCCCGCGCCTCCGCAATGGGACACGTGGCAGACATGCATCTCGTGTGCAGCCAGATGCATGTCCGTTTTCGAGCTCGCCTCGTCCGGGCCGGGACGGCCGTCAGAACGGGAAGAAGCTGCGGCCGTGCTGGACCGAGATCCACTTCTGGGTGGTGAAGGCGTCGACCGTGGTGTCGCCGTTCAGGCGGCCGATGCCGGAGTGCTTCTCCCCGCCGAAGGGGACGAGGGGCTCGTCGTGGACGGTGCCGTCGTTGACGTGGAACATGCCGGTGTCGATCTGCTTGGCGAAGTTGACGCCGCGCTCGATGTCACCGGTGTGGACCGCGCCGCTGAGGCCGTACGGGGTGTCGTTGACGATGCGGACGGCCTCCTCCTCCCCGTCGAAGGGGATGAGGAAGGCGACGGGACCGAAGATTTCCTGCTTGAGGAGGGCGGAGTCGGCCGGGACGTCGATGAGGACGGACGGCTCGACCAGGTTGTCGGTGGTCGTGCCGTGGACGAGTGCCGTGGCGCCCTCCGCGATCGCCTGCTCGACCACGGCCGAGACGGATTCGGCCTGGGAGGAGTTGATGACCGGGCCGATGACCGTCTGCGGGTCGCGCGGGTCGCCGACCTTCAGGGTCTTCACCTTGGCCACGAACTTCTCGGTGAACTCTGCCTGGATCGACCGGTCGACCAGGACCCGGTTGGCGGCCATGCAGACCTGGCCCTGGTCGACGTACCGCGAGAAGACGGCGGCGTCGACGGCGTAGTCGACGTCCGCGTCGTCCAGGACCACCAGCGCGCTGTTGCCGCCCAGTTCGAGGATCGAGCGCTTGAAGTGCGAGGCGCAGACGGTGGCGACGTGGCGGCCGACCTTGTCGGAGCCGGTGAAGGAGATCAGCTTGGGGACCGGGTGCTCGAGGAAGACGTCGCCGATCTCGGCGATGTCGGTGATGACGACGTTGAGGAGGCCGCCCGGCAGGCCCGCCTCCTCGAAGATCTTCGCGACGAGCGAGCCGCCGGTGATCGGGGTGTTCTGGTGCGGCTTCAGCACCACGCCGTTGCCGAGGGCGAGAGCCGGGGCGACCGACTTGAGGGAGAGGAGAAAGGGGAAGTTGAAGGGGCTGATGACTCCCACGACGCCGACCGGCACCCGGTAGAGGCGGTTCTCCTTGCCGTCGATCGGCGAGGGGATGATCCGGCCCTCGGGGCGCAACGCCAGCTGGACCGACTCGCGCAGGAACTCCTTGGCGAGGTTCAGCTCGAAGCCGGCCTTGAGGTGCGTGCCGCCGAGCTCGGCGATGATCACCTCGGCGAGCTCCTGCTCTCGCTCCTCGAAGATGCGCAGGGCCTTCTCGAAGACCGCGCGACGCGCGTAGGCGTTGACCTTGGCCCATTCCTTCTGGGCCCGCTCGGCGGCGCGGTAGGCCTGATCGACTTCCTCCACCGTGGCTATGGTGATCGCGGCCAGCTTCTCGCCGTCGTACGGGTTGACGTCGATGATCTCCCAGGACCCCGTACCCGGGCGCCACTCGCCGTCGATGTACTGCTGGGCCAGGTCGGTGAAGTAGGACGCCATGTGATCCTCAATCAGTCGGCATCGATCAGCGATTGATCACCCGTCATCGTACTTGCGGCCAAAGGGAGCCGGAGAGTAACCGGGGGGACTCCGTGAAGACTCACAGGGCGTTCGGCGATCTTCAGGACAGCTGTCCGGAACGCCTTCAGGACAGCTGCAGCAGCCCCCTGAGCAGATCCCGGCTCTCCGCCGGGGACGGGCTGTCGTCCTGAAGTCGCTCGATCGCCCGTTCGTACTGGGTGATGTCTTCCTTCTTGTCCAGGTACAGCGCGCTGGTGAGCTGTTCGAGGTAGACGACGTCGGAGAGGTCGGACTCCGGGAAGCTCAGCACCGTGAAGGCGCCGCTCTCGCCGGAGTGGCCGCCGAAGCCGAACGGCATGACCTGGAGCCGTACGTTCGGGCGCTCCGAGATGTCGATCAGATACTGGAGCTGACCCCGCATCACTTCACGGTCACCGTACGGGCGGCGCAGCGCGGCCTCGTCGAGGACACAGTGGAACTCGGGGGCGCTCTCGGCCACCAGATACTTCTGGCGCTCCATGCGCACGGCCACCCGCTTGTCGATCTCGGCGTCGCTCGCGCTCTTCATGCCCCGGGCGACGACGGCGTGCGCGTACGCCTCGGTCTGCAACAGGCCGTGCACGAACTGGACTTCGTACGACCGGATGAGGTGTGCGGCGGCCTCCAGGCCGACGTAGGTGGGGAACCAGCTGGGCAGCACGTCCGAATAGCTGTGCCACCAGCCGGCGACGTTCGCCTCCTTGACGAGGGAGAGCAGCGAGGTGCGCTCGGACTCGTCGGTGACGCCGTAGAGGGTCAACAGGTCCTCCACGTCACGGGTCTTGAAGCTGACCCGGCCGAGTTCCATACGACTGATCTTCGACTCGGAGGCGCGGATCGAGTACCCGGCCTTCTCCCGGGTGATCCCCTGCGCCTCGCGCAGCCGCCTGAGATGCGAGCCCAGCAGCATCCGCCTCACCACCGACCCGCTCGATTCACCGGCGCCCACGTTCGTCCAGCCTCCCCAACTTCTTCAAGGGCCGAAGTCTGCCACTAATCCACTCCGATCCGCACTCGCCCGGTTACAGAAATGGAAAGCCTTCAACAAGTGAGGCGTGAGTGGCGACGAGTCAATGCCCAGCCCGCGGAAGAAGGTGACAGAAGAAATGTTCAGGAAGCGGTATGTGCGTGTCCATTTCGGGCGCGTGCACGTGCATCTGCCCTTGCATCTGCTCTACGCATCGGAAACCATGGTCCCGCGACACCGCTGCTGCCTCGCAACGACCGCGATCGATCACGGGGAGTGCCTCGCATGGGGACGAATGGATCGACCATGCTCGAACCCTTACGGCAGGGACTTCCGCCACTCGATCCCGCGACCGTGTCCAACGCCGCGTCCTGCGCGCTGCCGCCCCGCTACGAAGCGGTGCGGGAGGCAAGACGGTTCACCCGGGGCACGCTCGACCAGTGGCAGATGGGCGACCGCTTCGACGACGTCTGTCTCGTGGTCTCGGAACTCGTCACCAATGCCCTGCGGCACGGCCTGCCCCCCATGAGCGGCCTCGTCCAGGACCCGCCGGTGCGGCTGCATCTGATGCGCTGGACCGAGCGGTTGGTGTGCGCGGTGCGCGACCCCAGCCACGACACCCCGGTCGCTCGCGACTCGGACGACTTCTCGGCGGAGTCGGGGCGCGGGCTGTTCCTGGTCGACTCGTTCGCGGACAGCTGGGGCTGGCACCCGCTGGCCGGCACGCTCAGCGGCAAGGTGGTGTGGGCGCTGTTCCAGGTGCCTCCGGTGCCACCGGCTCCGGGCAACGCCTCGACCCGCTGATGAACTGCGGCGCTTTTCGGCGCTGCGGTTCTACGCGTGTCACCTCGCCAACGCCCCGAGGGCGAGCGGGCGTTATGCGATGAGGTGGTCGAACTCGCCGTCCTTGACGCCCAGGAGCATCGCCTCTATCTCGGCGCGCGTGTAGACCAGCGCCGGGCCGTCCGGGAAGCGCGAGTTCCGCACCGCCACGTCACCGCCGGGCAGCCGCGCGAACTCCACGCAGTTCCCCTGCGAGTTGCTGTGCCGGCTCTTCCGCCAGACCACCGCGTGGAGCTCGCTGAGCTCCGTCGCGGCCATGCCGTTGTACACGTCATCCACGCCGTACACGTCGTGGTCCACAGGTCGCTCCCCGGGTGGTGCATTGGTGTGCGTCGGTGCGCGTCGGTGCGCATTTGCTGTGCGTTGATGCGCGCTGGCTCTGATGTGGCCGTTGATGCAGTGGTCAACTGCCACGGATCATAGCCCCGTTCACATGCCAATGCGTGAGCACATGCATGGGCATGTGCACGAGCAGATGCACGTGCACGAGGAGTGTTCCCGCGGTTACCGCACTGGTGAGACGTACAGGGCGGCTTTCCTGTTCCATCGGTGTCCGGAAGTTGGCGGAAAGCGTTCGGCCCCGGGGAGGCGGTGGGACCTCCCCGGGGCCGGGTGGGGGGTGGTGAGGGGGTGGTGAGGGGGTGGTGCGGAGGTGGTGCGGAGGTGTTACTGGAGCGGTACGGGGTGCCTGCGACGGGGCCGGTCAGCGGGAGGAGTACGGCAGAAGGGCCATCTCCCGGGCGTTCTTGATGGCGCGGGCGAGCTGTCGCTGCTGCTGGGCGGAGACCCGGGTGACCCGGCGGCTGCGGATCTTGCCGCGGTCGGAGATGAACCGGCGCAGCAGGTCGGTGTCCTTGTAGTCGATGTACGTGATCTTGGCCTGGTCCAGCGGATTGGGGCGGGACTTGGCGGGCTTGCGCTCCGGCTTGCGGGCCATGGTGGGTCAGACCTCCAGGAAGGTGTCGAAGGGGCGCGGCAGCCGTTCCCAGGCGTCGCGTCCGGCGGCGTACTCGGCGTCGGTGAGCAGGCAGGACTCCAGGAGTTGTTCGAGTCCGTCGCGGTCCAGGCCGGGCGAGGTGAAGACCAGGTGCTGGCAGCGGTCGCCGTGTTCCGGATGCCAGTCGAGGGCAGCCGCGGCCCGGCGTACCGGCGGGACCATGTCCCAGGCCGCGTCCGGCAGAGAGGCGAGCCAGGGGCCGACCGACTCCACGCAGAGGGCGCCGCCGGCCGCGTCCCAGTACAGCAGGGTGTCGGGACGTTCGGCCAGCCAGAAGCGGCCGCGGCTGCGGGCGGCGGCGCAACAGAGGTCTTCCAGCGCGGCGTACAGCCGTTCCGGGTGGAAGGGGCGGTGGCGGTGCCAGACGAGGGTGGTGACGCCGTGTTCGTCGGCGTCTGTGGGGAGGAGGGCGGAGGCGGGGTGTTGGGCTGCTGCGGCGGCGTCCACGTCGAAACCGGCGAACGCTGCCGCGAGCAGGGCCGGGGAGCGCCGTTGCGGGTGCGGCGCATTGTCGGGTGCGGGTGCGTCGTGGCTGGTCGCGCCCCGCGGCGGAGCCGCAGATGGATACTGCCCCGCGCCCCTTTCAACGCGGGCCCAGCTGCCGATGGGCACCCTCTGCGCCGTCGGATGCAGCTGAGCCAGCAGCGCCCTGTCCTCGTCGTCGGCCTCCTCCGAGTCCAGGACTGCCAGGACCGGGGCGTACTCCAGCTGGCGGGCGAAGGTGTCGGCGACCGTGCGTTGGTCGGTGGTAGCGGCGGCGAGGCCGCGTTCGGCCAGGTCGTCGCCGTTGCCGAGGTAGGGAAGGAGGAGGGCGGGGTCCACGGCCGTGATGACCGAGGTGAGCCGCAGTCCGCTCGCCGCTACCACCTCGGCCATGGCCTTGGGCTCCACCGAGTCCCACAGTTCGACGACGGCGAGGCGGGTGAGGCCCGCGTCCGCGAGCCGTTCCAGCTCGGGGACCAGGTCCTCGCGGAGGGCACAGCACGCGCAGTCGTTGACGAGGGGGGTCTCGCCGGTGGAGATGAGACCCGCCGCGTCCCGTACGGTCCGGACGACCTTGGCGTCGGGGCCGTCGATGGCGGTGGTGAGGTCGTGGTGCAGCGCGACGCTGCCCGGGACCCCGGCGAGCAGCGTCTCGACGGCGGCCCGCCGGGCATCGGCGTGCAGCCCGCCGACGATCGCGACAGACAGCTGGGTCACGTCGGTCAGCCCCGCTTCTTCCCGTACCGCTTCTCGAACTTCTCCACGCGCCCCGCGGTGTCCAACACGCGCGCGGTGCCCGTGTAGAAGGGGTGGCTGACGTTCGAGATCTCGACGTCGACCACGGGGTACGTGTTGCCGTCCTCCCACTCGATCGTCTTCTCGCTCGTCATGGTCGAGCGGGTGAGGAAGGCGTGGTTCGCGGCGCGGTCCCGGAAGACGACGGGCCCGTACGACGGGTGGATGTCCTTCTTCATCGCGGTCAGCGCTCCTCTCGGAAGTCGACGTGGCGGCCGACCATCGGGTCGAACTTGCGCAGCACCAGGCGGTCCGGGTCGTTCCGGCGGTTCTTGCGCGTGACGTACGTGTATCCGGTGCCGGCCGTGGACCGGAGCTTGATGACCGGACGGAGTTCGTTGCGTGCCATGCTGGTACCTTACTGAAAACGAATTCCATTTACACAACCGCGGAAGAGAGAGGTACATCACCTTGTCCGCCCACTGCATGCTGACCGGCGCCCAGCCCGGCTTCGGCAACCGCATCTCGCACTCCCACCGGCGCACGTCCCGCCGCTTCGACCCGAACATCCAGTCAAAGCGCTACTGGCTGCCGAGCGAGAACCGCCACGTACGCCTCCGGCTGAGCGCCAAGGGGATCAAGACCGTGGACGTCATCGGCGTCGAGGCCGCCGTGGCCCGGATCCGGGCGCGAGGGGTGAAGGTCTGATGGCGAAGAAGAGCAAGATCGCGAAGAACGAGAAGCGGCAGGAGATCGTCGCGCGGTACGCCGAGCGGCGGGCCGAGCTGAAGGAGATCATCCGGCGCCCGTCCTCCACGGACGCCGAACGTGCCACCGCCCAGCGGGAGCTGAGCCGGCAGCCGCGTGACGCCAGCGCCACCCGCGTACGCAACCGGGACCAGGTCGACGGGCGGCCCCGCGGTTACTTCCGCACGTTCGGGCTGTCCCGGGTGAGTCTGCGGGAGCAGGCGCACGCCGGATTCCTTCCAGGGGTGCGCAAGTCGTCCTGGTAGGAACGCGCGAGTCTCTGGTCGTCGTGAGTCGTCGTCAGTCGCTGTAAGTCGTCGTCAGTCGCCGTAAGTCGCCGTAAGTCGTCGTCAGTGGTCGTCACGGTTCCCGTGGGTGGTCCTCACAGTTCCTGACAGTTCCCGGCCGTCTTTCGCAGAGCTACTCCTGGTAGCTTGCCGCTGTCGCCCCGGCGACCGGATCCGGCCAGACCTTTGGGAGACTTCCAGTGACTACGGCGATGACGGCAAGGACCGCGACGCGGGCGACCTCGGCCCGCCGGCGCATGCGCGTCGCGGCCGCGGCGGCCGGGCTGGCGGCCGCACTCGTGCTGACCGGATGCAGCAGCGGTGACGAGGCCGACTCCGACGCCAAGGAGTCGTCGGCCGCCCCGACGGCGACGGAGAGCGCGGAGGGCGACGGCGGCTCCTCCGGCGCCGAGACCGAACTGCAGGGCAACTGGCTGGCCACGACCGGCGGCAAGGCGGTCGGCCTGTTCGTCAACGGCGACGAGGCCGCGGTCTTCGTCGCGGGCGGCTCGGTGTGCAGCGGCAAGGTCTCCGACTCGGGGAACATGCAGATGATCAGCCTCAAGTGCACCGACGGCAACGACGACCGCGCCTCCGGCATGGTCGACTCCGTCGACGCCAAGTCCCTCACGGTCACGTGGGAGGGCGGCGTCGGCAAGGAGACGTTCCAGAAGGCGGAGGGGACGCTGCCCTCGGGGCTGCCGACGGACCTGACGGCGGATCTGCCGACGGCGAGCGCCGGGTCGTAGATGTCGTAGATCATGCCTACGGCGAGCCGCGGATCGTAGATCATGTGTCGGGCGGGCCGCGGAACCTCCGGGTTCCGCGGCCCGTTCGCACTTTCACACCATCACCGGCTGTCACACCACCACGCGCTGCGACAGCCACGAACCTCACGGGAACCCCATGCGCACCGCTCCGACCGCCTTCGCCGCCGCCCTCCTCGCGGCCCTCACGCTGACCGCCTGTAGCAGTGGTGACGGGGACGGCGGGGGTGACGACAGCAAGACCAGTGCCGCCCCGACCACCGAGAGTGGGAACGCCTGTACGGCCGCGCAGGCCGACTTCGAGGTCGGGCCCAGCAGCGCCGCCCCGGCCGCCGGTGACGAGGGTGCCGTGCCGGTCACCGTCACCAACAAGAGCGGCGCCGCCTGCACGCTGAAGGGCATCGCCGGTGTCGAACTGACCGCCGGTGACTCCTCCTGGACGCTCCAGCCGCAGGAGGGCGCGTCGCGGGACACGGAGCTGACGCTGGAGGCTGATCAGTCGATGACCTTCACGATCTCGTACGTACGCGGGGCCGCGGACGACGCGGAGAAGAGCGCCGCGGTGGACCAGTTGAAGTTCGCCCTGCCCGGAGACAGCAAGGTGAACAGCTTCAAGTGGCCGGACCCCGAGGTCGCGCTCAAGTCCGCGGACGAGTTGGACGCGACAGTGGGGCCCTTCCTTCCCGCAGGCGACTGACCGCCTCAGCGGCTCACGGCAGCCTCGGCCGGACCCCCACCTGGGCCCGGTCCGCCGCCTCCGCGCCCTGTCGCCAGCCGGCGGCGTCGGTGACGCCTCGTACGCGGGTGGTGACGGTGTCCGGGAACATATGGGTGAAGTGGTCACGTACGGCTACGTCGCGGGCGGCGAGGACGGGGAGCAGGTCGCCCGCGTCCTCTGCACCGGTTGCGGCGGCTTCGGCGGTTTCGGCCACCTGGGCCTCGGCGACCTCCGCCAACCGATCGCCGATCCGGTGGGCGTAGGCGGCCAGGAACGACTGCCGGAAGGTCTTGGTCCGCTTGCGTCCCCCCTTGCGCTGGGCCGCCTCCGCCTTGGTCATCGCGGTGGTGGCCTGGACGAGGAGTGAGGTGAAGAGGAGTTCGACCGCCTCCAGGTCGGGCTCGAAACCGACGACCGTGGAGAAGCCGAGGGGCTCGTTCCAGACGGCCTCGCAGCGGTTGGCCCGGGCGACCGCGTCGAGGAGTACCGCCTTGGCCGTCTCGTACGGCGGGTCGACGCCGATACGGCAGGCGCCGGGCGCGTCCTTGGCGTGGGTACGGGCGGCGAGCAGCGCCTCGTCGATGCTGTGCCGCGCCATCAGCTCCTGCGCCTTCGCGCTGAGCGCCTCCGCCTCCTCCGGGAAGTCCGTGGCCTCCGCCTTGGCGAGGAGGCCACGGATACGGGTGAGCATGCGGGACTCGGGGTGGTGGGCCGTGGTGGCGGGGCCCTGTGGGCGGTCCAGGGGTTCGAGGGTGGGCAGGCGCAGGAGCAGGCGGTACAGCTCCAGGGCGGCGGTGGCGTGGGAGAACCGGTCGGTGCGCGGCGCGGTGTCCGGCTCGTGCAGTGCCCTGACCTCGTCGAGCTGCGCGGCCCAGCGGGGGCTCGGCGACGGCTGCTCGGTGGCTCGCTCGGTCTCCTCGACGATGAGCCGCGCGAGGAGTCGTACGTGTGCGTCTTCCAGCTCGCGCCGTACGAACCGTACGACGTCGGCGGGCTGCCAGCCGCGCCGCCAGGCCCCGGCGACGAACTCCCGCCCCCGCCGGGCGAGTTCCGCGTCGGCCGCCGGGTCGGCGGCGAGCAGCGAGGCGCCCGTGTCCAGGGCGGCGTCGGTGTCGGCGTAGAGGGCCGCCTCGAAGGCGCGGTCCACCGTGCTGGTCGTACTCACGTGTTCGATCGTGTCATGGGTGAGCGGGGCGGTAGAGGGTGCTTTGAAAGTCCTGTGCGGTGCCCGCGCCCGCCGCGGCAGCGGCTGGTGTCACAGCCGGTGCGTGGCCTCGGCGTGCCGGGCGCCGTGGGTGCTGTGCGGGACTTTCAAAGCACCCCCTAGGGCTGGGCATACCCCCGAGACGCCCGCCAGTGGTCGTGTGCGGGCGGGCCGGGGGCGGTTCGCTGGTGGGCATGACCAGGACAGAGGTGGATGAGGCGGCCGGGTTCGCGGCCGTGCGTGTGCGGGGACTGCGGCGTTCGTACGGGGATGTCGTCGCCCTCGACGGAGTGGATCTCGACTGCGTGGCCGGGACGTTCACGGCGGTGATGGGGGCCCTCGGGGTCGGGGAAGTCGACGCTGTTGCAGTGTGCGGCCGCGCTGGACCGGCCGTCGGGCCAGACGGTGTGCGTCGACGGGGTCGAGCTGGGCGGGATGAGTGAGGGGCGGCTGACGCTGTTGCGCCGGGAGCGGATCGGTCTCGTGTTCCAGGCCTTCAATCTGCTCCCCTCCCTGACCGCCGCGCAGAACGTCGCCCTGCCGCTGCGCCTCGCCGGCCGGCGGCCCTCGCGCGGGGCGGTGGGGCAGGCGCCGGCCCGGGTGGGGCCGGCCGAGCGGGCCGGGCACCGCCCGGGGCGAACCGGCCGGGTACGGGGGCGCGGACGCGGCTCGGGTTCTTCGTGGTGCTGGGTATCGCCCTTGTGTATGCCGGGATTTCGCCGGCCGGGACGTTGCTCATGGCCACGTCCGCGCGGGGCGCGGAGCTGCGGTCACCGCGGCTGGCGGGGGCTACGCAGGGGCGGGTGCTGCGGGTTGTGGTCGGTGAGGCCTCGTTGGGCGTTGTGGTGGGGGTCGTGTTGGGTGCGGCGGTGACTTTCGTGAATCTGGCGGGGGTGGTGGGGGCGTTGGGGCTTTTGGGGGTGTGAGGGTGAGCGGCGGAGCCGCAGATTGGTACATCCCCGTACCCGGAAACACCCCAACAGGCGTTTTGGTGGGTGAATTTGGGTTGCCCCCTCTGGGCGGGGCGGCCAAGCATGGCCTTCATGGTCGATGCACATCTCTACGTAGCGTTTCTCGTCGCAGCCTTCGCTCTCTGTGCCACTCCGGGGCCCGACATGATGTTCATCGTGGCCGTCGGGGGGCGGGGTGGGCCGGCGGCCGGGGTGATGGCCGCGGCGGGTGTGGCGGGCGCCATGCTCGTGCACTCGGTGGCCGCGATGCTGGGGCTTTCGGCGCTGTTCGAGACGTTGCCGGTGCTCTATTACGTGCTGCGGTGGCTGGGGGCGGCGTATCTGCTGTACCTCGCGGTGAAGGCGTTCCGGGACCGCTCCGGGCTGGGTGAGGAGAGCGTGGGCGCGAGGACGGGGGGTGTGGCGGAGAGCCGGCAGGGGCTGCGGCGGCGTTCTGGCAGGGCGCGGTCACCAATCTGCTCAACCCCAAGGTGATCCTCTTCAACGTGGCGTTCCTGCCGCAGTTCGTGGATCCGTCCCTCGGGCGTGTGCCGGGGCAGCTCCTCGTCCTCGGCGTCACCATCGTGGTGATGGGCTTCCTGTGGGACGGCACGATCGGGTTGCTCTCCGGCCGCCTGTCCCAGCTGCTGCGTCGCAGTCGGCGGGTGGCCCGGGGGCTGAACATCTTCACGGGGACGGTGTTCGCGGGGTTGGCGGTGCGGTTGGCTACGGCGCCGAAGTAAGGCGCGCTCACACCGCGGGGCGTCAACCCGGGGTTGACGATGGAGGGCTGTCAACCTACGGTTGACACATGACGACGAACCCACGAGTTTCGGCTTCCGTGCGTCTCGACGACCTCATCGAAGCCATCAAGAAGGTCCATCCGGAACCGCTCGACCAGCTTCAGGACGCGGTGATCGCCGCGGACCACCTCGGTGACGTGGCCGACCATCTGATCGGCCACTTCGTGGACCAGGCGCGGCGGTCGGGCGCGTCCTGGACGGAGATCGGCAAGAGCATGGGGGTGACTCGGCAGGCGGCACAGAAGCGGTTCGTGTCGAAGGCCGAGAACGATCTCGACCCCAACCAGGGGTTCGCCCGTTACACCCCGCGGGCCCGCAACGTGGTCATGGCCGCGCACAACGAGGGCAAGGACGCGGGCAACGCCGAAGGGGTGCCGGCACATCTGGTTCTCGGGCTGCTCGCCGAGCCGGAGGGGCTCGGGGCCAAGGCGATCGTGGCGCAGGGGGTTTCGCTGGATGCGGTGCGGGAGGCGGCGCTGGGGGAGTTGCCGGCGACTGTCGCCGAGGTGCCCGAGCTCATTCCGTACGGGGCCGATGCGAAGAAGGTCCTCGAACTCACCTTCCGTGAGGCGCTTCGACTCGGGCACAACTACATCGGCACCGAGCACATCCTTCTCGCCCTCCTTGAGTTCGAGAACGGGGAGGGAGTGCTCAGTGGGCTGGGTGTGACCAAGGAGGCCACCGAGGCGAACGTGGCGGAGGCGTTGCGGTCGTTGACGGAGGGACAGGCGTAACAGGGTTTCGCCCCACCGTGCCGCCTCGGCATCATCGCGTCCATCAGCCACTCGAAGACGCCCGCATCCCGCCACTGCAAAAACCGGTGGTAAACGGCCTGCCAGGCACCGCGCTCGGCCGGCATGTCCCGCCAAGGGCTGCCGGTGCGGAACCGCCAGATCCGCAGGCCCGCCACGGCCGCCCAGCGGTGCCGAAACCGCGGCAGTGCGGCAGCGGAGGACAGTCCCTTGCCGACCTGGAGGCGGCCGGACACTCCTCGCAGGCCGCCTCCGACCTCTTGGCCGTACACGGCCCGCCCCGCGTCGGCAGGACCGCCAACCGCTACCGCAAGGACCTGACCGCATCATGCGGCGATCTGCAGCGGCAACAGCACGCCGAGGCCACCGCCCGACGCAGCCGCCGGCGGTCCAAGGCCCGCACCTCCCGCTGACGCCGACCCGCCCCAGAGCCCGCCCTGCGCCGTCACCCGACCAGGGCGGGCCCGCCGTGTTCCCCATGCCGCGACGCCCCGAGGCCTTCTGTGTGAGCGAGAAAAAGGGCAGCGCGATTCGGCGGACGACAACAGGCGGGGGCAGGAGGCATGTTCAACCGCCCGCCCCACTGGAGGAGTTGTTCGTGACAGCCGACCGGTGACGGCCGAGCAGCCGGCACCGGTCCGCGGTTGTCACTCCGCGTCGCGGCGGGTCTGGCCGCGGCGGCGGAGCAGCAGGAGGCCGCCGGCGACCGCGGTGACGCCGGTCGCGGCCGTCCACAGAGCGAGGTCCGAGGCACCGGTGGCGGCCAGGTCCTTGTCGCTCTTTCCGCCCTGGGCGCCGACGTCCCCGGAGGACTGCCCGGCCGAGGACTTGGACGAACCGGATGTTCCGGAGGTACCGGACTTGGCGGCCGGCGACTTCGGCGGAGACGGTGAGGCCGCCGCCTCGGCCGCAGTGGCCTTGTCCCGGGTGAACGCCAGTGTGCCGAAGCCGAGTTCGTCGAATCCGCCGCTGTTCGGGCCGTAGTGGCCGCCGCCTCCCTCGGGCCCGCTGCGGGCCAACATCTCGCGGGTGTTCGGCATGGCCATGCCGCGCCTGTTGGCGTAGTGGTTGTAGACCCGCGCCCAGACCGGGCGCCCACCGCCACGGCCGCCTTCGGAGATGGCGTTCTGCACCGTTTCCACGCAGTGCACGCCGTTTTTCCAGGTGTAGGCGGTGTAGGGCACCTCGTGGCCGAGGTTGTACCGGGCGACGTACTCGCATGCCTTGCGGAACCTGGAGTCGTCCGCGCCGTAGAGGTCGACGCCCTGGTTCCAGGCCATCTCGCAGATGGTGCCCATCAGGCCGATGCCCATCAGGGTGTGGCCCTGGTCGCGCCCGCTCTCCTGCCACTGGGCCAGGCCCACGTCGTTGTAGACGTAGGGGATCGCCTTGTCCAGCGCGCCGTTGCCTTCGCCGTTGTAGAAGTAGTCCACCACCTCGTCGAACTTGGCCCGGTCGTCGCAGAGGATCCCGATGGCCATGGTCGAGGCCATGGTGCACAGGTCCCAGTTCGCCCAGTAGTGGCCGATGCAATTGGTCTTGCGGTACATCATGTGGCGGTTCATCGGATAGAAGTGCTTGACCATCATGTCCTGGAAACGGGCCAGGTCGAAGCCGGGGTAGCCGCGCATGAGCTCGCCGACGTTGGCGAACTGGTACCCGTAGATGCCCGCCAGAAGCACGACTTCGGAGCCTCCGCCGATGCCCTTCAGCGTCCCCGACCAGGCGTTGCAGATGTCCCGCGCGGTGTCGGCGTGTGCGGTGTCGCCGGTGATCTTCCAGCGCAGCGCGTTCTGGTAGGCGGCGTGGACGTCGTTGTAGAGGGCCCCGTAGTTCTGGACGTCGCTCCCTCCCCGGGCCACGGTCGCCTGCGGGTTGGGCCGCCATGCGCTCTGCGAGTGGCGGCCGGCGGTGAGCTTGGCGAAACCCGCCGTGTAGGGGGCGGCGCCCGCCTTCACCTTGGCGGCCATGCGCTCGAGATCGGCCCGGGTGTGGAGCATCCCGGGGTGTGCGAAGGACGTGCTCGCCGCCGTCGCGGGGGAGGCGGCCACGCCCGTGCCGATACCGATGGCGACCGCGCCGGTCGCCGCTCCAGCGGCCTTGAGCATGCTGCGTCGGCTGATCCGATGTGTCACTGCTTCGTTCCTCGGCTCTCGTGGGGACAGTGCCTGCGTAGGGGAGACGTGATACGGAGCGGGCGATAACAAAAAGGTGGGCGCCACCGCTGAAAGGCAGGTGGTCGCCACCGCTGAAAGGCAGGTGGTCGCCACCGCTGAAAGGCAGGTGGTCGCCACTTCGGCCACGTCCACACTTCGGGGGCGGCCCGTCCTCCGGCCGCTACGGGCGGAGCGCACCGGGATGGCAGGCAAGCAAGACGCACGGCGCGTGCAGGGGGACTCGAACCCCCTCGTGGCACCGGAGGCCGGTGATCGTGGCAGTTCGACGGGACCCCGCCACCATCGCCGTACGGCCTCAAGTCACCACCCATGAACAACGCCGGCGGCCTGATGGGGGTCGAGGAGGCGGCCGTACCGGAACCGCCGCGTGAGGCGCGCTTGTTGCCCTGGTCCGGCGCCGAGGGCAAGCCCTGCTTCCTGATCGGCGACGAACAGGGCGGGCCGGTGACCTGCCTGGCCGACGCCACCGAGTCCATCCAGCTCGGTATGGGGGCGGAGGCTGCGGCAGCTGAACTGAGCCGACAGGCACTCGGCATTTGGCAGTTTTGTCTCATCTGGTCCAGCGGCACGCCTCGCTTCACGGCGTGTCGCCGAGACGGAACTGCCAAACGGCACCTGCGGGCTCGATTCGCCAGCCGGACCAGACCACCGGCCCAGGGGCGCGGGGAACTGCGCGAGCAACCGAAAACAACCGTCACGGACAAACGCACCCCAGCCACCCCATAGGCCCCCAGTGGGGGTCTGGGGGCGGCAGCCCTCAGGGAAGGGACGGGTAGTGCGGGGGCGAGGAAAGGGCGTTGTCAGACCCTCCTGGCACACTCCCCTCATGAGCGACCGTTGGGCTCTCGCGCCCGCTGAGGAGGGTGGGGTGGATGTCGTACCCCTCGGCGATGGCGGGCTGCCCGCCGGGCCGGTGCGGCGGGAGGCGGATCCGATCGCGGCCGTGCGGAGTCGGCCCGAGGTCACGCGGTGGGTTTGGGGGGCCACCGCCGAGGTGTATCCGCGTCTGCTCGCCGCGGGGGTGCGAGTGGAGCGGTGTTATGACGTCGAGGTCGCGGAGACGTTGTTGCTGGGGCACGAGGGGCGGCTCGGGGAGCCCCGGTCGGCGGCGGCCGCAGTGGCGAGGCTGCGCAACATCCCCGTACCGCCGGATCCGCCGCAGCGGTCCGCCGAGCCGGGCTCGCAGGCGTCGCTGTTCGAGCCGCGCCCCATCCACGTGCCCCTGACCGACCTCCTCGACGTGTACGCGGAGCAGCAGCGGCGGCACGACGCGACGGCCCGCCCGGACCGTATGCGGCTGCTGACCGCCGCCGAGTCCGCGGGCACCCTCGTCGCCGCCGAGATGAACCGGGCGGGGATGCCGTGGCGGGCCGATGTGCACCGGGAGGTGCTGCAGGAGCTCCTCGGGGAGCGGTACGCGGGCGGTGGGGAACCCAGGCGGCTGGCCGAGCTCGCGGACGAGGTGTCCCAGGCCTTCGGGCGGCGGGTGCGGCCCGATCTGCCCGCCGATGTCGTCAAGGCGTTCGGTCAGGCGGGGATCAAGGTGCGGTCCACCCGGAGGTGGGAGATCGAGAGCGTCGATCACCCCGCTGTGCGGCCGCTTCTCGAGTACAAGCGGCTGTATCGGATCTGGGTCGCCCATGGGTGGTCCTGGCTGCAGGACTGGGTGCGGGACGGGCGCTTCCGGCCCGAGTTCCTGTCCGGGGGGACCGTCACGGGGAGGTGGGTGACCAATGGCGGGGGCGCGCTGCAGATTCCGAAAGTGATCCGGCGGGCCGCCGTGGCCGACCCCGGCTGGCGGCTCGTCGTCGCCGACGCCGACCAGATGGAGCCCCGGGTGCTTGCGGCCATCTCCCGCGACCCGGGGCTCATGGAGGTCGCCGGGCGCGGCAGCGACCTCTACCAGGCCGTCTCCGACCGGGCCTTCGCCGGTGACCGGGCGCAGGCGAAGCTCGCCGTGCTCGGCGCCGTCTATGGGCAGACCTCCGGCGACGGGCTGAAGAACCTCGCCGCGCTGCGCCGCCGGTTCCCGAAGGCCGTCGCGTACGTCGACGACGCCGCCCGCGCGGGCGAGGAGGGGCGGCTCGTACGGACCTGGCTGGGGCGTACGTGCCCACCGGCCGTCGGGAGGACGGCGGACCCGGCGGAGGAAGCGGGCATTCCGCAGGAGGAACCGGCCGACTCCCCCGCCGCACAGGACACACAGGACTGGACCCCCGGCTATGCCTCCGCCAACTCCCGCGCCCGCGGCCGCTTCGCCCGTAACTTCGTCGTCCAGGGCAGCGCCGCCGACTGGACCCTGCTGCTCCTCGCCGCCCTCCGCCGCGCCCTCGCCGACATGGCCGCCGAGCTGGTCTTCTTCCAGCACGACGAGGTGATCGTGCACTGTCCGCGGGAGGAGGCGGAGGCGGTGGTCGCGGCCATCCGGGAGGCGTCGGAGCTGTCGGGACGGCTGACGTTCGGGGAGACGCCGGTGCGGTTTCCGTTCACCACGGCGGTGGTGGAGTGTTACGCGGATGCGAAATGACCGACGTGAGCATCTTCGTTCAGTGGTCGGCCAGTAGTTTCCGCAGCTCCCCCGCTACCGCCGAGTCCGTGCCGTCCAGGACCGTCAGTGCGCGTGTCCATTCGCGGCGCGCCTCCTCTGTCCGGCCCCGTGCCCCCAGCAGCAGGCCCCGCTGGTGGCGGGCGAGGCCGGCCACGTACTGGTCGGCGCGGCGTTCGGCGAGGTCGAGGAGGATCGAGCAGTCGCGGTCCGCGCGGTCGGTGTGGCCCAGCTCCCGCAGGGCACGTACGAGGCCGAGCCGGGTCTGGGCCTCGCCCTGCCAGTCCTCGTCGTCGCCGAGGACCCGCAGGCTCTTTTCGAAGCTGCGTACGGCGGCGGCCGGTTCGCCGAGTCGGAGGTGGGCGTAGCCGATGTTGCAGTGCGCGGTGTGCCGTACGACGACGCTGTCGGCGACCTCGCCGAGGGCCAGGCTCCGTTCGTGGTGGGCGATGGCGGCCCGCGCGTCGGTGTGCTTGTACAGGTTGCCGAGGTGGCTGAAGGTCACCGCCTCGCCGTACGGGTCGCCGAGTTGCCGGGACAGCTCCAGGCTCTGCCGCAGTGTCTCCTCGCACTCCTCGTACCGGCCGAGGCTCTCCAGTACGAGCCCCCGGTTGTTCAGACACCGCCGGACGCAGGACACGACCCCGAGCTTCCGCCACAGCGTCAGGCCCTGGTCGTTGAGGTCGAGCGCCTCCGAGGTCCGGCCGGACATGAAGTGCAGCCCGGCCCGGTCGGTCAGCGCGAACGCCTCCGCCTCGTCGTCGCCCAGCGACCGCGCGACCTCCAGGGCGATCCGCCCGAGGACGTCCAGCTCGGCGAGCCGGCCGCCACGGTGCAGATACGGGAAGAGGTGCCGGACGAGGGCGGGGACGTGGGCCGCCGCCGCGCTGTCCGCGCGGGCGCAGCGGTCCACCAGGGCGACGATGCCGGGGAGTTCGCGGTCGCCCCAGGCGAAGGCCTCCTCGGCTGTGGCGAAGGGGGCGTCCAGGGTCACCGGCTCCGCCATGGTGGTCGTGCCGAGTCGTTCGTCGCGTTCGTAGCCCGGGGGGAGCAGCACCAGCAGGCTCTGGCGGGCGCGCTCGGCGTACCAGCGCAGGGCTTGTTCGACGGCCTCCGCGGCCTCGGCCGGTCCGGCCGTGTCGGCGAGTTCGCGGGCGAAGTCGCGTACGAGGTCGTGGGGTTCGTAGCGGCCGTACGTCGACTCCTCCAGCAGGGCCACGTCGACGAGGCGGTCGAGCGCGGCCTCGGCGCGGGGCTCGTCGGTGCCGGCCAGGCGGGCGAGGAGGGGGGCGCCGTACGCGGGCAGGTCGAGGGCGCCGATGAGGCGCAGGGCCTCGGCCGCGTCGCGGTCGGTGTCGCGGCCGGAGGCGCGCAGGGCGTCGTGGGCGACGGCGAGGGAACGGCGGACGCTCAGGTCGTCGTATTCGAGATGGCGCAACCGGCCTTCCGTGGCGGCCAGTTGACCGGCCAGGGCGTCGGGGGTGAGTGCCCGGCGGGCGGCGAGACGGGCCGCGACCACGCGCAGGGCGAGCGGGAGGCGGCCGGTGAGGTCGACGAGCGGGTGCGCGGCGTCGAGCCCGGCCGCCCTCCCCGACGCGGCCCGCAGCAGCGCCGCGCTCTCGTCGTCCGACAGCGGGGCGAGCGGGAAGCGGTGGGCGCCGTCCAGCGCGGTGAGCGGCGAACGGCTCGTCACGATCACCACGCAGCCGGCGCCGGCCGGGAGCAGGGGGCGGACCTGGGCGGCGTGTGCGGCGTCGTCCAGGACCAGCAGGGTGCGGGTCGGTGCGAGGGTCGAGCGGAGCAGGGCGGCTGCCGCGTCGGGATGTTCGGGGATGCGGCGGGGGTCCGTGCCGAGGTCTCGCAGGAGCGAGGCGAGGGCTTGGACGGGGGTGAGGGGGGTCATGCCCGGGGTGGCGCCGTGCAGGTTGATGTACAGCTGACCGTCCGGGAAGTGGTCGGCGAGTTCGTGGGCGAGGTGGAGCGCGAGGGCGCTTTTGCCTACGCCGGGCATGCCGCTCAGTACGACCGTGGTGTTTGGGTGCCTGAGAGCTCGGGGGGTGCTGTTGGTCGGCGGGTGCGGGTTGTTGGTGGCTTGTCGCGCCCGCGCGGCGGTAGCCGCAGGTTCATTGCTGCCCCGCGCCCCTGAGTTGGCGAGGTCGTCGTTGACTCCCAGCGCACGGCGCAGTTGTGACAGCACGTCCTCACGCCCGGTGAAATGGGCAGGCGGAGGAGGTAGTTGGGCCGGGCGGGGTGGATCTACGGGCGGCGCGTCGTCGAGCGTCTCCGGTTGATCTCCCTGCGCCCCTTGCTCCCGGAGAATCGCCAGGTGCGCTTCTCTCACCGCCTGGCCCGGTTCCACGCCCAGTTCGTCCAGGAGGCGGGCCCGTAGGTCGCGGTGTACCGCCAGGGCCTCCGCCTGGCGGCCCGTGCGGTGGAGGGTGAGCATCAGCAGCCGGTGGAAGGCCTCGCGCAGCGGGTGCTCGGCGACGAGGGCGGCGAGTTCGGGGGCGAGGGCGGCGAGGGTGTCGGTTCCCTCAGGGCCCTGTGCGAGGTGGAGTTCGGCGTCGTAGCGCCGTTCCAGGAGGAGCAGGCGTGCCTCCTCCAGGCGTTGTACGAACGCCTGGGCGCCGAAGTCGGCCACCGGCAGGCCGCTCAGCGGCGTTCCCCGCCACAGGGCGAGCGCGGCGGTGGACTCGTGTACCGTCCGCGCCCAGTCCCGCGCGGCGTGCGCGGCGTGCGCGGCCACGGCGTGCGCCTCGAAGACGCGGACGTCCAACTCGCCCTCGTCGACCCGGAGCAGATAGCCCGGGGGTACCGCGCGCAGCCGCTCGGGGTCGTCCAACAGGCGGCGCAGCCGGGTGACATGGTTCTGCAGGGAGGCGTGTGCGGACGGGGGCGGTTCCGCGTCCCACAGCACGTCCTTCAGGGCGTCCACCGAGACGACCCGCCCGGGTTCGAGCAGCAGCGCGACGAACAGGGCTCGCATCTTGCCGCTGCCGACCGGGCGTACGCCGGCGCTGTCGGCCTCGGCATCCGCGCCGTACAGAACCGGCGGACCCAGCAGTCCGAACCGCAGCCCGTCCCGCATAGAACCCGCCGCTGCCTTCCCGCACCGTCGAACCGGGCCCGCCCCGCGGCGACTTGCCGCCGCCTCCCGTACGGCTCCCCGTGGAACCGTTGGGCTCATGTTAGCGATCCGTTGGCGGGACCTGATGTGATCACTTCATCGGATCCGGCGCCGACGGCGCACGCGTACTACGCGTAGCTCGGGGGAGTGCCGCCGCCGCTGCCGGATCCGGAAACCGCACAAAGCGCTGTGCCCCGGTCGGTGGAGGTGAACGACCGGGGCACTCGTGTGCAGGGGAGAAGTCTCTGTCGACTCAGAGGTTCAGAGGATCAGAGGATCAGAGGATCGGCGGTCGGCCCAGCCGTGCGAGTCGCCATACCGTGCGCCAGCGCATGGGCCGGCGCTCGCCGCCCGACTCGCGCCAGCCCTCCATGAAGCCGCCGAACCACGCCCGCAGTCCGCCCGTCGACCGGTTCCGCAGCAGGGTGATGAGCACCCATACCCCCAGGTGTACGGGGATGAGGGGCAGCGGAAGCCGGCGGCGGGCGAGCCAGACGCGGTTGCGGGCGTTGACGCGGTAGTAGATGGCGTGGCGGGCGGGTGAGGTCTTCGGGTGCTGGAGGAGGAGTTCGGGCGCGTAGAGCACGGTCCATCCGGCGTCGACGGCCCGCCACGCGAGGTCGGTCTCCTCGTGCGCGAAGAAGAACTCGGCGGCCCAGTCGCCCGTTTCGGCGAGCATGGCCATGGAGAGGGCGTGTCCGCCGCCGAGGAAGCCGGTGACCGGGCCGCCCCGCATCGGGTCCTTGGCGCCGACCCTGGGCACGTGCCGCCGCTGGGTCTCGCCGTGTTCGTCGGCGATGCGGAACCCGACGATCCCGAGCCGGGGGTCGGCGGCGTACAGCTCCCGTACCCGGCGCAGCACATCGGGATCGACGAGCAGGCCGTCGTCGTCCAGCTCGACGACGACGTCGATGTCCCCGAACTCCCGCAGCCGCTCGATGGCCACGTTGCGGCCGCCGGGGCAGCCGAGGTTCTCGTCCACCTCGACGGTCGTGACCTCGCCGGGCAGACCGAGCCGTTCCGCGAACTCGGGCAGCGGGCAGCCGTTGCCCACGATCACGATCCGCTCGGGCGCCACGTCCTGCTTGGCCACGGAGGTGAGCAGCGCGTCCACCTCGGCGGGCCGGTTGCCCATGGTCACCACGGCGACAGCGACCCGAGGACCCGCCTCCAGCACGACACCCACCCCATCCACGACCGGTTACGGCGGGGATGCTAGTCGTTCATGTCAAGGACTACTTAAGGACTCTTCAAGTACGCCGCTGGGGACGGCGATTCGCCCGGCCGGGGACTGCGCCGGCCGGGAACTGGGCCAGCCGGGAACTGCGCTCGCCGGGATCTACGCTTTCGCCATGACCGCCCGGAGAGAACCGCACACGTCGAGTGGGCTGCTCGGGACCCCGGAGGAGGAGGCCGCGTACTGGCAGGCCGTACGGCGCTACGTCCTCCCCCGCGCCGAACGACGGAGCATCGGCCGCTACGGCGAGTTGCTGAGCGGCCGTTACCGCCGATTCGAGGGGGCCACCCGCAGGCGCTTCCTGCGCCCTCTGCTCGTCGACGCCTCGTCGATCACGGACGCCGACCTGGACATCCTGCTCTCCGTCGGCTGGCGGCCCCGCCTCACGGCCGCCTGGCTGATCGGCGTGTCCCGGCGGACCTCGCACCGGACCCGGATCGGCGAACTGCTGCTCGACAGCGAGGTGGTGTACGCGGGCCTGGGCTACTGCTTCGCCCTGGCCCGTTTCGGGACCGACGAGGACGCCGAGATCCTCACCGCCTACGTCAACTACCCGTCGCTAAGGGGTCCTAACAAAAGTGGGTGGACTTGACCTGGTCAGAGGTCGGTGTCGTGCACGAGGCCGCTGGGTATCGGGACGCGGTCAGCTGCGTAGTCGCACGCGATAAACCTGGCGACGTCGGCGGTCATCCCCGGGATACTGGTCGCCCATGGATGAGGTCAAAGTCGTTGTCGCCCATTCTGAGCGCGCGACTCTGCGCGTCGGCGACGTGTTCCTGAAGGTGGACGCCGATCAGGCGCGCATCGATGTCGAGGTCGAGGCGATGGCCCTGGCGCCGGTCCCGACCCCGGAGGTCCTGTGGTGTAAGCCGTCCGTGCTCGCGATGGCGGCACTCCCGGGGACGACGCTTGGGCGCCTCGGCGGGCCATCGACCGGGTCGCCGGCGGCGTGGGCCGCGGCGGGCGCCGCCATCCGGAAGCTGCACGACGCGCCACTGCCGCCCCGACCCGGTGGGGCCGGCCGGAGCATCGTCGCGCTGGCGGCGGAACTCGACGACGAGTGCGAGTTGCTCATGATGAACGGCGTCCTGCCCGCTGACCTGGTCACCCGCAACCGCCAGGTCGCCGAGGCCGCGCTCCGGCCGTGGACTGCGGCGTTCACGCACGGCGACCTGCAGATCGCGCACGTCTTCGTCGACGGCGACGAGGTCACGGGCATCATCGACTGGTCAGAAGCGGGCCAGGGTGATGCCCTGTACGACCTCGCCACCTTCACGCTCGGACACGAGGAGCACCTCGACGACGTCATCGCCGGCTATGGCACCGACATCGACCTCGACGTGATCCACGCGTGGTGGTCGTTGCGAAGCCTGCTGGCAGTTCGCTGGCTGATCGAGCACGGCTTCGACCCGTTCGCGCCGGGCTGTGAGGTCGACGTGCTGAGATCCCAGATGTGAGGCTGCGCGGGCCCGACTGCTACGAATGCGTTCCGACGCATCGAGCAGGCCATCCTCTGGGGCGATCGCCCGCCCTTACTTTCGACAAAGTGCGGTGCGCAGTCGTCGCCAGCAGATGACGGCGCAGCCGAGGGTGACGAACGCGTGGTGGATGTCGTCGCGTATCTCCCAGCGGATGCGCAGGCGGCGGAACCAGTGCAGTAGCGCGATCGCTCCTTCCACGACCCAGCGGTACACGCCCAGGCCGGAGCCGTGCCCGGTGCCGCGCCGGGCGATGTGCGGGGTGATCTGGAACCGGCGGACCTTGTCTCGGTAGACCTCGTGGTCATAGCCGCGGTCGGCGTACAGGTGCTTGGGGCGGCGCCGCGGCTGGCCGCGCTTGCCGCGGATCAGTGGGACGGCCTGGATCAGCGGGATCAGTTGGGTGACGTCGTTGCGGTTGCCGCCGGTGGTGATTGCCGCGAGCGGGATGCCGTGCGCCTCGACGATCAGGTGGTGCTTGCTGCCGGCCTTGCCCCGGTCCACCGGGGACGGACCGGTGGCCGGCCCGCCCTTCATCGCGCGGATGTGGCTGGAGTCGACCGCTGCGCGGGAGAAGTCCAGCAGGTCTGCGGCCCGCAGCTCGGAGAGCAGCAGCTCGTGCAGGTTCTGCCAGACCCCGGCTTCGTTCCAGTCCCGCAGCCGTCGCCAGCAGGTCATCCCCGAGCCGAAGCCCAGCTCCTGGGGCAGAAACTCCCAGCGGATCCCGGTGTACAGCACAAACAGGATCCCGCACAGCACCCTGCGACTATCCAGACGCTTACGACCTGGACGCCGCGGATTACGCGGGACGACCGGCAGCAACGGCTCGATCCGCGCCCACAACTCGTCGTCGATCTCCCAAGGTCTGGCAGCGGTCTCCCTCGTCTCGACTGGCTCGCACCCCCCTTCGGCCAGCATCAACGAGAACTGACACCACGTCATTCCTGAAGGTCCACAAGCCTCATTTTGTTAGGAGTCGTAAAGCCACGGGCTTGCTGCTCGGGTTCACCGATGGCTTCGGTGGTCCCGGCTGCGTCCAGCTCTCACACTCGATGGTGTCGCCGGTCAGGCGATGAGGGTGAGGGCAAAGGCCTGTGACTCGGCCCCGCGGACCCACGCGTACCAGCCGCGGTGGCTGATGTTGTGGGACGCGTTACGGTCGGCGTGCTCAGCGAAGCCGCACGACCGGCAGACGAACACGGCCTGGGAGGGCCGGTTGGCCTTCTCGATGTGGTGACAGCGGGAGCATTCCCGGCTGGTGTACGCCGGATCTACGTACACCACCGGGACCCCGGCGCGTTTCGCCTTGTAGGCGATGAACGCGTCGAGCTGGTGAAACGACCAGGAGTGCAGCGTGACGCGCTGGGGCTTTCTCAGCCGTGCCCGTTCGCGGATGCCCGTCAGGTCTTCCAGGGCGATTCCGCGACCGGTGCGTTGAGCCTCCACCACGATGCGCTTGCTGATCTTGTGGTTGATGTCGCGGGCCCGGCGTTTCTCCTTGCCCGTGTGCTTCCTCGCCCGCCGCTTGGCGGACTTGGTGTTCTGCTGCTGCAGCTTGGTGCGCAGCTCCCGGTCTGCTTCACGGCGCCGGTTCAGGCGGCGTCCGCTGTACCGCTTGCCGGTGGAGGTGGTGGCGATGTTGACGATGCCCAGGTCCACCCCGACGAACCCCACCGGGTGTGCGTTCCCCTCGGCCTCGGCGATGTCGCAGGTCACCAGCAGATACCACTGCTCGCCCCGGCACAGCAGATCGGACTCACCTTTGCGGTGCGCGGCCACCACCGCCAGCTGCCCTGGCTCGCCGGTGAACGCGACGTTCTTCATCCGCCCGGCCGTGGTCCAGATCGACACCGTGCGCTGCTTGTGCTGCCAGGACAGCATCCGGTCGTCATAAGGCTGCGCGGCGTCCGCGCGGAAGGTGACCGGCTTGCCGGCCGCCCTCTCGTACCGCTTGGAGCCGGGCTTGCCGTAGTTTCCGTTACGGAGGTTGGCGCGCAGCGTGGTGTAGGCGTCGCAGGTCTTCTTGATCGCGTGCTGGGCGGCCTGCGCACCCAGATTCCACCGGGTCTTGATCTGCTGATAGGTGTGCTTGCGCAGGGCCAGGGGTTTGGCCGCCTTCTCCTCGAAGGCGACGTGGGCGGCCCAGGTGGCGGCCTCGTTGCAGGCATGCAGGGTCGCCTCAAGTGCCGCCGCCTGCACGGGCGTCGGCAGGAGTTTGACCCGCACCACCAGCTTCATGACCATGAACGTACACACCCGTACGAGCGGCCACCGTGTGTTCCGCTCCCCTCACCCGAACGAGCGACCAGCCCCCATCCCCGGCCACAGAGCCAGGCACGGCCCGGCTCCGCCGGGAAGTCACCTGGCCGCTTCGCGGCCCTGTCGCCTCCGGCCCGATTCCGCGGTGCTCCGCACCGCCACCACCAGATGCGATTCCGCCCGGGCGTGAACGACTCCGTTGGGAAAGGGACGAACCGGCGGCCGGAGGATCACCTCCACTCGCGAACTCGCAGGTCGCGTGGTCCACTTCTGGCCGATGGGCGAGCTGTGATGTCCCCCCTGTCCTTTCCTCAACGGAGTCGTGAACGCCCGGGGTTCCTCGCAAGAACATGCTGAATCGCTACCTGCCCCGCACCGACCTCCACTACGCCCGTCGCCCTGGGTGCCCTCCTGCGCCTCGACAGCCTCCTCGGTACGGCCCACGCGGCGCCCTTCACGGAACCCGGCGGCCTCTTCGACCGCTGGGTGGACGGCGTCGTACGCAAGGGCTACCCCTCGTACTCACCGGCCCAGGAGCAGGCCGTCATGGACGAACTGTGCGACTTCGCCGACGGCTGGTCGCTGCCGGAGTGAGGCGCTGTCAGGCCCGTAGCGGGTTCGCCCGTACCGCCGCCATCAGGTACCAGGCCGTCGCGCCGGTGTGCCGGTACGGGTAGTAGCCGAAGCCGAAGCCGGTGTCGAGGGGGCTGGTGGCGGAGACGACGCCGCAGCGTTCGGGCAGGGTGCGGCCGCCCACGGTCTGGCCGGTGCCGAGGAGGTCCTGGGCGCGTTCGATGGAGTCGAGGAGGCGCCGGGCGTGCGCCTCGTCGCCGCGTACGCCCCGGTCGCGCAGGGCGAGCGCGAGGTGGGCGGTGCCCTCGAACCACACGCCGTTGCGGTTCGGCTTCGGCTGGAACTCGGCGATCGGCGCGTCCTCGTTCGCGACGAGACTGGCCGAGCTGAAGGTGACACCCTCGTACGACTGCCCGGCCGGCACCGTGCTGTTGCGCCGCTCGGCGTGGTCCAGGACGGCCAGTTCGGTGGCCGCCCAGTCCAAGGACCTGCAGTAACGGTTCGAGTCGAGGGCGAGGTGCGTCCAGGTCTGGGTGTCCTCGGGAACGGGGTACTTGTTGATGGTCACCCCATCGTTGGTGCCCGTGTAGAAGAAGCCTCCCGAGGCGCCCTGGGCCGAGTCCCCGGCCGGCTCCCACATGCCCTTCACGAAGGCCTCCGCCCGCGCGCGCCGCTCCCACCACACCCGGTCCCCGGTGAGCCGGGCGAGCCGTCCGAACAGGCAGATCAGGTCGGTGTTGTGCTCGGTCGAGGTGAACGGCAGCTTCTCGTTCGCCCCGTTGACGCCGAACTTGTAGCCGCCGAGGGGCTCGTCCGTGCGGCCGGTCCGCTCGATCCACTCCCCGATCCGCACCGCCGCCGTGAGGAAGCGCCGGGCCCCGGTCCGCCGGGCCAGCGCGCTCAGCGCGATCCCCGCCCAGGCCATGTCCCCGACCGCCGTACCCGTGAAGCCGAACTGGGTGCCGACGTTGGCCGTCCCGTCCGCCCGCACGAACCCGTCCGGCTGCGGCACCCCGTCGAAGAAGACATACGGCCCGACGTTGTACCCCTGGCGCAGCCGGCCGTCGTCGTACGCCGGGTCGTGCTCCTGGGCGTAGATCAGCGCGTCCCCGAGCGCCACGGCCCTGGCCTGCCCGTCCGCCGTCCGTACGGCGAGGTGGGCGAGGATCGCCAGCGCGTTGTCGTACGTGAACGCCGTGCTGAACAGGCCCGCCTGGTCGGTGTAGCTCTGGGTGAGGCGGATGTCGCCGTGGTCCGGGTAGGCGTCCATGGCGGCGGCGAGGAAAGCCTGCCCGCGACGCCGGGCGGAGGCCCCGGCCGCTCGGGGCGCCGCCGCGTGGGCCGGGCCTGAGCCGAGGGCGGTGAGCGCGGTCGCGACGCCGAGGCCGGTGCCGAGAAGCGTGCGGCGGCTGAGCTCCGGGCCTTGTCTGACGGTCCTGCCGGTCATGGGTCTCCCTAGTGTGAGAGCGCTCTCACGCGGATGCGCGCTCATTGTGCTGGTGCTCACAGGGTGGGTCAACGCCCGTGACACTCAAGCAGATTGAAGAGGACTGGTGCGGATGGGAGAGGAGAGGAACGGATGGGAGAGGGGAGGAACGGGCGGAAGGGGGCAGGCACGGAAAAGGAGAGGATGGGGAGACGCGGACGTCCCGCGCACTCTGTCGGTGCGCGGGACGCCGTCCGGGATCCAGGGGCCCCGGCGCACGGACTCCGCGACGCGGACCCGGTACCCCGATCCCGGAGACGCGAGGTCAGTCCTCCACGACACTGACCTCGCGGTCGTTCACCGGCTGCGTCGGCCGGTTGCTCTTGGGGAACAGCTCCTTGTACGCGGCGACCTCGTCCGCTGAGACCAGGACCTCCTCCTTCAGCACGGTCCACTTGACGCCCTCGGCGCAGGACGGGGTCGTCAGGGAGCCGTCGTACTGGTACTGGTCGCGGTCGCCGGGCAGGAACGCGGTGAGGTCGAAGGCCTTGGTGATCTTCTCGGTGGCGCCTTCCTCGGCCGGCAGTTTCGCGAACAGGTCGGCGAAGGCGGACTTGCCCGACTTGGCGTCGTCATCGTCGTCCATCAGCACGCCCACGACGGCGAGCGCGCCGGCCTTGTCGGCGTGCACGAAGTGCACCTCCATCTCCGAGTGCTCGCCGTCCTCGGTGTGCTCACTCGGGAGATGGAAGTGGAACTGCTTGAGGTCGTACGAGGTGCCGTCGATGACGATCCTGCTGCCGGCCAAGACGTTGGCCTGGACGGTGTGGCCGTTGTTCACCAGTTCGGCGGTGACGGGCTGGTAGTCGATGGTGACGGCCTTGTTCACCGGCGCGTCGACGGCCTTGTCGTCGTCCAGGTCGATCGGGGACTGCTCCTTCCCGGCCTCGCACGCCTCGAAGTCCTCGGCGAGGGTCGCCCAGTTCGCGGGTCCGTCGGCACCGTCGTAACCCCAGTGGACGCCCTCTTCCTTCTCCGTCCCCTTCTCCTCTCCGGCCTTGCCGTCGGTCTTCCCGTCGGCCTGGGATGACGCGGACGCGTTCGTCTTGGCCTTCGGCTCCGTACTACTGTCGCTGTTGCCGCAGGACGTGACCGTCAGGACGGTGAGGGCGGCGACGCCGGCTGTCGCGGCCATGCGTATGACTCGGGCAGACATGCTTGTTCCACCTCGCGGACGTCGACTGATCGTGGAGTTCGGTCACCCACCGGGCGCCGGACTCCACTGTTCGATCCCGTCGAACAGCGCTGGGACAAGCGAGGAACAGGGCAGAGCCAAGCAAGGTAAGAGCTCGTACAACATTCGGTCCGTGCCGCCTCACCCTCGCGGGACGAGTCCGACTTGTCCGTTTCATGCACAGCGAGCAGGCTGAGGACTACGAGTGACACACCCGGCGCGAATTGAGCAGGAATGGACACCAGAAGGCCGGTTTTCCCGACAGTATCCGGTCGCTATGCGTACTCGGTCGATGCGGCTACGGCCACGATCAGCCCCGAAGGCGTCGTCATGGGCTGGAGCGAGGGCGCGCGACGGCTGCTGGGCCACCGTGCCGCGGAGGTCGTGGGCCGGCCGGCGGCCGATCTGCTCGTCCCGGTGGAGCGCGCCGGCCCGGCCGGGTCCTCCCTGATCGATCTGCGGGACTCCCCCGAGTGGAGCGGTACGACGGCCCTCCGGCACCGGGACGGTCACGGCGTAGAGGTGGCGCTGCGGGCGTATCCGTCGCTGGACGGGGAGGGCGGGGTGCAGGGGTACGTGGTGACCGCGACGACCACCGCCGCCTCGGCCGACTCCCGGAGCTCTGCTGTCGCCCCCGCTCTCGTGGAGTGGTCGCACGCACAGTCGCCACTGGCCATGTCCCTGTTCACGTGGGGGCCGCAGGGGTGGCGGCTGGACGAGGCCACGTGGGGAGAGCCTCCGGAGGAGGCCGCCGAGGAGAGCTTCCTGCGGCTCGTCCGGCAGGTGGCCGACGAGGGCAGGCCCATGCGCTACGAGCGCACCGCCCCGGGACCCTTCTCCTCCCGTCAGCAGGCCTGGTTCACCGAGATGTGGCCGGTCAGGGACCCGGACACCGGCCAGGTGTGCGGGGTGGGCACGGCGACCTTCGACAGCAGCGAGGAGCACTGGGCCCGGCAGCGGCTGGCCCTGCTGAACGAGGCCGGCGCCCGTATCGGCACCACCCTGAACGTGTCCCGCACCGCCCAGGAACTGGCCGATGTGGCGGTCCCCCGGCTCGCCGACTTCGTCAGCGTGGACCTGCTCGACTCCGTGCTCCAGGGCGAGGAACCGGCGCCGGGGCCGCTCGACTCAGCGGTGCGGTTGCGCCGGGTCGCGCACCAGTCGACGTACGAGGGAGTGCCGGAGGCGGCGGTGGCTCTGGGCGCGCTGGACGCGTATCCCCCGTTCTCGCCGCCCGCCCGCGCGCTGGCCACCGGGAAACCGCTGCTCAGCGGCCTGGACGACCCGGACTATCTGCGATGGGTCGAGGCGGACGGGATACGGATCGAGCGCGTACGGCGGTTCGGGTTCCACTCGGCCATGGCCACGCCGCTGCGGGCCCGTGGGATCACGCTCGGGGTGGTGTTCCTCGCGCGCAGGGAGGGCTCGAAACCGTTCGCGCGGGACGATCTGGTGCTCGCCGAGGAACTCGCGGGCCGGGCGGCCGTGGGCATGGACAACGCGCGCCGGTACACCCGCGAGCGGACCAACGCGCTGACCCTCCAGCGCAGCCTCCTGCCCCGCGATCTGCCCAAGCAGGCGGCGGTCGAGGTGGCGTACCGCTATCTGCCGGCCGGGGCGGGGGCGGGAGTGGGCGGCGACTGGTTCGACGTGGTGCCGCTGTCGGGTACGCGGGTCGCCCTGGTCGTCGGGGACGTGGTCGGGCACGGGCTGCACGCCTCCGCCACCATGGGGCGGCTGCGTACGGCGGTGCGCACCCTCGCCGACGTCGATCTGCCGCCGGACGAGCTCCTCACCCACCTCGACGACCTGGTCACGCATCTGACCTGGAACAACGAGACCTTCCCCAACCAGCTGAAGATGCCGTACACCGGTGAGATCGGCTCGACCTGTCTGTACGCCGTCTACGACCCGGTCTCGCGGGTCTGCACCATCGCCAGCGCCGGGCATCCGCCGCCCGCCGTGCTGTATCCGGACGGCACGGTCAGCATGGTGCGGCTGTCGCCGGGGCCGCTGCTGGGGGTCGGTGGGCTGCCGTTCGAGGCGACCGAGGTGGAACTGCCCGAGGGCAGCCTGCTCGCGTTCTACACCGACGGTCTTATCGAGGCCCGCAACCACGACATCGGTATCGGCATGGAACGGCTGTGCGAGGCGCTCGCCTCTCCCGTGCCCTCCCTGGAGGGCACCTGCGACACCGTGCTCAAGGCGCTGCTTCCGCAGTCGCCCGCCGACGACGTGGCCCTGCTCCTCGCCCGTACCCGCGCGCTGCACACCGACCAGGTCGCGGCCTGGTCGCTGCCGTCCGACCCGGCGATCGTCGCGGACGCCCGCGCGCAGGCGTCCCGCCAACTGGCCGTGTGGGGGCTCGAGGAGGCCGCGTACGTCACGGAACTCGTGGTGAGCGAGCTGGTCACCAACGCCATCCGCTACGGCGCCGTACCCATCGGGCTGCGCCTCATCCGCGACCGCACCCTCATCTGCGAGGTCTCCGACGCCAGCAGCACCGCCCCCCACCTGCGCCGCGCCCGCGCCTACGACGAGGGCGGCCGCGGCCTGCACATGGTCGCCCAGCTCACCCAGGGCTGGGGCACCCGCCAGACCGCCACCGGCAAAACCATCTGGACCGAACAACCCCTCCCGGCCACCTGACGATGCCCCCATACCTCCCCCCGCCCCCAGCCCCGCCCGCGATCGCGCCGGGTGCGGGAAGGGGTGGGGCCGGGGTGGGCAGTGGTGCAGCGGGTCAGCGCGCCCGGGCGAGTGACGGTGCGTCGGCGGACAGAGGGTCAACTGCTGCTGAGCGCTCCGCCGGCTGTGTCGACATGCGGCTCCGCCGCGGGGCCGCGATGTGCCGTCGATCGCCCGCGGGTCCGTCGTGGCTGGTCGCTCCCCCACTCAAGGGGGTTCCCCATCGCGGCGGAGCCGCAGACGGATACCGCCCCGCGCCCCTTTGGTTCGCTGCCGAACCGCATCGGACTTCACCGAACCCGCTCGGTGACCCGACAGCCGCGGGGAGCCCCGCTGCCTCACCCGCCCGGGCGGTCACCGGTTCCCCCGCCCCCGTCCCCGCCCCCGGCGGCGGCACCCGCACCCTCGGGTTGGTCTATCCGCCCGCTGGGCGGGGGCGTGACTACACCGGGACGCAGTTGGCGTTCGTCGGGGGTGTGGCCGAGGCGGCTACCACGTACGACTACGACCTGTTGCTCTCGCCCGCGGAACGAGCGGGGGAGGCCTCGTTCCGGCGGATGGTGGATGGGGGGCGGGTGGACGGGATCATCGTGATGGAGATCATGTTGGAGGACGACCGGGTCGAGTATCTGGCGCGGAGCGGGTTTCCGTTCGTGACGATCGGCAGGAACAGCAGGGCGGAGGAGACCAGCTGGGTCGACCTTGACTTCGCGGGGCTGGCCCGCGGCTGCGTGTACCACCTCGCCGATCTGGGCCATCGCAGGATCGCCTTCGTGAACAGGTCAGAGCAGCTCTTCCAGAGCGGCTACGGCTTCGCCCACCTCGGCCTGGAGGGCTACACCAAGGCCATGGCGGAGCAGGTGCTCACCCCCCACGCGTACCTCTGCGACGACGAGGTCACCGCGGGGGAGGCGGTCCTGGAGCGGATCCTGCTGGACGACCCGGCGACCACCTCGCTCGTCACCATGAACGAGGCCGCGCTGGAGGGCCTCTACCGCGGTCTGACTCGACTCGGCCGCAGTGTCCCCCGCGACTTCTCGGTCGTCGGTGTGGCCGCCGGCCGCTGGGCGGAGCAGGTGAACCCGCAGCTCACCGCGGCCGAGATCCCCGTCAAGGAGATGAGCCGGGTGGCCGTCGAGCTGATGATGCGCCGCCTCGACGAACCGGAGGCACCACCCCGGCACGTCCTCCTCAAACCCCTGATCTCGCTCCGGGAGAGCACCGGCCCCTGCCGCCCGGTCCCCGGATCGGAACCCGAACGGGAATTCCCCGACCTCGACCAGTTCCCCGGCCTCCCGGACCTGCCGGGTTCCGATTTCTGAGCCCCGCCACACACCCTTACGAGCCCCCCACTCCCCCATCCCCCACACCCCGACACCCCGACACCCCGACACCCCCAGGGAGCAGAGCGTGTCCCACCCCGTCGACCGCCGTCGTTTCCTGCGCGCCGCCGGCGCCGGTGCCGCCGCCCTCGGTCCCTCGCCCTCTTCGCCGCCGACGCCACCCTCACGCTGCCCTCCGTGGTGATCGTGCTGCGTCCCGTACTGCGGGGCGTGCCGAGGGAGTTGGAGGAGGCGGCCCTGGTCGACGGCTGCGGCCCGGTGGGCGTACTGCTCCGGGTGGTCCTCCCATCATGGCCCCCGGCGCCTGGTCGCGGTCGCCGGGCTCTCCTTCCTCATCGCCTGGGGCGAGTTCGTCTTCGGCCTCACCCTCGCCGCCGAGCCCGCCGTCCAGCCCTTCACCGTCCTCCTCAACGCCTTCGTAGGCACCCACGGCACCGCCTGGGGCGCCCTGATGGCCACCGCCACCGTCATCAGCCTCCCGGTCGCCTGCGTCTTCGCCACCTTCCAACGCTTCATCGTGGGCGGCCTCACGGCGGGGACGGTCAAGGGGTGACGCCGGGGCAACGTTGGCGCCATGGCGGAGGCAAGGTCCAGGCGGCGCGGAACGGCAGGCGAGTTGCCCCGACCGTGGGCGACCGCCGCTTCGGCCAGGGCCTGTTACGAAAGTGGCCTCGTCGCCCGGCGCCCCGCCGACGCACCGGCACCGGCACCGGCACCGGATCCCACGCGCCGTCACCATCCCTCAATGGCCGACATCTTGCTCTGTGCGTGCCCTCGGCGTGGCCCGCCTGAGCTGTGTCCCGAGGCCTCCACAAGGTTTCCCCAGTACCCATCGGTAGCAGCCCAGGGGTGGCCTATCCGCTGTTATACGGTGCTGATCCAAACGCCGGGCGCTCTCAAATCTTCGTCAAAAGCCTGGCCTTGGCCCTGTTCGCCATTCCTCGACAGGTGCCTTACCCCCCCACTTTGCGCTCATTGGAGAGACAGTCATGCCCAGACACAAGTTCACCAAAATGAACAAGGGAGTCCTGGTCGCAGTCGCCGGCGTACTCGCGGTCGCCACCACGGCCGGTGTGATGGCGACCGCGGGCGCCACCGAGTCCCAGCATGTGAAGGCTCCGGTGCCGAAGCTGGTCGTCTGGAGCGTTTTCGCCCCGGTGAGCGCGGCACCGTGGGCGCAGGCGGTGACCTACAACACCGAGCTGGTTCCGGTGGGCAGCAGGGTCCAGGTCAAGGAGGAACTGCGCCGCGACGGCGGGACGCGTATCGAGCTGCGCGTGAGGGACCTCGTTGCCAACCGCGTCTATGGCGCTCATGTCCACACCAAGCCGTGCGGCAAGCTGCCCGCGGACGCCGGGCCGCACTACCAGGACCAGCTGGACCCGACGCAGCCCTCGGTCGACCCCGAGTACGCCAACCCGGACAACGAGGTGTGGCTTGACCTGACCGCCAACAAGAACGGCTCGGCCCGTTCCACAGCCATCGTGGACTGGCGCTTCCGCGAGGGTGGGGCTCGTTCCGTGGTGCTGCACGAGATGGCCACCTCCACGCATGAGGGGCATGCCGGAACGGCTGGTGCCCGGCTGGCCTGCGTGAATGTTCCGTTCATCTAGCCCAGTGCCGTGACCGCGTAGGCTCGCCGGGTTAGTGGTGCTGGGCGGTTGGATGTGCGGTGACGTCCATTCGACCGGTGGAGGCGCGGTGGCCGAGCCTGTCCGTCTGGCAACGCACGCGGCGGCCACCGCGCCAGTCCCCGACCGCACTCAGCCGTCGAGGCCGTGGGTGGGTGTTCCGCCGCTGGGCGTGTTGCGGGCATACGTGACGTGGAATCGCAGATGCGTGACGTGCGGTGAGGCGAGGATTCTGGTCCGTTCCAGCTCGATGTGTTCCGTCCCCAGGTGATCGAACAGCCGACGGCCTTCACCCATCAGTACCGGCGCGATCTGCAGGTTGATCTCATCAAGGAGCTCGGCTCTGAGTGCCTGCTGAGCGATGTCCGCACCCATCAGCGTGACGTCCTTCCCGTCCGCCGCTGCCTCTGCCTGCCGAAGCGCACTTCTCACATCACAGGTGAGGAAGGTGAAGGACCCGCTCTTCATGACCAGCCGGTCTCGCGGGTCGTGGGTCAGCACGAAGCACGGTGCCGGGAAGGGCGTGTCCTGCCATACCTCAATACCGACATCGAATGTTCTTCTGCCCAGTACGACGGCCCCTGTTGAAGCCGAGACTTCCCCAGCCCGTACGCGACGTGCGCCTCGTCGGCCGTCGTTCAGTCCCCCATCGCCGCGGTGACCAGCAGATCGCCGAGGCCGCCGTAGAAGGCCATGGCCGGGACCACGACGGCGCCCTGGTCACGGGCGCGGTCACCGAACTTCGCGAACGTGTCGAGGTTCGCCTCGATCTCCGCCGCCACGTCCACGTACGGGATCCCGGCGCGCAGCGCCGCCTCGATCAGCGGCGCGGCGGTCACCGCGAACGGGCCGGCGCAGTTGATGACGGCGGCCGCTCCGGCGAGTGCGCGGTCCAGCGAGGCGGGGTCGTCGACCGTCGCCGGACGGGTGTCCAGCACCTCACCGGCCGGGTGGGACGCCGCCAGCTCCCGCAGCTTCGACGGGTCGCGTCCGGCCAGGATCGGGGCGTACCCGCGCTCCCGCAGTTCCTCCACCACGAACCGCCCGGTGTGCCCGTACGCGCCGAACACCGCCACCGCAACCGCCATCGCTCTCTCCCAGCTTCTCCGTGTTTGACCGTGTCCGAATCCGCGTCCGAATCCGCGTCCGAATGATCCGGCTCGACCATCGTCGTTGCCGAGGCTCCGCCCACGCGAGTGTCCGGAACGACATGCCCCGTACAATTTCCGACATGAGTACCGGTACGAGGTCCATCGCGCTCGCCGTCACCGACGGCATGCTCCACTTCGAACTGGCCCTGGCCTGCGAGGTCTTCGGAACCGACCTGTCCCACCTCGTCGACCCCTGGTACGAGTTCGCGCTGTGCGGGCCGGGCGCCGTGCGGGTCGGGCGGTTCCGGCTGGAGCCCGACCATGGGCTCGATCAACTGCCGTACGCCGACACGGTGATCGTCCCCGGGTGGGTCGACGTCGACGTGGCACCACCCGCCGAGCTGGTCGACGCGGTGCGGGCGGCGCATGCGGCGGGCGCGCGGGTGGTCTCGTTGTGCACCGGCGCGTTCGTACTGGCCGCCGCCGGCGTGCTGGACGGGCTGCGCGCGACGACGCACTGGGCGCACACCGACGTCCTGGCCGCCCGCCATCCCCAGGTCGAGGTCGACCCGGACGTCCTCTACGTCGACAACGGCAGCGTGCTCACCTCCGCGGGCAAGGCCGCCGCGATGGACCTGTGCCTGCATCTGATCCGCCTCGACCACGGCTCGGCGGTCGCCAACACGATCGCGCGCCGTCTGGTGGTGCCTCCGCACCGGGCGGGCGGCCAGGCCCAGTTCGTCACCGCCCCGGTGCCGGAGCGAGGGGACGCGCCGCTCAGCGAGCTGTTCTCCTGGACCCTCGCGCGCCTGGACCAGCCCCTGACCGTGGAGGACCTGGCCCGGCGGGCGAACATGAGCTCACGCCATCTGACCCGCCACTTCAGGACGGCCACCGGCACCACCCCGCTCCAGTGGCTGCTGACCCAGCGCATCCGCCGCGCCCAGGAGTTGCTGGAGACCACCGCCGACAGCGTCGACACCATCGCGACGGCCACCGGCATGGGCACCGCCACCACCCTGCGCCGCCACTTCAACCGCACACTCGGCGTCCCCCCGGACACCTATCGCCGCACCTTCCACGACTCCCGGCCGGCGCCTCCCCGTTGACCCCGGGCGGGTACCGGCCGGTACCCGCCCGGGAGCGGCAGATGTCGTGATCCTGTGGATCCGAATAATGCGCCACATTCACATCAGGCGTTGTCGGACCCGTGCCAAACTGGGAATACGGCGGGTGTGCCGGAAACGGTCCGGAAACGGTTACGGGGGTGCCGTCATTTTGTCGTTGTTTTCGGAAGGGATCTTCACACCGCACGCACTTCTCGACGAACGGTCGATCGATATCCTCTCGGCGGCAACGCAGCGCTGCTCAGGGACGGTTCGCCCGAGCGACATCCTCCATGCCGCGATCGACTCCGGTGACCAGGGAGTTCTGTCGGTTCTCTCGCTGACGCTCGCCGAAGGCGCCCAGCCGCGGCATCTGCTGGAAACCATCGCGGTGTACAACCCGGGCAGCCGGGACGGGCAGCATTTCGATTTCGACGGACGGCGTGAGCGCTTCGCGGCGGAGACACTCGCCGCCCTCGACCGCTTCGCGGCGGAGTTCGCCGAGGACCGGGACCGGCTGCGTCCGGTCTGCCTCGAACTCCTCGTCGCCTGCGTCCTGGACCACCCCGACCCCGGTGACCGGCAGTTCCTGCGGATCCTCGACGCGCCGGCCGCCGCACGGGCGTTGCGCGACCAGGTGCGCGTCAGCGTCGAACCGCCGCCCCCACTGCTGGACGACACCGGGCGGCTGCGCTCCGAGGAGTTCTCGGCGGACGCCTGGGCTGTGCTGGAGCAGGCGGCGGAACGGGCGGGCGAGTTGGGGTACGACCGGCTGCTGCCACCGCACTGTTTCCTCGCCCTGCTCGGCGAGACGGAGGGGCTGACCGAGCGGCTGGTCCGGCTGCAGATCCCGCCGCAGCTGGGCCTGGCCAAGGTCGCGGAGATGCTGAGCGGCGCCTTCCGGTTGTCCCAGCACGGCAAGGACGCGCCACCGCTGCACCGGGACGGTCTGGGCGAGCCGCTGCTCGCCCTGCTGCGGCGGGCCCAGCGGGCCGCCGCGGTCTGGGGCGCCGAGCAGGTCGACACCCCGCAACTGCTCGACGCCCTGCTGGAGGATCCGCCGCCGAGGCTGGCGTCGGTGTTCCAGACCGACCCGCTACGCGTGGACCTCGCCCGGATGCGTGAACTGCTCGCCCAGTCCGTCCGGGAGGCGCGTACGGCGGGACCGCGCGAGGTCGCCTTCCGGTTACCGGCCGGCTCGCCGCCCGCCGAGGACCTCACCTGGGTCGCACGGACCCAGGGCATCCCGCCCGCCCGGCATCTGGAGCGCTACTTCGACGCGCTCGGCCGCGCCCTGCACCGTACGACCGACAACCATGTGCTGATCACCGGGCCCGCCGGAGTCGGCTCCACCACCCTGCTGCGCGAACTGGCCAGACGGGCGGCGGCCGGGGAGCTGCCCTTCCTGCGGCGCAAGCGCCTGCTGCGCGTCGACTGCCGCGACGTACCCGACACCGAGAGCGGCGCCAAACTCGCCCGCATCATCGCCCATGTGGCCGGGCGCACCGACCTCATCGTCTGCCTGGACGGACTCGGCGCCCTGCTCCGCGGCCCCGGCGACACCCACCACGTACTCGCCCTGCGCAGCGCGCTCAAGGAACGCCGCATCCATCTCGTCGGCGTCCTGTCCGACCAGGAGTACGACGACCTGCTGGCCGCCGACCACGTCCTGCGCGAACTCACCACCCGTATCCCCATGACCGAACCCGACCGGAACTCGGCGCGGGACATGGTCCGGCAGGTGGCGGACGCCCTGGAGACGGAGTTCGCCGCCGGGATCGACGACCGGGTGGTCGACCGGGCGGTGGTGATGTCCTCGGACTTCATCCTCAACCAGCGGCTGCCGCTCGCCGCCGTCAAGGTGCTCCGCCGGGCGTGCGAGGACCTGGACTACCGGCGTACGCAGCGCGGCGAGACCGAGTCCGGGGCCGCGCCCGCGCCCGGGTCCGGGGCCGCGTCCGGGTCCGGGGCCGCGCCCGGGTCCGGGGCCGGGTCCGGGGCCGCGCCCGGGTCCGGGGCCGGGTCCGGGGCCGCGCCCGGGTCGCCGCACATCGTCCGCGGCTACTTCGGCGGACCCCACGTCCGCTACATCCTCGAATAGAACCCTTTGAGTTTCGGATCAATAGGGGTCAACACCGACAGGTTTCTGCAGGTGGCTGCTGAACGCCTGTAATTGGAAGGAGTTGTCCGGTGAACAGGAAATTGGCTGGTGCCGTCGGCGTAATTGTGGGTGGCGCCGCTCTCATGATGTCCACTCAAGCATCGGCCCAGGAGAGGCCTGATGCGCGACCGATTTCCGGAAATGCGGCTGTGCAGATGGCAAGCAGAAGCGACGCTGAGCCGCAGGCGCTTCTCTCCGTCGCAGTGAGGGCTGCCAAGGTGGCGCGTTCGGTGACGCACCACCTGGCCGGCGGTGATGTTATGTCGCCGGTCACTGTCCCGGACGTCCCCGTTGACCACGCGTTCGATCAGTAGACGATACAGATGAGGCGAATCATGAAGATGAAGAAGTCTATTACTGTCCTGGGCATTGCGGTGGCGGGCGCTGCCGTCGCCATCGCGACGCAGGGTTCGGCCCAGGCTGCGCCGGTGAAGCCGGTTTCTGCACAGACGGCCGTTCAACCGACGGCCGGCGGTGAGGCGCCTCAGGCGATCCTGTCCGCAGTGACCAAGGTGGCCCAGAAGGCGACCGTGCACGCGAAGGCCGTCACGAGTAAGAGCCTTGGCAACATCAGCGAGCTCGGCAGCCTGTTCGGGGCCCCTCCTGCCAACGGAGTCCCCGAGGGCGGCGTGGAGTCCGTGGACGTGGCCTTCGACAAGTGACCCACACGCACCGCAAGGCCAGGAGGGCGGCGCTGCTCATCGGCGGCGCCCTCCTGGGCGTCCACATGCTCATGTCCGCCTTGTCGCAGGCTCCTTTGAGTCCCGCGAAGCTCCGCTATTACGACACGGTGGCCGGTTACCTCGACCCGTACTTCACTCAGAACTGGATGCTCTTTGCCCCGGATCCGCTGATGGACGACCGGGGGATCCTATCCCGTGCACAGTGTGCGGACGGGAAGACCACAGCGTTCTACGACGTCACGACACCGTTTGTCGAGCAAGTGCGGAATGCGAGGTTCTTTCCCTCGCGGATGTCGCGCATTATCACAGCTAGTGTCCAGCAGTTCAGCAACGGGGACGAACTGCTGATGCGACTGCGGCGGGAGGCCAGAAACGACAAGAAGCCGGTCATGCCGCAACTGCCGCACGAAAAGCGCTCGCAGGCCGAGGCCGTCGCCTTCGTGTCCCGATTCGCGCTCGACCATATGTCCTCCGCGTGCAAGGGCAACCCGGCGAAAGTACAGATCCGGATGTACATCCACGAGCTTCCTCCGTGGTCCAAGCGGAACGACTCTCGAGCGGAAGGGAAGGTCAGCGTCCAGGACTTTCCCTGGCAAAGCGTGAAGGGACTGCGATGAGCAAGTTCATGGTCACGATCGATCGCTGGTCCACGCTCCCGGTGAGCGTCCTCGGCGCCTCCGGCACCCGCTGCTTGCTCGGCTTCGTGGGCTTTATGTACTACGCGACCCAATACGCCGACAGGCAGTACCTGTTCGGCCCGGACGGGGTACTGCCGCACCGCGACTTCTCCGAGCAGACCGGCGGCACCTTCAACCTGTACGCGTGGAGTGCCTCGCCCGCCTGGTCCGAACTCGTGTTCCATGCGGGGGTGCTGGCCGCCCTGGCGGTCATGCTCGGTATCGGCGGACGGGTCGGCCTGGCGGTGCACTGGGCTTTGCTGTGGTCGATCTACCAGCGTCAGCCCGCCCTGCTGGACGGGGGCGACAACCTCGCCTATGTGGTTATTCCGATGCTTCTGCTGACGCGATGCTACGACCGGTTCTGCCTCTCCGCAGGGCTGGTGGACCGGCTGAAGGAGCGTCTGCCCGGTGCGGTCCGGTCCCTGTCGACTCCCCTGCATAACCTGGGCGTCCTGGCCGTCGCCGTGCAGATCAGCCTGGTCTACGTGGTCAGCGGGATGTACAAGGTAATGGGAGATGTATGGCAGGACGGCACAGCGCTCTTCTATATCATGCGAGTGCCGGAATTCGAGCTGCCAGGCATTTCCAGCATTATCTACGGAAACGATTGGGCCGTTTACCTGGGCACCTACGCGACGGTGTTGTTCATGGTCTACTTTCCTCTAGGTATCCTCATACCTGCGCTGCGTCCCTGGACCGCCGTAATGTCGATCGGTTTTCATATGGCGATCGCCGTGTTCATGGGGCTGACCGGATTCGCGTTGACGATGGTCGCCTGCGATCTTGTCTTCTTGTCTTCCTTCCTCGATCGTGCCGTGTCCTGGGCGCGGGCAGTGGGGAGGCGGGTGACGCACCGTGCGCACGCTGCCCGCGCTACGCCTACAGTCGACGCCTCCGTGCTGTCGGCGTCCGAGACCGAAGGAGTGACCCGATGACGGTCGCCACCTGCGTCCTGGCGAGCGAGGGTATCCGCTCGCACACCACACCTGGTCATGACCCGGACACGTTCGCGGAGATGGGTTCCCTGACGAAGGTGGTGACCGGCACGATCCTCATGCAGCTCGCCAGTGCTGGGGTGCTCAGCGCTCACGACCCGCTTGGCACCTGGCTGCCGGCAGCCGCCGATACCAAGATCACGTTGGATCATCTGTTGCGCCACACCTCCGGCTTGCCACGACTTCCACCCGACATCAGTTTCAGAGACCCCTACCGACGCTTCACCGACGATGCCCTGGAAGCCCTTCTGCCGCGCCTCGGCGCCCTCGCCACTCGTCCGCCGGGGCAGGAAGAGGAGTATTCCAACCTCGGCTATGCCATCCTCGGCGCCGCCGTGGTGGCTGCGGCTGGCCGCCCCTATCAGACACTCGTCGCCGACTACGTCTTGACGCCGCTCGGGCTAACGGCCGGAGCGATGACGCCGTGGCCGTTCCAGCACCGGTCGGTACGCCACGGGCTTCTTCGCCGCCCGATCAAGCCGTGGACACTGGACGGCGCGATCCTGCCTGCCGCGGGGCTCTGGGCCACCCCGCGCACCATGGCCGCTCTGCTAAGGCTGGTCACCGACCGACTCCTCGGCGATCCGGCGCCGACATGGCAGCACACCGGACCGTTGACCTGGCACAACGGAGCCACTCGCGCCTCCTCTGTGTTCGCCGGAGCACTCCCGGACGGCCGCTGGCTCCTCATGCACCGGCTCCACGGATCCCCGTCCAAGACTGACGCGGCGGCGATCACATGGTTCAAGAACAAAGGACACCAGGAGGGAAGATGACTGACACGCCGCTCCCGGTCCTCCTCTACGACGGGGACTGCGGGTTCTGTACGCGCACTATCACCACGCTCCTGGCCGCGCCTCGCCGCCCGGTACACATGCAGACCTGGCAGGAGACCGACCTCGGGCAGCTCGGCATCGACGAGTTGCGCGCCACGCGGGAAATGCTGTGGGTCAACAGCGACGGGCGGGTGACAGGCGGCGCCGTGGCCTTCGCAGACCTGTTCCGCCATCTTGGCGGCCCGTGGCGCGTATCGGAGGCGTTGCTGCGCACACCACCCACGCGGTGGCTCGCGGCCGGCGTGTACCGGGTCGTCGCCGACAACCGGCACCGCATGCCCGGCGGTACTGCGGCCTGCGCGGTACCACGACGGTAGGTGTCCCCAGCACCGCGGAAGCCGATGGGGCCGGCCAACTCGTCGAGTACAAGCGGCGGGAGGGGACGAGGACCGCACACCACGAGTGAGCCGACCAGGCGCCGCAGACGGTGCGGGAGCCGGGCATGTCCTGAGAGAGTTCGTGCCCCGCCGCTTGAGTGGATCCCCCGTCTGCGACACCAGCGGAAATCCTTGTGCTCTTCCTGCCGCTCGGCACATCCATCCAGTTCCGTCTCCGGCCCTTGCCCCGCACCACAGCCCACGCCCTCGCATGAGACCGAAAGAAGACACGTCGCGACCGGCAGGCCCAGTGGTCTCCTGCCTCACTCCGTCCAGCCAACTGTTCCGACTGCCACAGCCCGACAACTCATTCCGTCTCAACGAAACAAGGAAGAACTGATCTGATGCGCATACGTACATGGGTCGCTGTCGGGGGCGCCGTCAGCGCTCTGCTCACTGTCCCTGTCTCCGCCACGGCGGCGGCAGCTGAGGCAGAGGTCTTCACCTGGTCGACCCCAGCAGGCGGCCTGCCCCCGGGGAGCGATCGGGGGACCGAGCAAGCCACGTCCGAGCAGTCCGTGCCGTTGGGATATGTCTACGAGGCTGCATGGCTGTCCACCCCGGACGCGAAGGCTTACTGCGAGTCCCAGGGGATGAAGGGGATCGCGGAGGGCCGCTGGGCTGCCCATATATGCCGCGAGGAATACCGCAGGCTCACGGACATTCCGCTCCGCTTCCACGTGCTGTACGTGAAGAAATGACCGCAGCAGCTTGACTCGCGCGCCGAGTGTGGTCTGCGGTGCATCTTCTGGCCGGGCCGCGAACGCCGCCAGCGCCTGAGCCCGCAGTCGTCTCGGTTCGCTTCGGCCGCCAGGTGCGCCCTGCGAAGACTGGATGGTGCCCCGCCATGTGGTGTAGCCGATCAAGCAAGCGGAACGCCCAGGTCGCGGCCCTGATCCCCTTTGCCAGCCGCCCTGGTGGGGCTCACGAAGACGGGACTGGCCATGACTGCCGGGCGCCCCGTGGCGGGGCATGCCCGCAGCGCCCGGACCGGAGGCGGCAGGTCGTGATCGGCTACACCACGACAGGGGACGTGACCCGAGACTGCGTCGCTGGCCGCACCATCCCTCCGCCCACCCGTTCCTCATCGCAAAGGATCCCCACCGCATGCCCTGTCCAGTGACCACCTCGCTGGAAGAGTTCGGTGACCAAGCCTGTAACTGGCTCAGCGAGGAACCAGCTCCGACTCGCCCACGCCTACAGCCACATCGCTGCTCCTTGCCCTGAACCATGCCCATGCCCGGCACGCCCTCATCGGCACCCCCGTCCGGCACAGGAGGTGCTGGACGGGTGCGGGCTGCATTCGAAGGCCCAGGCCTCAGCACGCGATGACTCACCCTCCCCAGGCTCGGTGCCGCCGCTGCCCCGGCTGCAATCCCGATCCCACGGAACCGGCTTGCCGCGGCAGCAGAGCTGCCTCAGTTATCCCGCATGGACGGTTCACCGGACTCGTCCTGACGGTGCCCACCATGGCGTTTGAGACGCTCCGCGCACATAGGAGATCATGGGCATATGAGTCCTGCATTAAGTCGTTTCGCTGGCACAGGAACCATGGTTGTCGGCATTGCTGTTGCGTCCTGGGTGGTCTTCGGACCACCTCATGACTGGGAAGGTGGCATGAGATGGTTGCGCCACAGCCTCGCGTTGGCGTCCCTGGGAGCAATCAGTTATGGCGCCCGGCTGATGTTCCCTGACACCCAGAAAGATGCATCGGGCGCGATGTAAGCCTCACGGAAGTGGTGGAGTCCCACGGTCTGCTCCGGACTGCGTCAAATTGAGGGGAAGTCAGGTGAAAAGAGCTGCCTGCCAGCCACCTTCAGAATGTCAGGCAGGCCAGTGGTTAGGCCGGGCTTCCGCCACGTGAACCGGACCACTCGGCAAATTGGATTTCAGGCCGCACTCTGCCACCAGGTGCGGCGGTGTTCTGTCCACGGAGGTTGGTGACAGCGATCACTGAGGTGTGATCTTGATGCGTGAGGGCCTTCTGGCTCGGTGTGGATTGCGACATCTACGCCGGACGACAGAAAGGCCCTCGTGCCCCACCGTAATGCACCTCTGACCGAGACCGGACGTCTGCGGCTGGCCCGCTGCATCGTCGACGACAACTGGCCCCTGCGACGAGCCGCGGAAAGGTTCCAGGTCTCCGTGACCACGGCCCAGCGGTGGGCCAACCGCTACCGCGAGTTCGGCGAAGCGGGCATGGCCGACCGCTCCAGCCGTCCCCGCACCAGCCCCCGCCGGACCCCCACGCGTACCGAGCGGCGCATCATCAAGGTCCGCATCCTGCGCCGCTGGGGAAGGGCCCGCATCGCGGGCGGGGACGCATCGCCCACAGAGGATGGGACGTCACGCTCTGATGTTCCTGGGGCGCCCTTGGCGAGGCCCCTCTCCGGTCACTCCCGTGCCTGAGGCTCTCGCTTCAGAATCCCCGACGGGGCGACGAGATAGCCGAGTTGGGCGCGGCTGTCGCTGCCCAGTGTCTCCACGAGTTTCGAAATGTGGAGGCGGGCGGTGCGGACGTTCATGCCGAGGCGGTCGGCGATGGTGGTGTCGGTGTGGCCTTCGATGAGGAGGGCGGCGATGGAGCGTTGGCGTGGGGTGATGCCGTTCTCCGATGGTTGCTGTACGGCCTGGGAGTACATGGGGAGGGCCAGGTGCCACAGCCGGTCGAAGACCGTGACCAGGTAGGCCACCAGGGCCGGGTGGCGGATCTCCACAGCGGCGGTACGGTCCCGGCTTGCGGGGATGAACGCGACGGTCCGGTCGATGATGAGCAGCCGCTCGACGACCTCGTTGAGGGTGCGTGCCTCGGCTTCGCCGTGGAGGAGTTCGTAGCGGGCGATCGCCGGAGGCGAGTGGCGGAGTGCGTGTGCGTAGAGGGTGCGGATGCGGCCGCCGCGGCCGAGGAACGCGTGGTCGCGTTCCAGGGATGCGTGTACGTCTACGGCTTGCGGCCGTGGTGGGGCTGGACGGCGAGGAGTTCCTGCGTAGCGTTGGCCATGGCCTGTGCGATAGCCAGATTGATGCACTGGAGGCCGTCGAGGAGAGTGATCGTCGGGATCTCCGCCGGAGCCGTTCGGTGGCTGTCGACCCGCATCAGTGCTCGAACGCCTCGGCCAGCCGGGCCTCACGGTCTCGTTCGTCGCGGATACGTTTCTCGACGTTGCGCAGCAGCCGGTGAAACGCCACGGCCGGGGCGACGGGCTCCAGTTGATCCGGATCCTCGACGGCAGGTTGCAGCAGCCCGAAGGTGACGAGGCATGGGGCCTCGGTCGTGTCCTCGCTGCGTACATGTCCTTCGCGGAGGGCTCGTTCGTATAACTCCGCCCCTTTGGCACATAGTTCCTCCGCGCTGTGTTCCGTGTGTGTCGCTGTGCTCACTGCGCGCTTCCTTCTTGTTCCAGGATCCCCGACCGGGCGATGAGGTAGCCGAGTTGTGCGCGGCTTTCGCTGCCCAGCGTCGCGGCGAGTTTGGCGATGTGGACGCGGGTGGTGCGGACGTTCATGCCGAGGCGGTCGGCGATGGCGGTGTCGGTGTGGCCTTCGATGAGGAGGGCGGCGATGGCGCGTTGGCGGGCGGTGATGCCGTTTACCGATGGTTGCTGTACGGCCTGGGGATACATGGGGACGGCCAGATGCCACAGCCGGTCGAAGACCATGACCAGGTAGTCCACCAGCGCCGGGTGGCGGATCTCCACAGCGGCGGTGCGGTCCCTGTTGGCGGGGACGAAGGCCACGGTCTGGTCGATGATGAGCAGCCGATCGAGGACCTCGTTCAGGGTGCGTGCCTCGACGTCGCCGTCGAGGAGCTCATAGCGGGCGATTACGTGAGGTGAGTGGCGGAGAGTGTGCTGATAGAGGGTGCGGATACGGCAGCCTCGGTCCAGCAGTGCCTGGTCGCGTTCCAGGGCGGCGGTGTGAGCGGCCTCGTTGAACTCAAGGCGTTTGTGGTATGCGGAGTGGGGCTGGATGGCGAGGAGCTGCTGAGACGCGTCGGCCATCGCTTCGGAGATGGCCTCGTTGATTCGCTCCTTGCTGCTGAGGACCCTGATCGCCTTGGTGTCCGCCGCTGCCGCAGAGCCGATTCCCATCAGCGGCTCGAACGTCGCGGTCAGCCGTTCCTCGCGGCGTCGCTCGTCGGCGATGCGCTCCGCGGTGTTTTTCAGCAGGCGGTGGAGGGCGGTCGCCGGGGCCGTAGGTTCCAACCACTCCGTGTCCTCGAAGTTCGGGTGAAGCAGACCGAAGTCGATCAGGCAGGGAGTGTCGGCGGCGTCCTCGGTGCGGACACGTCCTTCACGCAGGGCTCGGGCGTATAACTCCGAACCGGGCTCGCACAGTTCCTCCACGCGGTGGGGCGGGTGCGCAGGACTCACTCTTGCGGTCCCTCCTGCTTGAGGATCCCCGACTCGGCGATCAGATAGCCCAGTTGGGCCCTGCTGCCGCTGCCCAGTGCCGTAGCCAGTTTGGCGATGTGGGCGCGGCAGGTGCGGACGTTCATACCGAGGCGGCGGGCTATGGCCTCGTCGACGTGGCCCTCCACCAGCAACTTGGCTATGGAGTGCTGGATGTCCGTGATGCCGTCGGGGGCGGTCTCGTAGGGGGCGCCGGCGGTCAGGGGGACCGCGCGGGACCACATGAACTCGAAGACCTTGATCAGGTAGCGGATGAGGCCGGGGTGGCGGATCTCCAGGGCGACACGCCGGTCCTCGCGGATGGGGATGAAGGCCGCGGTTTCGTCGCAGATGATGAGGCGCTCGACCAGTTCGTCGATCGTGCGGATCTGCACCTTGCCGTCGGGGATCTGATCCACGTAGGCGAGCGTCTCGGGGCTGTACCTGGCCGTGTGCTGGTACAGCGTGCGCATGCTGACGCCGCGCTCGATCAGCGGTCTGTCGCGCTCCAGCCCTTTGACGAGGTTGCTTTCCAGACGGCGGCCACCCGGCTGGACGGTGAGCATTTCGGAGCGGCATTCCGATGTGGCCAGGTTGAGCGCCGAGTTGATGCGTTCAGAGCCCTCCAGCACCTTGATGGCGTGGGTGCTCACCGTGGCCTGGGCGCTGACCGCCATGAGAGGCTCGAAGGCCTCGGCCAGTTCGATCGACAGCCGTCTGCGCTCGCTGATCTCGCGCTCTATGGGATGGAGTCGTTGGGCCAGGGCAACCGATGGAAGTACGGGGCGCAGGTAGTCCGGGTCGTCGGGGTCGGGATGGAGGAGGGCGAATTCCATCAGGCAGGGGGCGGTCTCCGCGTCGGCGCGCGCCACGCGTCCGGTTCGTAGGGCGTTCGTGTAGAGGCGGATGCCTTCACCGCACAGTTCCGTCACAGCATGGGGATGTGTCGGTTGTGTCTCGCTTATACCCAAATCTCCACCCCCCAGGGTCCTGAACATGCAGGAACATGATGCACCGATTATGTGGCCATGACGTGCCCGAATGAGCCATCGTCGTATCCGACGGGGGAAGAGGAGACCTTCAAGTGAGGACGAAGCCGACTATGCGGAAGAGAATGCTTCGCTCGATGCTTGCCGCTGCTCTTTCCACGGTTGTGGCGTTCGGGGTCCTGAGTGGCCTCGCCGGTGGGGTGGACAGCGGTCGGGCGGACAGTAGCTGGGACGCGAGTTCCCGTGTTGCCAGTGCGGACGGTCCGGGTTCCGTAGTCGCCGACGAAGAAGACAGTTCCTGGGACTGACGATGACCACTCCACCCGACGACCGTTCCTTCCGCCGTGAAATGGCCACCGCCTACCGTTCCGGTTGGCACTTCATCGACCTGGCCACCGCCATCCCCCACAGCGGTGACTCGTTGATGGTGACCGTGTTCGGCGAGCCGGTGGTGGTGACGCGGGGCGATGACGAGGACATCCGGGCGTACCGGTGTCTGCGACGTCCGCGCGGCGCGCCGCAGCCTGTGCGGTGTGCCGTCCGGTACGGGATGATCTTCGTCAATCTCGACCAGCGTGACCACCGGCTCGCCGAACCGGAAACCCCGGCCGCCACGGCCGTCTCAGCCACCCCCCGCAGTGCCTGAAGCGATTCCCCCGTCGTTTCAAATCGCTCAGGCGCTTCCCCCCAGCAGCGGCGTCACCGTGACCTGAACACGGTGACGCCGCTGCAGGTTTGGGGCGACATTTCAGGATGTCCATCGGTACGCCCCAGCCCTCTCGCCGGCTGGAACTGATCAGCCGCGCCCCATCGCCGCCGTCAGTTCGATCTCGATGACGACCCGGTCCGGGTTCGGGCCCGGCATCCGCCCGTACCGCTCCGCGTACCGCCGCACCGCGTCCGCGACCCGCTCCGGCTCCGTACGCACCCGTGCGCGCCCTTCGAGCGTCGCCCAGCGCCCCCCGTCCACCTGGCAGACGGCGACCGGGGCGCCTTCGGGTCCGGCGGCCAGCACATGGCCGACCTTCACGCTCGTCTTGTTGGTGATCACCCGAGCCAGCCCCGCCTCCGGGTCGTATGTGACCCCGACGGGCACCACGTGGGGCCTGCCGTCCGGGCGGAGGGTGGTGAGGGTGCACAGGTGCCGCTCCCGCCAGAAGCCGAGGTACGACTCGTCGGGTGCGTTCGGGTCTACGGAGTACGAGTGGGCGGCCATGCTGAGCAACCTAACCAGTTCACCTCCCGCCCGCCGCCTTGAGTGGAATAGACTCAACTTTGTGTACGTTGCTCAAGTCAGCGTGGATCAGGTGGATCAGGGCTGACGCAAGGAGGAGAACACGAACGTGGACGCCGAGCTGACCAACAGGAGCCGGGACGCGATCAACACGGCCAGCAACCGGGCCGTGTCCGAGGGCCACCCGGACTTCACCCCCGCCCATCTGCTGCTGGCCCTGCTCCAGGGGCGAGGCCAACAGGCACTTGAGAACGTCACCGACCTGCTGGCCGCCGTCGACGCCGACCAGGCGGCCGTGCGTGCCGGCGCGGAGAAGATCCTCGCCGGTCTGCCCAGCGTGACCGGGTCCACCGTCTCGCCGCCGCAGCCCAGCCGTGAACTGCTCGCCGTGATCACCGAGGCCCAGGCCAAGGCCAAGGAGCTCGGCGACGAGTACGTCTCCACCGAGCACCTCCTGATCGGGATCGCCGAGAAGGGCGGCCAGGCCGGGGACGTACTCTCCCGTCAGGGGGCGAACGCCAGGAAGCTGCAGGAGGCGTTCCAGAAGGCCAGGGGAGGACGTCGGGTGACCACAGCCGATCCGGAGGGGTCGTACAAGGCCCTGGAGAAGTTCGGCACCGACTTCACCGCCGCCGCGCGGGAGGGCAAGCTCGACCCGGTCATCGGCCGGGACCAGGAGATCCGCCGCGTCGTGCAGGTGCTCAGCCGCCGTACGAAGAACAATCCCGTCCTCATCGGTGAGCCCGGCGTCGGCAAGACCGCCGTCGTCGAAGGGCTCGCCCAGCGGATCGTGAAGGGCGACGTTCCCGAGTCGTTGAAGGACAAGCGGCTGGTCGCGCTCGATCTCGGCGCGATGGTCGCGGGGGCCAAGTACCGGGGTGAGTTCGAGGAGCGGCTGAAGACCGTTCTCGCCGAGATCAAGGACTCCGACGGCCAGATCATCACCTTCATCGACGAGCTGCACACCGTCGTCGGCGCGGGTGCCGGCGGCGACTCCGCCATGGACGCCGGCAACATGCTGAAGCCGATGCTCGCCCGCGGTGAGCTGCGTATGGTCGGCGCCACCACCCTCGACGAGTACCGGGAGAGGATCGAGAAGGATCCCGCCCTGGAGCGGCGCTTCCAGCAGGTGCTGGTCTCCGAGCCGACCGTCGAGGACACCATCGCGATCCTGCGCGGACTCAAGGGCCGCTACGAGGCCCACCACAAGGTCCAGATCGCGGACGCGGCGCTGGTCGCGGCGGCCACCCTCTCCGACCGGTACATCACCTCCCGCTTCCTGCCCGACAAGGCCATCGACCTCGTCGACGAGTCGGCGTCCCGGCTGCGGATGGAGATCGACTCCTCGCCGGTCGAGATCGACGAGCTCCAGCGTTCCGTGGACCGGCTGAAGATGGAGGAGCTGGCCCTCAGCAAGGAGACCGATGCCGCCTCCCGCGAGCGGCTGGAGAAGCTGCGCCGCGATCTCGCCGACAAGGAGGAGGAGCTGCGCGGCCTCACCGCCCGCTGGGAGAAGGAGAAGCAGTCCCTCAACCGCGTCGGTGAGCTGAAGGAGAAGCTCGACGACCTGCGCGGCCAGGCCGAGCGGGCCCAGCGCGACGGTGACTTCGACACCGCCTCCAAGCTGCTGTACGGCGAGATCCCCACCCTGGAGCGGGCCCTGGTGGAGGCTTCCGAGGCGGAGGAGGAGGCCGCCAAGGGCACCATGGTCAAGGACGAGGTCGGCTCCGACGACATCGCCGACGTCGTCGCCTCCTGGACCGGCATCCCCGCCGGCCGCCTGCTGGAGGGCGAGACCCAGAAGCTGCTCCGCATGGAGGACGAGCTGGGCCGCCGCCTGATCGGCCAGACCGAGGCCGTACGGGCGGTGAGCGATGCCGTACGCCGTAGCCGCGCCGGTATCGCCGACCCGGACCGGCCGACCGGCTCGTTCCTCTTCCTCGGCCCGACCGGCGTCGGCAAGACCGAGCTGGCCAAGGCCCTCGCCGACTTCCTCTTCGACGACGAGCGGGCCATGGTCCGCATCGACATGTCGGAGTACAGCGAGAAGCACAGCGTGGCCCGCCTCGTCGGCGCCCCGCCCGGCTATGTCGGCTACGAGGAGGGCGGCCAGCTCACGGAGGCCGTGCGCCGGCGCCCGTACTCGGTGGTCCTGCTGGACGAGGTGGAGAAGGCCCACCCCGAGGTCTTTGACATCCTCCTCCAGGTCCTCGACGACGGCCGCCTCACCGACGGACAGGGCCGCACCGTCGACTTCCGCAACACGATCCTGATCCTCACCTCGAACCTGGGCAGCCAGTACCTGGTCGACCCGGTCACGACCGAGGCGGAGAAGAAGCAGCAGGTCCTGGAGGTGGTCCGGACCTCCTTCAAGCCGGAGTTCCTCAACCGCCTGGACGACCTGGTCGTCTTCTCCGCACTGAACAAGGCGGAGCTGGAACGCATCGCCGAGCTCCAGATCAACCGGCTCGCGCGGCGTCTCGCCGAGCGCCGCCTCACCCTGGACGTCACCCCCGCCGCCCTCGCCTGGCTCGCCGACGAGGGCAACGATCCGGCCTACGGCGCCCGCCCGCTGCGCCGCCTCGTCCAGACCGCCATCGGCGACCGCCTCGCCAGGGAGATCCTCTCCGGGGAGATCAAGGACGGCGACACGGTACGGGTGGACTCCTTCGGCGAGGGCGAGGGGCTGATCGTGGGCCCGCCCACCGGACTCTCGATGGAGAAGGACATGTGAGCCGAGACAGCCGAGACAGCCGAGACAGCCGAGACAGCCGAGACAGCCGAGACAGCGGGGATATTCGTGGTGGCCGGGGTACCCGAATGGTTCCCGGCCACGCTCTGAGCTGAATCTCATGGCGGATCAGGCCAAGGACGACGAACCGCGCGGGTCAGGGGTTGCCACCCCCCGCCCCGCATGGGGGAGGATGGCGGAATCCGTACGAAGGGAAAATCACGGTGAGCATCGACCCGTCCTCGATTCCGAACTTCGGGGGCCAGCCCGAGCCGCAGCCCCAAGGGCCGGCGGGCCCCGTCGTCCCGGATCAGGACCTCGTGAAGCAGCTCCTGGACCAGATGGAGCTGAAGTACGTCGTCGACGACGAGGGTGACCTCGCGGCGCCGTGGGAGGAATTCCGTACGTACTTCATGTTCCGCGGCGAGGGTGACCAGCAGGTCTTCTCGGTGCGCACGTTCTACGACCGCCCGCACCAGATCAATGAGAAGCCGGCCCTGCTGGAGACCATCGACGACTGGAACCGCCGCACCCTGTGGCCCAAGGTCTACAGCCACACCCACGACGACGGCACGGTCCGCCTCATCGGCGAGGCCCAGCTGCTGATCGGCACAGGCGTGAGCCTGGAGCACTTCGTCTCGTCGACGGTCAGCTGGGTGCGCGCCGCCATCGAGTTCGACAAGTGGCTCGTCGAGCAGCTCGGCCTGGCCGAGGACGTCGACGAGGCCGAGAAGCCCGAGGACGACGAGTAGTCGTCACCCGGAAACGCCCCCAGACGTATACGAGAGCCCGGCCGGGGCGCCCACCAACACGGTGGCGCGCCACGGCCGGGCTCTCGCCTTGCGCAGGGCCTCAGAACGCCGCCTTCAGCCGCTTCGCGGCTTCCTCACAGCACCTCGACACGTTTGCAGAAGGCGAACCGTACGAAGGATGCGCCGGCCTCGCGGTGGTCGTAGAAGACGGCGTTCGGGATGGCGACGACCCAGGCGCGCTCGGGCAGCGCGCGGCAGAAGGCGAAGCCGTCGGTCTCGCCCAGGGGCCGGAGGTCGGCGGTGATGAAGTACGTGCCCGCCGTCCGGAACACCTCGAATCCGGCGTCCGCCAGCCCTGACGTCCGGATCGGCGGCCGCTCCGGCACGCCCCGGTCTGCCCGGCCTACTCGCGGAGATGCCGGGCTGTCCCCTGGCCCGGGATCAGGGTGTGCAGCGCCTGGTCCAGGACTGTGAGCAGGTGCTCGTGCTCCTGTGGGGTGTACAGCATGCGCAGTGCCAGGCCGTCGGACAGTGCGATGACTGCATCAGCGACGGCCGCCGCGTGGGTTTCGTGCCCGGCGGACTCCAGCCAGGTGGCCAGTGCCTCACGGATGTCCTGGTCGACCTGCCGCCGGATCGCGGCAAGGCGGGGGTGGTGTGCCGCGTGGACGGCAAAGGCGAGTTGCGCGGTGGCCTCAGCGCGTCGCTCGGCGTCCACGGGGAGCGTGGTAAGGATCAGGTCACGCAGCGCCTGGCGCAGCGGCAGTGCGGTGTCCACCGCGGCCATCCGGCGCTCGACGCGCTCACCGGCCAGCTCAGCGGCGAACGTGAGCATCTCGTCCTTGGTGCGGAAGTACTTCTGAACGGCGCCGGGGGAACGGCCCGTTGCGGCGGCCACGGTGCGCACGCTGACCTCGTCGAGGCCGCGTTCGGCGACCAGTTGGAGCAGGGCCGCACCGATCTGCCGACGCTGTTCCTCCCTGTCGACGGTCTTGGGCATCGGTCGCGCTCCCATCTTTAAGATACAGTCGTATTCTAACCTTCCGTCAGGTGAGGTGCTGCACGGAGCCGAAAGGAGACAAGTGGTGGATGACCGACGGGAGCCTCCGGTGCCCGCTCTGCGGGTCTCGGACCGCGACCGCGACGAAACGCTCGGCGTGCTGGCCGCGGCGCTGGCTGAGGGGCGACTCGATCCGCACGAGCACGAGATCCGTTCCACACGTGCCCTGCGGGCGCGTACAGCCGATGAACTCGCCGCGCTGACAGCCGACTTACCCGCACCGGCGCCGACCCGCTCAGAGCAGGACCGTAAAGACCTCAGGGAGTGGCTGGCCGAATGGCGCTACTGGCTCGGTGGAGCAGTGATCATGTCTGGGATCTGGGGCGCCCGCTGTGCGCAGAAGGGAGAGCTGACCTATTACTGGCCGGTCACGCCGCTGGGGGTGTGGGCGGCCGTGCTGATCGCCATCGCCATCTGGCCGCGCGACACGGGACGACAGCGATGAAGGAGACGGTGGTCGCACTGTGGCCCGCCAAGGCCTTGTTGTTCGGAGCAGGTCGGGGAATCGATCGCATCTCGTCAGCGCCGCAGACGCGCGTTGCCAGGCCCCGAGTCTGCGGCGTGATCCAAACGAAACGGCCTAGGGGTCACGGCAAGGGGCGTTCTCAGGCGAACGACAGCCCGGTCCGTGCACGGATCACCGGAAACGGTGGTGCGCGGCCGGGCTGTTGCCGTTTCGCCGGCCCGAAGGGCTTCAGCCGGCCAGGCACTTGAGGCGGGACACGGCCTCCTCCAGCACGCTCGTCCGCTTGCAGAACGCGAAGCGCACGAAGGGCGCGCCCTGTCGCGGTGGTCGTGGAAGACCGCGTTCGGGATCGCGACCACCCCGCAACGCTTCGGCAGCGCACGGCAGAACGCGAAGCCGTCGCTCTCGCCGAGCAGGCGGATGTCGGTGGTGATGAAGTACGTACCGGCCGGGCGGAACACCTCGAAGCCCGCCTCCTCCAGTCCGTCCGCGAGGAGTTCGCGCTTGAGGAGCATGTCCGCGCGGAACTCCGCGAAGTACGAGTCCGGCAGGTGCAGGGCCTCGGCGACCGCGTGCTGGAAGGGACCCGAGGCGACGTACGTCAGGAACTGCTTGGCCGAGCGGACGGCGGCCACCAGTTCGGGCGCGGCCGTCACCCAGGCGACACCTCGTTGGCCTACTTATTCCTATGTCGTGCGACAGGCCCCGCTGCGGATCTCCGGCACCGGCGGTGAGCGGGCCGCACAACCGTCCGGACCGGTCTGCCGGCCGTACCGACGGGCTCGGTGACGCGGCACTGTCCGTCGTATCCTGACCACACACGGGAAGGAGCCGTCCATGAGCGCCGACGCGATCGTGCACACCGAGTTCCCCAAGGGGTACACGGTCCTGTTCGGGGCCGACGGAAAGGTGATCATGACCCCGCAGAGCGAAGAGCACTCCAGCACCATCAGGTCGATGCAGATCGACTCCGCTCTTGCCCTCGGCCGTCACGCGAAGGTCACCTCCGACGTCTACATCGACTTCCCCGCCGACGAGAACTCCGCCCCCGACCTCGCGATCCTGCGCGAGGACGCACGCAAGGAAGGCAAGCGCTACAGCTTCGAGGACGTCCTGCTGATCTCCGAGGTCGTCTCGACCTCCTCCGCACGCAAGGACTACGACGACTGCACCGCGAAGTACGGCCGCTACGGCATCCCGATCTACCTGGTCGTGGACCCCTACGCCCAGGAAGTCGTCCTCCACACCCAGCCGACTGCCACCGGTTACATCGCCGCACACACCCACAGGTACGGCACGGGCAAGCTCCCCATCCCCCTGGCCGACGGCCGCACCTTCACCCTCGACCTCGACGAACTCCCGCGCCCGGATCCCGAGGCGGACGCCCGCTGACGAGGCACTCCCCGCTGGCCAGGCCCGTGCCGTCGGCACGGGCCTGGCCAGCGCCGTCGGCACCGCCGTCGCCGGACGTGGTCGTTCCTGGTCGGGGCAGCCGGCTGGGATGGCCCGGCCTTTCGTCGATCGGGATCGGCCAGGGGGGCGTGCCGTTCTGTGCCGTGAGTCCGTGCGACGAAGTCCGGTTCGCCGCAAGGAGGTTCGAAGCCGCGTTTGCTGCGGGCGACTACCACCACGTACTGCCCTGAGGTAGCGGGCCCGCTCGTCCTCGGCCGAGTTGCCGGCCCCGGTTCGGCGATAGCGTGGCACGGCAACGACTGCTGCAGACAGGTGGACGAGATTTCATGCGGATGCGGTTCGAACCCGAGGCCGAGGAAGAGTTCGAGGCGGCGTGCGGGCTGCTGGTTGACCGCCTCGTCCGGTGGGCCGGGGAGCAGGGGCTGCCGGTGGACGGGTTCACGGCTGAGACGGCACTGGACTACCGGCACCGGGCAACTGCCGACGGCCGACTGGGGCTGTGGGAGTCGCGAAATGTGGAGGAGCTACTGCTCTCCTGGCTTCCCCAGCAGGTCACCGAGCTTCCCGGGGAGGAACGCGCCGACGCCCCGGGCACACTGCTCACGCTACTGCGCTATCTGCACGCCGCGCAGTTGGCGGACCCGCGCGGCCCCTCACTCCAGGATTCCCTTGCCGCGGTCGACAGGGTCGCGGAACAGCATCTGGCGGCGATGACGGACCGCACTCGCTGGGGATTGGCGAAGTTCTGGGCGATGACGGCCGCGGAGCAGGGCGTGGACGTCCAGGACGGGGCGGCGTTTCAGCGCTTCGCGGACCGGGCGCAGCGCGGGGAGGTCGCCTACGATCAGCAGGCTCTCGCCGCGATCATGGAACGCCGGCTGACCGGCCGCGCGCTGTCCGGCGTGGCCCGGGCCGAGCCGCAACTGCCCGTGTTGCTTCCCCCGGACGACGAATTGCGCCGACGGGCCGAGGCGTCGACGACCGTGGCGCAGTTGCGCGGACTCGCCGAATGGGCGGGGCAGGGCGGCCGCCCGGTGACGGCGACGGGACGGCTGCGGATGGCGGAGGCCCGCGAGCTGGTGGACGTACTCGGCACCGGCGACAGGATTGAGGGGGTGCGCTCTTCGGCCGACCTGCCGCGCCTGGGGCTGCTGGTGGAGTGGGCGAAGAAGGCACGGCTGGTCCGGGTGGTCAAGGGGCGGTTGTACGCGGTGGCCAAGGCCCGGCCGGTGCTGGCCGACCCGCTCCAGCTGTGGCTGCGCGCCTTCGACGCGTGCTTCGAGCTGCGGCAGGCCCTGATCGGGGCACGCAGCGGCTGGCACGTCGAGTCGATGCTCTTCGACGTCTACGAGGACATCCTGGACGACGTGCTGAACACGCTCTACAGCCTGCCGTACCCGATGCCCTGGCCGCGGCTGCGCGACACGGTACACCTGGCCTATCGGACCTCCTCCCAGCTCGACGCCGGGTTGGACCTCCGGCACCGGATGTGGTTCGAGCACGCCGACCGGGACCTGCGCGCGGTGCTCGACCTGCTGGACGACCTGGGCGCGATCGAGCGTGACCGTGGGATGGCCGATCCGGTGTTCCTCGACATCGACCTCTCCGATGCCGGTCCCGAGCTGCTCGCGGACATGCCGCCGGAGCTCGCGGAGCTGCTGGGCGTCGAGGGGACGGCAACGGACCCGGTGGCGCGGGAGCGTGCCGATGCCCGGCGAGAGGAGCTGACCGCCGGGCCGGTCGAGCTCATCCGTCTCACCGAACTCGGTACCCGGGCCGTACGACAGCGGTTGCTGGCGGCCGGCAGGGACGCACCGTTGGTCGGTGAACTGGCCCAGGCGCCGGCGGCCGGCCTGCTGGGGGTGCTGGCCGAGGACTACGACCCGGACGCCGCCCGCACGGAGCTGGCCGGCTGGATAACGGCCCGCGGCGAGCGGGAAGGTGCCCTGCGGCAACTGACCGACGCCGTAAGGACCATGACCTTCCGCACGCGTGCGCAGGCGATGCTCGACGTGCTGCTGGCGGCGTTGCCGGACGGTGAGGGCGAGGGGCTGCTGCGCACGCTGCGGCGAGACACACAGCTGGCGCCGCTGGCGCTGAACGCGCTGGCGCACCGTGAGTTGCTGTCCCCAGAGGACATGACCGATGCAGAGTCTCTGCTGGTGCTCGCCGAGAGCCTGCTTCAGCTCGTGGAGTTGGCGGGCGGCGGGGACGGCGCCGAGGAGACGCTGCGCGCCCAGGGCTCCCAGGCCAGGGACGCGGTTGCCGCCGCGTTGGACTCCGCGCACCCGGACCGGGCCGGACTCGACGAGCTCAGGAAGCTGGCTGCCCGGGCACTGGGTACCCACGGCGTCCGCGTCGGCCGCGCCCCGAAGGCTCGGCGCTCCTCAGGCAAGAGCGGCCGCAAGCGGCGCCGCTGACCGGGCAACACCGCCTGCCCCCAGGCGCCGGGTGCGCCGGCACTGGCACGGAGCCGGGCAGAGGGAAACCGATGGGTCCCGGCGTCGTACGTCCTCGGTGGCGCGTTACCGTCGGGGTCGTGGGTGAGGGATGGGGCGAGGCCGGGCTGCGGGCCCTGCGTGGCGCGATCCACGCGCAGGACGGAGTGGCGTTGCTTGCGGCGTTGCGTCGTGGACCCGTGCGTGAGGTGCTGCAGCTGGCCGACGATGGTGTGGCCGGGGCCGCGGCGCAGGGCCTGCCGGGGGCTGCGGAGATGGCGGCCTTGTTTCTCGGCGCGCTCCAGGAGCGAGGCTTCCGGGGCGATGAGGAGCTGGCGGACCGGTTGCGCGCGGCCACGGGAGACGCGACGATCCCCCTCCTGCGCCCGCTCGCGGTCGATCTGGAGATGCTCGCCATGCTGCTGGAGGGCGACCCGGCCGAGTCCGGTGGCCGGATCGATCTGTCCACCGGTGAGTGCTGGCCTGCGTTCACCGATGAGCTGGGGCCTGGGCCCGAGGCCGAGGGGGACGACGATCCCGAGCGATGGCTGTACGTGCCGGCTCTGGGGTCCCGGGCCGGTTACCAGGACATGGAGCTGTTCATCGAAGAGGTCGAGGACGCCGCCCTTGCCGACAGGCTGCGGATCGCCATCGGTGGGCGGGGCGCCTTCCGGCGCTTCAAGGACGTCCTCGCTGGTGACGAGCGCTCCTGGAGCCGGTACCACCGGTTCCGCGATGAGCGACAGCGCGGCCGGGCCCGCGCCTGGCTGGCCGAGGAAAGCTACTGCCCGCACATCACCTTCTTCGTAGAGTCCAGCTCGGGTTCGTATCCTTCGGGGCCGGTATGACTCTTTGCTGCCCCTGTCTTGCATGATCCGGGGCGCTGTCACCGGGCCTGGCGGCGCCGGTTGATCGCTGATGGAAGCGTGTCCGCCGACAGGCGGGCTGCGTGATATGGCTGCCGAACACCGGTCTCCCGGTCGAACAGGCGGCAGTCGAGTGCGGGTGCGCGGCGGCTCGGAGCAACCAGGCCGTGTGGCCGGTACATTTGTTGGTACGTCTGTGGCTGTCAGGCGGCCAGCGTCTTGAGTCGGGAAGCCGCCTCCTCCAGCACGCCTGTCCGCTTGCAGAACGCGAAGCGGACAAAGGGTGCGCCCTGCTCACGGTGGTCGTAGAAGACCGCGTTGGGGATCGCGACCACCCCGCAGCGCTCCGGCAGGGAGCGGCAGAAGGCGAAGCCGTCGCTCTCGCCCAGGGGCCGGATGTCGGTGGTGATGAAGTACGTGCCGGCCGGGCGGAAGACCTTGAAGCCCGCCCGCTCCAGGCCGCTTGCGAGCAGGTCCCGCTTGGCCAGCATGTCCGCGCGGAAGTCCGCGAAGTATGAGTCGGGCAGGTGCAGTGCCTCGGCCACGGCGTACTGGAAGGGCCCGGAGGCGACGTACGTCAGGAACTGCTTGGCCGAGCGGACGGCCGAGACGAGTTCCCGGGGCGCCGTAACCCAGCCCACCTTCCAGCCCGTGAACGAGAACGTCTTGCCCGCCGAGCCGATCGTGACCGTCCGCTCCCGCATGCCCGGGAAGGTCGCCAGCGGCAGATGCCCGGCGTCGTCGAAGACGAGGTGCTCGTACACCTCGTCCGTCACCACCAGCAGGTCCCGCTCCACCGCCAGCTCGGCGATCGCGGTCAGCTCCTCGCGGGTGAGGACCGTGCCGGTCGGGTTGTGCGGGGTGTTGATCAGCAGCAGCCGGGTCCGGTCGGTGACGGCGTCCCGCAGCTCGTCGAGGTCCAGCCGGAAGTGTCGATATGCGACTCCGTCGCGGGCTCCCTCGTACGGGCGAAGCGTCACGGGTACGCGTGTCCCGCCCGCCATCGCGATACAGGCCGCGTACGAGTCGTAGTACGGCTCCAGCGCGATCACCTCGTCGCCGGGTTCGAGGAGGGCGAGCAGCGCGGCCGCGATGGCCTCCGTGGCACCGGCCGTGACCAGCACCTCCGTGTCCGGGTCGTACGTCAGCCCGTACCGCCGCTCCTGGTGCGCGGCGATCGCGGTGCGCAGCTCGGGGACGCCCGGCCCCGGCGGGTACTGGTTGCCGCGCCCGTCGCGCAGCGCCCGTACGGCGGCCTCGCGGATCTCCTCGGGGCCGTCGGTGTCCGGGAAACCCTGGCCCAGGTTGATCGAGCCGGTCCGCACGGCGAGCGCCGACATCTCGGCGAAGATCGTCGTCCCGAACTCTGCGAGCCGCCGGTTCAGCACCGGACGCGGGGTGGGGGCGGGGCTTGCGCTGGAGGTCATGGCCGTCATCCTGCGCCGAACCTCTGGACTTCCTCAACTCTGCTTTGGGCCGTGCGACGCCCGGGCATCCCCACGTCACGCACGGCCCACGGGGGGTCTGCAAGGGGGAACGAAAGGCTGGTGACGGAGATGGAGGCCTTCTACTTCGTCCTGGGAGCACTCGTACTGCTCGGCCTCTTCGCGCGGGTGGCCGGCGGCTCGCGCCGGCGCCGGCGCCGCAGCTGGTGGGCGGACGGCAGGTCGTCCCACGAGGGCGGATCGTCGTGCGGGGGCGGCTCGTCCTGTGGCGGCGGGTCCTCCTGCGGTGGCGGTGGCGGCGGTGGCGGTGGCGGTGGATGCGGCGGCGGCAGCTGACCTGCCGATGGGCAAGTGAGTAATCGCAAGTGAGCGAGGCGCCCACGGGGGCCGCTTCGGGGGACTCAGGAAAGAGGGGAGGGTGACGCCATGAACGCGATCGCGGTGATCGGCATCATCCTGGCGGTGCTGCTCTGTGTCGTGCTGGTGATCGTCGTGGCCGTCAACCGGAGCCGCGCGAACGCGGCCCGGGCGGCCCGGCGCCGTCCGTCACGCGGCGGCTACGGCAGCGGCCGCAACAGCGGCACCAACAGCGCCGAGGCCAGCAGCGACAACAGCTGGTGGGTGCTCGGCGGGGCCGCGGCGGTTGGCGACAGCGGATCGTCCGGCTCCGGGTCGGACGACAAGGGCTCGTCGTCCGGGGGCGGATCGTCGTGCGGCAGCGGCTCGTCGTCGTGCGGGAGCAGCAGCGGCTCGTCGTGCGGAGGCGGGTCCTCCTGCGGCGGCGGGGGCGGATGCGGTGGAGGCAGCTGACACGGGGCAGCCGAGCTCCACGACACGAGCGCCCGCCGGGTTCGAACTCCCGGCGGGCGCTCGTGTGTACCTGCCTGTACCCGCCTACGTACGGCGCGCGGGAGCACGTCGGCGGACGGAGCGTACGCCGGGTTGAACAGTTGAGCTGTGCAGCCCTCGGGGGGATGGAAAGCACGTCAAGTTGGGTAAAAACGCTGTGGTAATGCCACCGTTCATGATTCCCTATAAGCCGCCGACGCAGCCCCTGGACGTCCCTCCCGGCAAGCCTGAAACGGCTGACCGGACCGACTGGGACGTCACCCCACCTGACTGGCTGCCACATTCCCCGGTGCCGACCGGGCTGCGCCGGACCCACTCCTCTTCTTTCTTTGTTCTCTATCTTTGCGTGCTAGCGGAGCCGACCCATGCTCACGACCCTGAACACCGCCTACACCGACACGCGCGCGGCCGACCTCGCCTGGGCCCTGGGGCGTGAACCGCTGCCCGCGCTCGCCACCCTCGACCTCGAACTCAGCGGCGCGAAGCTGCAGTTGAGACTGCTCGGCGCGTCCCACCAAGTGCTTCTGGAGGAGGAGCGGGGCAGCCACTGTTCGGAGACGGTCGCGTGCATCCCAGGTTCCAGCACACCGCTCCCGCTCGGCGTGGCCAAGCGGGTGGGCGACTGGGAGTACGAATTCGCCGCCCGCATCGAGGTGTTGTCCCCCGGCTCCTTCGCGGGCCGGGCCCAGGAGCTGCTCGCCCTCGTCTCCGACCATCCCCACGGCCTCGCCGGCGTCTTCCCCGGCAGCCCGCACGCCTTCACCGCGATGCTCGCGCAGCGATACGAGGGCCAAGTGCACTGGCGTACGTGGCACGCGTATCCCCAGGACGGCCAACTGGTCGCCACCAGAACGCGCGTTGGGGTGCGCGTGCCTGCGGCGCTGTGAGGGTGGGTGAGTGCGGGTCGAAAAGCATGGGGCGCAGCCCCTGCTTTTCAGGGGCGCGGGGCTGTGCCGATATGCGGCTCCGCCGCGTGGGCGCGAACAACCCCCACCCACCCGCACCCGCCCAACAACCCGACCTCCCGAGCTATTAGGCGCCCGGCTCAGCGGCGCAGCTCCACTCGTGTGGGTGACCCGGAACACCGCAACCCTGACGTAGCGTGCCATAAGTGATCGAGCCGCACGCCCCCGCACCCCCCGGCGCCCCACCCCCCTGGCGCGGCCAGAGCGGTCACGGCGGCGCCCCGGCCGGCGGCCCCGGCGGCCCCGGCGGCCCTGTACGGCTCCCCGTCCGCCCCGGCGTAGGCCGCTTCCTGGTCCTCGCCGGCGTATTCGTCTGCGCGGCCTGCGGACTCGTGTACGAACTCGAACTCGTCGCCCTCGCCTCGTACTTGATCGGCGACTCGGTCACCCAGGCCTCGGTCGTCCTCTCCGTCATGGTCTTCGCCATGGGCGTCGGTTCCCTCGCCGCCAAACGCCTCCGCCCCCGCGCGGCCCTCGGCTTCGCCGCCATCGAGGCGGCCCTCGCCCTCGTCGGCGGCTACAGCGCCCTCGCGATGTACGCCGCCTTCGCCTGGACCGGCGGCTGGGGCGGCATGGGGGCCGGCGGCTCCAGATACCTCCTCGTCGCCTTCTCCCTGGCCATCGGCCTGCTCATCGGCGCCGAAGTCCCCTTGCTGATGGAGCTGATCCAACGCATCCGCCGCCAGGACGCGGGCTGCGCCGTGGCCGACCTGTTCGCCGCCGACTACGTGGGCGCCCTCGCCGGCGGCCTCGCCTTCCCCTTCCTTCTCCTGCCCTGGCTCGGCCAGTTGACCGGCACCCTGCTCACCGGCACGGTCAACGCCCTGATCGGCGGCGCCCTCGTCCTCGGCCTCTTCCGCCACGACCTGAGCCACCGCGCCCGCCGGCTCCTGCTGATCACGAACCTCGCCGTCCTCGGCCTGCTCGCCACCGCCGCCGTACACGTCGACGACTTCGAACGCGCCGCCAGACGCGCGGTCTACGGCAGAGACGTACGCGTGGCGCTGCACACCGACATCCAGGAGGTCGTCCTCACCGGCGGTACCCACGGCCGCCCCCTCTCGCTCTTCCTCGACGGCCGCCTCCGCGTCAGCGCCCGCGACGGACACCGCTACCACCGCGCCCTCGTCGGCACCGCCATGAACGCCGGCCCGCACGCCCGCGTCCTCGTCCTCGGCGGCGGCGACGGCCTCGCCGCCGCCGAGGTGCTCCGCCACGACGGCGTACGCCGGGTCGACGTCGTCGAACCCGACCCCGGCGTCGTACGCCTCGCCCGCCGCGACCCGGCGCTGTCGTCCCTGAACGGGCACGCCTACGACGACGCCCGCGTCCGTGTCTTCACCTCGGACGTGTTCACCTGGCTGCGGGACGCGAGCCCCACGACGTACGACCACGACGACTACGACGTCGTGATCTCCGACCTCCCCGACCCCGGCATCACGGCGAGCACCAAGCTCTACTCGCAGGAGTTCTACGTCCTGGCCCGTGAGGTCCTCGCCGACGACGGCCGCCTGGTCGTGCACGCGGGCCCCGTGTCGTCCCGCGCCCACGTCTTCTGGACGGTCGACGCCACCGTCCGTGCCGCCGGCCTGCGCACCACGGCCTACCGCGTCGCCGCCGCCCCCGGCCACGGCTTCCTCCTGGCGACCCCGCCCGGCTCCCGCCCTCCGGTGCCGGACCCCCGAGGCGGGGCCACACTCCTCGGGGACGCCGACCGCGTACGGGGCCTGCCGCCGTCCACCTTGGTGCATCCGAGGTACGCCGACTGAACATGCCGGCTGAACACGGCGGCGCCGAAGCCGGGTAATACATGTATGCAATGCGCGTATGTACGGGTGCGGTGCGGGGCCTCCTGGGTAGGCTCGACTGCCATGGAGCATGAGGTGTTCGTTCCGGTTCCCGCAGGCCGCCTCCGGGAGGCGCTGTCCGACCCCGAGCGGGTGGCCCGAGCGGTCCCCGGGCTCCAGCAGGACGCGGGCACCCCACCCGTGGCCGGCCGCCTGAAGGTACGCGTCGCCGGCCACACCATCACCTACCGCGGCACCCTCCGCGTCACCGCCCAGGACGACGGCACCTACGCCGTCGAGGGCGACGCCACCGAGGCCCGGGGAACCGGATCCGTGAAGCTCACCCTGACCCTCCGCCTGATCCCGGCGACCGACGGCACGACCATCGCCTTCGAGGGCACCGCCACCGCCGACGGCCGCATCACCGAACTCGACACCGACACGGTCACCGCGGCGGGAGCGCGGCTGCTGGGGAAGTTCGCGGAGAACCTGGGGGGCGGGGTCGCCGAGGAGGAGCGGAAGGAAGAGGAGGCACGGGAGGAGCGGAAGGAAGAGGAGGCACGGGAGGAGCGGGGGGCACAGGAGGAGGCCCATACGGCGGTCGAGGCCGAGCCCGTCGCGGAAGGCCCCGAACATACCGATGGCGAGGACGGTGAGGACGACGAATCCGTGGCCTCCGTCTACGACGCCGAGGTTCCGCCGCCGTCCCTGGACCCGTTCACCGAGGGCGACTTCGTCGCCAGTGGTGAGCCGCCGGCCGAGGCCGCGCATGCGCGCCGGACGATGATCGGGCGCAGCGCGGAGGAGGTGGACCACGCACCACCGCGCGGCCGCTACGCCCCCGTCCCGGCCGCCGAGACCGTCTCCGCCGGCACGGCCCTCCGCTGGGCGGCGCCCGCAGCGGCGCTCGCCGTGGCCTCCGCCATCATCGTGGGCCGGGCCTTGCGCAAACGCCGCTGAGAGCGCCGGAGAGGAACTCGATCCAGGCTCACCAGTCTGATTAGCGATGCGTAGCGATCCCGTGACAGACTGTCACACGCATGCCCGGCGTCCAGGCGACGTCGGGCACCCTCCTCGGTCGGGTCATGCGGCCTGACCGACCAGCGCCCGGAGGGACGTGCCACGCGGGCTGACTTCAGCACCAGGGCACGAAGGCGATTGGCTCACATCCCTGAGCAACACGGCGGATCACCAAGCCAATCAGAGACGCTGGATCTACAGGCCGTGCAGGGCTATGTGAAGGGGGAGCGCCGGCTCCTCGGGGAGGGCCGGGGGCTCCTCGCCACGGCCGGTGTGCGTGGGGCGGACGGCACGCAGGCCCGTGATGCCGTCGGCCGCCCACTTCGCGTCCGTCGCCGGCAGCGACAGCGTCATGCGCCGCCCGTCGGCAAGCGTGCTCTCCAGCTTGGTCGGGTCGTTCCCCCGGTCGTTCCCCCGGTTGTTCTCCTGGCCGTTCGCCTGGTCGTTCTCCTGCATGGCAACTCACTTCCGTCGCACACCATGAACAACAAGCCTCGAATAACAGGCCTTGATACGAAGGACTGCGGTGCGAGGAAAAAGGTTCCCAGTAGGGTCGACGCGTGAGTAGCGAAGAGATCACGCTCACCGCGGCTGACGCGGAGGCGGTGCTGGCGCCGGGCGACGGCGGACGGGTGGCGAGCCTGCGGATCGGTGGGATCGAACTGCTGCGCCAGGGCGAGCGGTTCGGGTGCTTCCCGATGGTCCCGTGGTGCGGACGGATCCGCGACGGCCGTTTCCTCAGCGGCGGAGCCGTACAGCAGATGCCCATCGACGCCCCGCCCCACGCCATCCACGGCACCACCCGGGACGGCGCGTGGCGGGTCGCGAGCCACACCGACACCGAGGCCGTCCTCACGTACGACCTCGTCGACCCCTGGCCCTACCCCGGCCGGGTCACCCAGGTCGCCACGCTCACCCCGGACGCCCTCACCCTGACCATGTCCGTGGAGGCGTACGACTCCTCCTTCCCGGCGCAGATCGGCTGGCACCCCTGGTTCAACCGCACCCTGGAAGGCGGCGGGGAGGACGTACGGCTCGACTTCAGCCCCGCCTGGCAGGAGGAGCGCGGCGCCGACCACCTCCCCACCGGCAACCGCGTGGACCCGAAGCCCGGCCCCTGGGACGACTGCTTCGGCATGCCCGACGGCGTCGACGTCACCCTCACCTGGCCGGGGCGCCTGGAGCTGAAGGTGGCCTCGCGGGAGGAGTGGGTCGTGGTCTACGACGAGCAGGCGGAGGCCGTGTGCGTGGAGCCGCAGACCGGCCCGCCCAACGGCCTCAACACCCACCCCCGCCTGGTCACCCCGATCGAGCCCCTCGAAGCGGCGACGACCTGGACCTGGCGGCGCCTGTGAGCGCGCTGCCTGTGAGCGGGGTCATGGGGGCATAAAGGGCCCATTAGGCTGGCTGCCATGACTGACGTGGACGTACGCGGATCGCTGCTGCAGCAGATCAAGGACAAGGCCGTGGTGCACGGCAAGGTGACCCTGTCGTCGGGTCTGGAGGCGGACTACTACGTCGACCTGCGCCGCGTCACCCTCGACGGCGAGGCCGCCCCGCTGGTCGGACAGGTGCTGCTCGACCTGACCGCCGACCTCGACTTCGACGCGGTCGGCGGTCTCACGATGGGCGCCGACCCGGTGGCCGGCGCCATGCTGCACGCCGCCGCCGCGCGGGGACGGCGGCTCGACGCCTTCGTCGTACGCAAGGCGGCGAAGGCGCACGGCCTGCAGCGGCGGGTGGAGGGGCCGGACATCGCGGGGCGTCGGGTACTCGTCGTCGAGGACACCTCCACCACCGGTGGCTCGCCGCTCACCGCCGTCGAGGCCGTGCGCGAGGCGGGCGCCGAGGTCGTCGCCGTCGCGACCATCGTCGACCGGGCCACCGGTGCCGCCGAGAAGATCGAGAAGGGCGCCGGCGTGCCGTACCTCTTCGCCTTCTCCAAGGACGAGTTGGGCCTGGACTGAGGGGCGATTGCGAAACGCCAGGTCAGGGTTACCGAAGAGTTTCGGGCGCCCTGGCCGGAGCAGCCGGTCACGTCTGGAAGGATGGGTCCGACGATGACGTCGCAACCCTAGGTCAGGGCTCGTAAGCACAACGCCACCCGCACATACAAGGAGCGGACCATGCCCATCGCAACCCCCGAGGTCTACAACGAGATGCTCGACCGGGCGAAGGCAGGCAAGTTCGCCTACCCGGCCATCAACGTGACCTCGACCCAGACGCTGCACGCCGCGCTGCGCGGCTTCGCGGAGGCGGAGAGCGACGGCATCGTGCAGATCTCGACCGGCGGGGCCGAGTTCCTGGGCGGTCAGTACAGCAAGGACATGGTGACCGGCGCGGTCGCCCTGGCCGAGTTCGCGCACATCGTGGCCGAGAAGTACCCCGTCACGGTCGCCCTGCACACGGACCACTGCCCGAAGGACAAGCTGGACGGTTACGTACGTCCGCTGCTGGCGGTGTCGGAGGAGCGGGTCGCGCGCGGCGAGAACCCCCTCTTCCAGTCCCACATGTGGGACGGCTCGGCCGAGACGCTCGCCGACAACCTCGCCATCGCCCAGGAACTCCTCGCCCGCGCCGCCGCCGCGAAGATCATCCTCGAGGTCGAGATCACCCCGACCGGTGGCGAGGAGGACGGTGTCTCCCACGAGATCAACGACTCCCTGTACACGACGGTCGACGACGCGATCCGTACCGCCGAGGCCCTCGGCCTGGGCGAGAAGGGCCGCTACCTCCTCGCCGCGTCCTTCGGCAACGTCCACGGCGTCTACAAGCCGGGCAACGTCGTCCTGCGCCCCGACCTCCTGAAGGAGCTGAACGAGGGCGTCGCCGCCCGCTTCGGCAAGGAGTCCCCCTTCGACTTCGTCTTCCACGGCGGCTCCGGCTCCACCGAGGAGGAGATCCGCACCGCCCTGGAGAACGGCGTCGTCAAGATGAACATCGACACCGACACCCAGTACGCCTTCACGCGTCCCGTCGCGGCCCACATGTTCCAGAACTACGACGGCGTGTTGAAGGTCGACGGCGAGGTCGGCAACAAGAAGACCTACGACCCCCGCACGTGGGGCAAGCTCGCCGAGGCGTCGATGGCCGCCCGCGTGGTCGAGGCCTGCGGGAACCTGCGGTCCGCGGGCACGAAGATCAAGTAAGCCGCGTCGTACGGCGACAGCGAGCCCGGTGCCCTGGCGCCGGGCTCGCTGTATACCTGGACCATGCCCGACATCCGGCTGGCCTCGCCCCGGGGCAGATGGGTCCTGCTCACCACGATCCTCGGCTCCAGCATGGCCCTGCTGGACTCCACCGTCGTCAACGTCGCCCTGCCCCGTATGGGGCGCGACCTGGACGCGGATCTCGCCGCCCTCCAGTGGACCGTCAACGCGTACATGCTCACCCTGGCCGGGCTGATCCTGCTCGGCGGCGCCCTCGGCGACCGGTTCGGCCGACGCAGGGTGTTCGTGATCGGCGTGGTGTGGTTCGCCCTGGCGTCCCTGCTGTGCGGCCTCGCGCCGAACGTCGGCGTACTGATCGCGGCCCGTGCGCTGCAGGGCGTGGGCGGGGCCCTGCTCACCCCCGGCTCGCTGGCGCTCATCCAGGCCTCGTTCCACCCCGACGACCGGGCGCGGGCCGTCGGTCTGTGGTCCGGCTTCGGCGGCATCGGCGCCGCCGTCGGCCCGTTCCTGGGCGGCTGGCTGGTGGACGGCCCCGGCTGGCGCTGGGTCTTCCTGCTGAACGTGCCCCTGGCGCTCATCTGCGTCCCGATCGCCACCCGCCACGTACCCGAGTCGGGCGACGGTCAGGCACACCACGGCCGCTTCGACGTCCTTGGCGCGACCCTGGGCGCCTTGTCGTTGGCGTTGGTGACGTACGCCCTGATCGAGGCCGGGGAGGGCTCACTGGCGGTGACCGTGTCGGCCGTCACGGGAGTCGTGGCGGGCGTGGCCTTCGTCTACGTCGAACGCCGGCGCCCCGACCCGATGATGCCGCCGGAGATCTTCGCCTCCCGCCAGTTCACGGCGGTCAACCTCGTCACCCTGTGCGTGTACGCGGCCTTCGGCGGCTTCTTCTTCCTCGTCGCGCTCCAACTCCAGGTGGTGTCGGGCTACTCGGCGCTGGGCGCGGGCACGGCCCTGCTGCCCATCACGGTCCTGATGCTCCTGCTCTCCTCCCGCGCGGGCGCGCTCGGCGAACGGATCGGCCCCCGCATCCCCCTCACCGTCGGCCCACTGCTGTGCGCGGCGGGCATGCTGCTGGCGCTGCGGGTGGGGCCGGAGGCGTCGTACGTCGCCGATGTCCTGCCCGCGCTGGTGGTGCTCGGCCTCGGCATGGTCACCCTGGTCGCGCCCCTGACCGCGACGGTCCTGGCCTCGGTCGACACCGAGCACGCGGGTCTGGCGAGCGGCATCAACAACGCGGCGGCCCGCGCGGCCGGCCTCGTCGCCGTGGCCGCGTTGCCGCTGATCGCGGGGATGGGCCCGGAGGCGTACCGATCGGCGTCCCAGTTCGACGACGCGTTCGGCACGGCGATGCTCGTCTGCGCCGCCACGCTGGTCGCCGGCGCGGCCCTGGCCTACGCCACGATCCGTCGCCCGGCGCCGGACTGCCGCCACCCCGAATGCCGAACGCACTGCGGGGTGACGGCTCCGCCGCTGGAGTCGGGGGAGGTGGGGGAGGCGGAGGGCCGGGAGAAGTGACGCGGGCTCAGCTGTCGTCGTCCGGCGTCGGCAGGCGCAGTCCGCGTGATTCGGCGACCCTCAGGGCGTCGCCGAGGCACTCCGCCAGTCGGAGCCCGGCGTACCGCACCTCGGTGTGCGGGGACGCGGGGTCGGCCAGCACCTTGCGGGCGTGGCCGAGGACGTCGGTGCCCAGGGTCAGTTGTACGGCCTCCATCTCGTCGGCCAGGCGGGACACGTAGCCGCCCTCGTCGCTGGGGACGAGGTAGCACGGCTTGCCCTCCGGGGAGGTCCAGGGGAGGAGGCGGGGCGTGATGACCAGGTCGGTCATGCGGCGACCTCGCCGAGGTAGGGGCGGACGAGGGGGCTGGTACCGCCGTCGAAGGGGGCGAGGTCGAGTCCGTAGGGGGAGCGGTGGGGCGGTAGCTGGTCGATGGGGTGGGGATGGGGGTGGAGTGCGGGCCGTCGCCGGGTGGGGCGGGTGCCCGCGCGGTGCGTTCCGGTGCCGGGGGTGAGGAGAAGGCCCAGTAGGTGGGCGGTGCGGCGGATAAGGTTTCGCATGTCGATGCTCCTGGTGCAGCGTCGGCCACGCCCCGGGGTCCTGGCAGACCGCCGGGGTCTTTCGTTCCTCAAGACTACAGTGCATTAGGAAGCGTCGGGTAGCAATAGGAAGCATACGGGTGCACCTAGTTGTTGCCGTACGTAGTGCGGCGCGTCGAGCCGCCTTAGCGTGCAGGAATGGCTGACGACCGTGACTGGAGCCCCGACCTGACGAGTCACGTCTACGTGTATCTCCAGGTCGTGCATCACATCGCCGAGCAGATCCGTACCGGGCGGCTGCCCGCAGGGGCCCGGCTTCCGGCCGAGCGCGACCTCGCCGAGCAGTACGGTGTGGCCGTCAACACCATCCGCCGGGCTGTCCGCGACCTCCGCGATCAAGGCCTCGTCATCACTGTCCCCGTGAAGGGCACCTTCGTCCGAGCCGAGCAGCCGCCCACGGACGACACCCCCGAAGACGCCCCGGCCGCCGACTGATCCACCCCCACCCGTACCGCCACCCACCCCCACATGGGCCAGACTGGAACCCATGACGATTCACGAGAACCTCCTCGGGGGCCCGCCCCCGACGCACCTCCCCGACGACCCGGAGCCCCGCGAACTCCTCGCGGGCGGCACGGCCCCCTCCGACGTCGCCGCCAAGTACCCCACCTCCTCCCTCGCCTGGGCCCAGCTCGCCGACGAGGCGTTCGAGCGGGGCGCCGTCGTGGAGTCGTACGCCTACGCCCGTACGGGCTACCACCGCGGCCTCGACGCCCTGCGCCGCAGCGGCTGGAAGGGCCACGGCCCTGTCCCCTGGGAGCACGAGCCGAACCGCGGCTTCCTGCGCGCCCTGCACGCCCTGGCCCGCGCTGCCGGAGCCATCGGCGAGCAGGAGGAGTACGAGCGCTGCTCGCAGTTCCTGAAGGACTCCTCCCCGACGGCGGCGCAGACGCTGAGCTAGTCACGCGTCGCGTTCGCGCAGGTCCGCCTGGTGTGACCAGGCGGACCTTGCGGTCCGGGGCGGTATGCCCGAACATGCCGGTGGGGACCGGGGCCCCCGTGTCGGAATTCGGCAGGGGCGGACCGCTACCCGGAGTACACAACAGGAGACAGCGATGTCCCAGCAGGCTCAGCCCGTCGAGGCTTCGGAGCCCGAGACCCCGCATCTCGACTTCCAGGGAACGACCCCGTACGAGGACTACGTCCAGGCGGACGTCCTCACCCATCTCCAGCACCCCCTCTCCGACGACCCCGGAGAGATGGTCTTCCTGGTGACCACCCAGGTCATGGAACTGTGGTTCACCGTCATCGTCCACGAGTGGGAGACCGCGACCACCGCGATCCGGAACGACGACGTATCGAGGGCCAGGGACGCGTTGAAGCGTTCCGTACGGGAGCTGGAGGCTCTCAACGCCTCCTGGAAGCCCCTCGGCCAGCTCACCCCCGCCCAGTTCAACTCCTACCGCGCCGCCCTCGGCGAGGGCTCCGGCTTCCAGTCGGCGATGTACCGCCGGATGGAGTTCCTGCTCGGCGAGAAGTCCTCCTCCATGCTCGTCCCGCACCGGGGCGCCCCGCGGGTCCACGCCGAACTGGAGAAGGCGCTGCACGAGCCGAGCCTCTACGACGAGGTACTGCGGCTCCTGGCCCGCCGCGGCCACGCGATCCCCGAGTCCGTCGTGAACCGTGACGTCTCCCAGCGCTACGAGCCCTCACCCGAGGTCGAGGAGGTGTGGACCGAGCTGTACTCCGGCGACCCGGACCATGACCTCGCCCGCCTCGGCGAGGCGTTGACGGATGTCGCGGAACTCGTCTGGCGCTGGCGCAACGACCACCTGGTCGCCACCCGCCGCGCGATGGGCGCCAAGGCCGGCACGGGCGGCTCCGCCGGCGTGGCCTGGCTGGAGAAGCGTGCCCGCAAGAACGTGTTCCCCGAGCTGTGGACGGCGCGGTCCCATGTCTGAAATCACTCAACTCACTCTTGAAGCCGAGGAGTTGGACGCGGCCGACGAACTGTCGAAGCTGCGCGAACGCTTCGTCCTCGACGACGCGGTGTACCTCGACGGCAACTCCCTCGGCGCCCTCCCCGCGAGCGTTCCCGACCGCGTCGACGACGTCGTACGCCGCCAGTGGGGCTCCCTGCGCATCCGTTCCTGGGACGAGAGCGGCTGGTGGACGGCGCCGGAGCGGATCGGCGACCGTATCGCTCCGCTGGTCGGCGCGGCGGCCGGCCAGATCGTGGTGGGCGACTCCACGAGCGTCAACGTGTTCAAGGCGGTTGTGGCGGCGGTCCGCATGTCCGAGGACGAGCACGGAGAAGGCCGTGGGGGCCGGGACGAGATCCTGGTCGACGCGACGACGTTCCCCACGGACGGCTACATCGCCGAGTCGGCGGCCCGCATGACCGGCCGCACCCTCCGCCCGGTGACCCCGGCGGAGGTGCCGGACGCCCTGAGTTCCCGTACGGCGGCCGTACTCCTCAACCACGTCGACTACCGCACGGGCCGCCTCCACGACCTGCCCGGCCTGACAGCGGCGATCCACGAGGCGGGGGCGTACGCCGTCTGGGACCTGTGCCACAGCGCCGGCGCCCTGCCGGTCGGCCTCGACGAGCACGGGGTCGACCTGGCGGTCGGCTGCACGTACAAGTACCTGAACGGGGGCCCGGGTTCGCCCGCGTACCTCTACGTACGACGCGACCTCCAGCCCCGTTTCGACTCGCCCCTGCCCGGCTGGAACTCCCACGTGGAGCCGTTCGGCATGGACCCCGCGTACGAGCCCGTCGCGGGCGCGCGACGCGGCCGCGTAGGCACACCTGACATCCTGTCAATGCTGGCCCTGGAGGCGGCACTTGAGGTCTGGGAGGGCGTCTCGATCGAGTCGGTCCGCGCCAAGTCCCTGGCCCTGACCGACTTCTTCCTGAAGTGCGTGACGTCGTACGTTCCCGAAGGACGCGTCGAGTCCCTCACCCCGACACCCCACCCGGAACGCGGCAGCCAGGTGGCCCTGCGCTGCTCCCCCACTCTCGGCTTCGCTCGAGCGGGAGGTGCCCCCAACGCCGCCGAGGTCATGAAGCACCTCATCACCGAGGGCGTCATAGGCGACTTCCGCCACCCGGACGTCCTCCGCTTCGGCTTCACGCCCCTGTACATCGGCTTCGCGGACGTGGAGAGGGCGGCTCGGGTACTGGCACAAACCTTGGAGTCATTCGACTAGGGCGTGTTGCGAAAGTCCCGTCGTCCGCCCGGAGGGCGGGCCGAGCGGCGTCATGGGGGTCCCCCCGCTCGAGCGAAGCCGAGAGTGGGGGAGCGTGCTCTCGGCGTGCCGGGCGGAAGGCCCTGTAGATGGACTGGATGTACGTGGGCTTTCGCCCGGTGCGGCGGTGGGGCCCCCTCCCGCTCATGGGGGCCCCTCCCGCTCGAGCGAAGCCGAGAGTGGGGGAGAAGCCGAGAGTGGGGGAGCGTGCCAGGCGTCGGGCGGCAGGCGGGACTTTTGCGACACGCCCTAGCGGCCTCCGGGCCACCCACGTTGTCATGGCTGCCCCAGCTGTCCTGGCTGCGGGCAGTCGTGCCGCTGGGGCGATGAGGGAGGGCGGGCAGCGGCACCCTGTCAGCGCCGGCAAGCACCTCCAGCCCCCGCCCAGCGCAGACGCCGAGTCACAACGCACCCCTGCGCACCCACACACCCCTCCCGCACGCCCCCACCAACCCGACGCACAAGAACCGCCAGAACCGTCAACCTAACCCAGCGTCACATCCCGTTGTCGACGCACGTCACCGGCCTGATACCGTCCCCGCACAACGGCAGGCATCCGCACCCCCCGGCCCGCCCACCCCAAACCCTTCCAAACCAGTTTCACCCTTGAGAGGTTGGAGCATGCCGCACGACGACGCCGCAGCCCGCGATGCCGCCGAAGAGGCGTCCGCCTTCTCACACCCCCCGGTCGACCCCGACACCACCACCTCGTACGGCACCGACCACCCCGACCAGGTGATCGACTTCTACGCCCCCCGCACTTCCACCCCCACCACCGGCACGGCCCCCTTGGTCGTCGTCCTGCACGGCGGCGCCTGGCGCGCCCCGTACGACCGCCGCCACGTCACCCCGTTCGCCGACTACCTGGCCCGCCGAGGCTTCGCCGTGGCCAACGTCGAGTACAGAAGGGGCAGTTCACTCCCGTCCCAGACCGGCCCGGCCGGCAGCGCGGGGGGCCCGATCGCGGGCCGCTGGCCGGAGACGTTCGACGACGTCGCCGCCGCCCTGGACGCCCTGCCCGACCTCGTACGGGAGGCCCTGCCGCAGGCGGATCCGCGCCGCACGGTCCTCACCGGCCACTCCGCCGGCGGCCACCTCGCCCTGTGGGCAGCCGCCCGCCACGTACTCCCGTCCGACACCCCGTGGCGCACGCCTCGCCCGCCCGCACTGCGCGGCGTCGTGGCCCTCGCCCCGATCGCGGACTTCGCCGTGGCCGAGAAACTCGACGTCTGCGGCGGAGCGGCCACCCAACTCCTCGGCGGGCACGACCATTTCGCCGAACGCCGTGCCTACGCCGACCCGGCCCTCCTCCTCCCGACCGGCATCGCCACGACCCTTGTACAGGGCCGCACCGACATCGTCGTACCGCAGGCCGTGGCCGAGTCCTACGCGGACGCGGCAGCGAAGGCGGGCGAGGTCGTGGGCCTGACGCTGCTGGAGGACGTGGGCCACTTCCCCCTGATCGACCCGGCGGCGGACGCATGCGCGGTGGTGGCGGAGGAGATCGCACAGCTGGCGTGGTGAACGGGGGCGCGCCTCGACCCCACGGGGATACCCGTAATACCTGAGAGCTACCTCCCAGATGAGCTCCCTGGCGTGACGCCGACCACGCCCCCGGATTCGTAATTTCCCTTCCAGAGCGGCCCGACCAGCGGCCGGGCTGAACTGGAAGGGGCGGGCACCATGGGAACCGCGACGCGGCGTACGGCAGAACTCGCTCCGCCCAGAGAACCAACGCCCGACCCCCGCACCCGCCTGCGTCGCCCCCGCACCCGCCTGCGTCGCCCCCGCACCCGCCTGCGTCGCCCCCGCACCCGCCTGCGTCGCCCCCGCACCCGCCTGCGTCGCCCCCGCACCCGCCTGCGTCGCCCCCGCACCCGCCTGCGTCGCCCCCGCACCCGCCTGCATGGCTCCCGTACTCCTACCCGTACCCGCCTGCTCCGCGCCCTCCTCGCCCTGCTCATCGCGACCGCCGTCATCATGCCGGTCTCGGCGGCTGCGGCCAGTCCACAGATCCCGGCCCCGGCCCCCGCCACCCTCGCCGCTCCGACACCGGCGACGCTGGAGTCGACGTACGCGGCGCATCGTACGAACGCCGAGCAGGCGTCCCGTATGGCGGAAGCCCACGGCGACGGGAGCCGGGCGGCGACGGAGCGCGCGATGGCGGCGCCCACCCGGCAGTTCCTGAGATTCGACGGCCGGGGCCCCGGCCAGGCGGTCGAGGTCTTCGGCGACCTGTTGAAGGCGGAGCGCGTGGCGGTACTGGTCCCGGGCTCGGACACCAGCCTGGACACGTACGACCGCTTCCACAGAGCCGCCCGGGCCCTGTACGACCGGACGGGAACAGGCACGGCGGTGATCGCCTGGCTGGGCTACGAGACGCCGGAGACGATCAGCGCCACGGTTCTGACCCCCACCCGAGCCGACCAGGCGGCCCCGAAGCTCCGCACGTTCATACGCGACCTGCGCGGACTGCTGCCGAGCACCGCCCACGTCACCCTGGTCTGTCACTCATACGGCTCGGTGGTGTGCGGCCGAGCCGCGGCGGGCCTGAACGGCGTGCAGGACATCGCCCTGATCGGCAGCCCGGGTACGGGCGCGGACAGCGTGGCCGCGCTGCACACATCCGCGCGCATATGGGCGGCCCGAGGCACCGACGACTGGGTCGGGACGGTCCCGCACACCCGGGCCGACTTCTTCGGCACCACGGTCGGCTTCGGCACCGACCCCATCTCCCCGGCCTTCGGCGCCCGCGTCTTCCCCGCAGGCAACGCAGGCCACAGCGACTACTTCACCCCGGGCTCCCTCTCCCTGGAGCACCTCGCCCGAATAACCCTCGGCACCACCAAGGAGCCAGCCCATGCGTGAGCCCGGCACCGCAGCCGCCGACGGCGCTCAGCCCCCACAGGGGCGACGAAGCGCACCTCCCGCACGCACCCGACCCATCCGTGACGCCCTGCACCAGGCAGCCCACCGCATCGACAACGCCACCCCCACCACCCGCGACCGCGCGGTGGACGCCCTCCGTGCCTTCGCCATCCTCGGCATAATCCTGGGCCACTGGCTGGTAACCGCCCTGGTCGCGGACGGCGGCACCCTCCACACCGCCAGCCCCCTGCAACACATGCCCTGGCTGGCGCCCATCTCCTGGCTCTTCCAGACTCTGTCCGTCTTCTTCCTGGTAGGCGGCCACGTAGCGACGAAGAGCTACACCTCGGCACAGGCCCGCGGCACCACGTATCCCCAATGGCTCCGCACCCGCCTGACCCGCCTGTTCGCCCCCGTCGCCGCGGTACTGCTCCTCTGGGCGGCCGTGGCGACAGCACTCCTCCTCACAGGCACCGACCTCGTGACGGTCCGCACCCTCCTCAAACTGGCCCTGTCCCCTCTGTGGTTCCTCCTGGTCTTCGCCGCCCTGACAGCGGCAACACCCCTGGTGACCCGCCTCAACCCCCTGTGGCCCCTGGCGGTCGTCCTGCACGTCGACCTCGTCCGTTTCGGCCTCCACGGCCCCGAGGCACTCGGCTGGGTGAACCTGGCCGCAGGTTGGCTGGTGCCGTACACCCTGGGCGCGGCCTGGACGCGGGGCGAGCTGAACCGCCGTAGCGCGGGCTGGGCACTGCTCGCGACCGGTACGACGGCGACGGCGGCCCTGATCCTCTGGGCCGACTACCCGGCGTCGATGGTCGGCGTCCCCGGCGCATCCGTCTCCAACCTGAACCCACCGACCCTGGCCGCGGTGACCTTCGGCCTGGCCCAGTGCGGCTTGGCCCTCCTGCTGCGCGGCCCCCTCCGCCGCACCCTCCAGCGCCGACCGATGGCCTGGGCGGCGGTGGCCCTCGTCAATCTCTCCGCGATGACGGTGTTCCTCTGGCACCAGACGGCATTGATGGCGACCACCGCCACAGGCCTGGCCGCGGGCCACCTCCCCGGCCTGCACACCCTCCCCGACGACCCGACCTGGATAGCGGCCCGCCTCGCCTGGCTCCCGGTGTTCGCCGTCGCCCTCCTGCTCTGCTGGGCGGCGTTCCACGGCTACGAGACCCACGGTCCGGAAGGAGAACCGGCACTCGGAAACGGCACGTCGCCCCAGAATCCCGCGGCCCAAGACGGTGCCCCATGCCTAGGGTGGTCGGGATGAGCACGGTGGAGAAGCGGCTGACCAGAGGTCTGCGCACGCTGCGCGAAGACCTGTTGAGCAGCGAGTCCCATCCGCTGCCGCCGTCGGTGTGGCTGCGCTGGCTGCCGCACGGCCTGGTCTGCCTGGCCGCGTTCGCCACCACGCTGGGCAACATCGTGGACGACCGCTACCACCTGGGCGCGGAGTACACCCTGCTGTGCTCGCTGGCGCAGGGCGCGGCGGTGGTGCTCGCGCTGTGGTGGCCGGTACCGGCTTGGTGGGCCTCCATGGCCGTCACCGTCGTGGTCGCCCTGGGCGTCCGGATCCAGCTGTTCCATCTGCTCACAGGGGCAGCCCAGTTCGACCTCATGGTGCCGGACGACCTGCCGCGGGGCGGCGTTCCGTGGCCGTGGAGCGCGCCCGGAATGATCGCGCACGCCCTGATCCTCTTCCTGCTCGCGCTACGACTGCCCACCCGCGTCGCGGTCGAGGTCCTGGTGCTGACCGGCCTGGCCACCTATGTCGTCCAGGGAGTCATCGGCGCCCCGGCCTACTCGTCGACGAGCACTCTGGCGATGGCCCTCTTCATCGGCGTCGTCCTCCTCGGCAGCACCATGCGCGGCCGCCGCGAGGCCCGTACCCAACTCGTCGAACAGGCCGGCCTCACCGCCGAGGAACGCGCCCGCCGCACCCTGCTGGAGGAGCGCAGCCGTATCGCACGCGAGCTGCACGACGTGGTCGCCCACCACATGTCGGTGATCTCCATCCAGGCCCAGGTCGCCCCCCACCTCGTGGAGAACCCGTCCGACGAACTGAAGGAGAACCTCCACGGCATCCGGCAGAACGCGCTGGAGGCGCTCACCGAACTCCGCCGCGTCCTGGGCGTCCTGCGCTCCGAGCACCCGTCGGACACCGACGACCCGCGCGACCCGCACGACATGGTGGCCGTCGCCGAAGGCACCGCCCCGCACGCCCCGCAGCCCACCCTGGACCGCCTCGACGCCCTGATAGAGAACACCCGCGCCGCGGGCCTCGCGGTCACCGCCGAGGTCGACGGCGACGTACGCCCGCTGTCGCCCGGTGTGGAGTTGTCGGCGTACCGGATCATCCAGGAAGCGCTCAGCAACGCCCTGCGCCACGCACCCGGGTCGACCGTCCGGGTGGAAGTGACCCATTTCCCGCGCGGCCTGCAACTGAGGGTCATCAACTCCCGGCCCCACAGCCCGGCTCCACCGTCCCCCGGCGCGGGCCACGGACTGCTCGGCATGCGCGAGCGCGCCACGATGCTCGGTGGCACCCTCATGGCGACCGAGACTTCCCACGGCGGTTTCGCGGTGGTGGCCTTCCTCCCACGGAACGGCGCCCCCGGCAGCGAGACCCCCGCCCCCTCCGACGCCCTCACCGACACGATCGGCACACCATCGGGTACAACGGTGCCCCGCGCCTCCGGAACCTCACCGGATACGACAGGAGAAGAGCCCTCCCCATGACGATGTCGAGCAGCGCCATCCGCGTACTGATCGCCGACGACCAGCAGATGGTCCGGCAGGGCTTCTCGGTGCTGCTCGACACCCAGCCCGACATCGACGTCGTCGGCCAGGCGGTGCACGGCCTCGACGCGATCGACAAGGTCGCCGAACTCGCCCCTGACGTCGTCCTGATGGACATCCGCATGCCCGAGCTTGGCGGCATCGAGGCCACCCGCCGCATCACCACCGAGAACCCGCACATCAGAGTCCTCGTCCTCACCACCTTCGACCTCGACGAGTATGTGTACGAGGCGCTGCGCGCCGGCGCTTCCGGCTTCCTCCTCAAGGACGCCTCCGCCGACCAACTCGCCGAAGCCGTAAGGGTGGTGGCGTCCGGCGACGCACTGCTCGCGCCCGGTATCACCCGCCGCCTCATCGCCGAGTTCTCCCGCCTCGGCACCGCACCCCGCGCCCCACTGAAGGACCGCGTCGGTGACCTGACCGAGCGGGAGACGGAAGTCCTCGCCCTGATCGCCCAGGGCCTGTCCAACGCCGAGATCGCCCAACGTCTCGTCGTCGCCGAACAGACCGTGAAGACCCACGTGGGCCGCATCCTCGTCAAACTGGGCCTGCGCGACCGCACCCAGGCAGCGGTGTACGCCTACGAATCGGGCCTGGTCCGCCCCTCCGGCTACTGACACCCCGGCACCCCTTCCGCAAACCCCCACGCAAGCCCCTTTTCGGGAACCTCCGCCGATACCCGTAGTACCTGAGACGGACCCCGCAGGACCCTTCTCACTGGTGACGACGCCGGCCCCGGCCTCCACCTACCGTTTTCAACGTGACCGAGACGACCCAGACGCAGAAGCTGTCCCCTCCAGGCGGGGGCAAGCCGCACACCCCCGAGTACCGCGTGGTGCTGGACGCCTGGCACCGGCTGCGGCAGGACCTGTTCCATGACGCGTTCGCCTACCGGCCCCTGCCCCGCATGCGGATGGATGGCCTGTTGACCCGCCGCCTCTCCGGCCAGCTGCGTGAGTACGTGTCCTGGGCCCCGCACGCGGCCGTGGTGACCGCCGCCCTGCTGGCGGCGACCATCGCGGTCTCCGCCAGTGACCGGGGCGAGTTCGGCATGCTGGTGACCACTGCCCTCACCGTGGTCCCGATCCTGCTGACGCTGGTCCGGCCCATCGGGGCCTTCTGGGTGTCCATGGCCGCGACCCCGGTCACCGCGGTGTTCAGTGACATGTGGAGCGACTGGCCGTGGGCACCCGGCAGCTTCGCGGCGCACCTCGTGGTGCTGACGGTCGTGGCGCTGCGCACCCCACCGCGCACCGCCGCCTGGATATGGGCCCTGACCGCGGCCTACGGACTCTTCGTCGAAAGCATCCTCGGCGCCGGTCACTACTCCTCGAACACCGGGCCGCTGCTGGTCATCTCCGCCATGAGCGTGCTGGTCGCCGTCGTCGTGAACACCCGCCGCACGGCCCAACGCGAGGTCACCGCCCAGCAGACCGTGACGGCCCACGAGCGTTCCAAGCGCACCCTCCTCGAAGAGCGCACGACGATCGCCCGCGAGCTGCACGACGTGGTCGCCCACCACATGTCGGTGGTCGCCATCCAGGCCGAGGCCGCGCCCTACCGCGTGGAGAACCCGCCGCCCGAGCTGGAGCAGGCCTTCGCCACCATCCGGGAGAACGCGGTGGCGGCGCTGACCGAGCTGCGCCGCGTCCTCGGGGTCGTCCGTGCCGAGGGCTACGAGGCCCCGGACGCCCCGCAGCCCACCCTCGCCGACCTGGACGGCCTGCTCACCAATGTGCGGGAGACCGGCCTGACCGTCGAGAAGTCGGTCACCGGAGCGGTGCGCGAACTCCCGCAGGGCGTGGAGCTGTCGGCGTACCGCATAGTCCAGGAGGCGCTCAGCAACACCCTGCGGCATGCGCCCGGCGCGACGGCCCGCGTGGAGATCGGTTACGTACTGGGCGGGCTCGGCCTGCGCATAGTCAACGGCCCGTCCCCGGAGGTGAACCTGGTGAAGTCGACCCATGGCGCCGGCCACGGCATCACCGGCATGCGCGAGCGCGTCACGATGCTGAACGGCGAGATGACAACGGGCGAGACGGAGGACGGGGGCTACGAGGTGACGGTGTTCCTGCCGGTGGCCACCGCGAGCAAGGACGACGCATGACCATCCGTGTACTGATCGTCGACGACCAGATGATGGTCCGCGAGGGCTTCTCGGTGCTGCTCGGCGCGATGCCGGACATCGAGGTGGTCGGCGAGGCGGTGAACGGCCGGGACGCGGTCGACCGTGTTCGGGAGCTCTCCCCGGACGTCGTCCTGATGGACATCCGCATGCCCGAGCTGAACGGCATCGAGGCGACGAGGGAGATCGTGGCCGCGGACGGAGGAGCCAAGGTTCTGGTCCTCACCACCTTCGACCTCGACGAGTACGTGTACCAGGCGCTGCGGGCGGGAGCCTCCGGCTTCCTCCTCAAGGACGCCTCGGCCCGCCAACTGGCCGATGGGGTCCGCGTGGTGGCCGCCGGCGAGGCACTGCTCGCCCCCTCCGTCACCAAGCGCCTGATCACCGAGTTCTCCAAGCTGGCCGAGGCACCCCGTCCCTCGGCGGCGGCCCAGCTGGCGTATGGAGAGCTCACCGAACGTGAGACGGAGGTACTGGTCCTCATCGCCCAGGGCCTGTCCAACTCGGAGATAGCCGAACGCCTGGTCGTCGCCGAGTCCACCATCAAGACCCATGTGAGCCGCATCCTGGTCAAACTGGGCCTGCGCGACCGCACCCAGGCGGCGGTGTTCGCCTACGAGGCCCGCCTGGTCAAGCCCGCCTGACAAGCCAGGTCCCGCCGGTCCGAAGCGGCGAGCGGCGGCGGGCGGTGAGGGCCGGCTGCCAGGCCTGGTCAGCCGCCCTGTCGGCGGGTTAGCGTCCGTCCATGGCAGCTGTTTCAGACTCCGCTTTCGACCACGCTTTCGATCCGTGGGACGCCGACTTCGTGGCCGACCCGTACCCGGCGTACGCCGAGCTGCGGGCGCGGGGCCGGGTGCGGTACTTCGAGCCGACGAACCAGTGGCTCGTGCCGCACCACGCGGATGTCTCGGCGCTGCTGCGGGACCGGCGGCTGGGGCGGACGTACCAGCACAGGTTCACGCACGAGGACTTCGGGCGTACGGCGCCTCCGGCGGAGCACGAGCCGTTCCATACGTTGAACGACCACGGGATGCTCGACCTGGAGCCCCCGGACCACACACGGATCCGGCGGCTGGTGTCGAAGGCGTTCACGCCGCGCACGGTGGAGCAGCTGAAGCCGTATGTGGACGAGTTGGCGGGCGAGCTGGTGGCCGGGCTGGTGGAGGCCGGCGGGGGTGACCTGCTGACGGATGTGGCGGAGCCGCTTCCGGTGGCGGTGATCGCCGAGATGCTGGGCATCCCCGAGTCGGACCGTGCGCAGCTGCGGCCCTGGTCGGCGGACATCTGCGGGATGTACGAGCTGAGCCCGTCGGAGGAGACGGCGAAGCGGGCGGTGCGGGCGTCGGTGGAGTTCTCGGAGTACCTCCGGGAGCTGATCGCGCACCGCAGGGCGCAGCCGGGCGAGGACCTGATCTCGGGCCTGATCGCGGCCCACGACGAGGGCGACCGCCTCACCGAGCAGGAGATGATCTCGACCTGCGTCCTGCTGCTCAACGCGGGCCACGAGGCGACGGTGAACGCCACCGTGAACGGCTGGTGGGCGCTGTTCCGCAACCCCGACCAGCTCGCCGCCCTCCGCGCGGACCACTCGCTCGTACCGGCGGCCGTGGAGGAGCTGATGCGGTACGACACCCCGCTGCAGCTCTTCGAGCGCTGGGTGCTGGACGACATCGAGATCGACGGCACGACGGTCCCCAGGGGCGCGGAGATCGCGATGCTCTTCGGCTCCGCGAACCACGACCCGTCCGTGTTCACCGACCCCGGGAAACTGGACCTGACCCGCAAGGAGAACCCGCACATCTCCTTCAGCGCCGGCATCCACTACTGCATCGGCGCCCCCCTCGCCCGTATCGAACTCGCCGCGTCCATGAGAGCCCTCCTGGAGCAGGCCCCGACCCTGACCCTGGCCGCGGAGCCGACCCGCAAGCCGAACTTTGTGATCCGGGGGTTGGAGGGGCTGAGCGTCGAGATGGGGTGATCACACGTTCGGATGAACGTGTGGGGGGCCCGGCTGATGATCGACGGCAGCTCGCCAAGCTGGTGCCTGCCTGCGAAGGGAGGCACCATGACGGTTATGGCAGAGCGCGCGTTGCAGACGCCTCAGATGTCGGTGGAAGAGTTCGAGAGGATCGCCGCGTTCGCGGCCAAGGAGACCGACGACGCCGTCAGGTTGGAGTTCATCAACGGACGGATCGGTGTCAAGAAGGTGGCCGATGGCGACCACAACACCATTGTCACCTGGCTGAACAAGCGCTGCGTGCGTGCGAGGCCCGGTCTGGACCTGTACCAGGGGCAGGGGCTGAGGGCGGAGAAGTACCGAGAGGGCCGGGCTCGTCCCGACGCGGTGCTTGTTCCCGAGGAACACTTCGCCGGGCATGGCGAGTGGGCGGATCCCAGCGGAGTACTGCTCGTCCTTGAGGTCACGTCGTACGACTCCGACACCGACCGGCGCGACCGACAGGAGAAGCCGGTGGCCTACGGGGCTGCGGGCATCCCCTTCTACCTGCTGATCGACCGTGCTGCTTGCATAGTCAAGCTGTACAGCGATCCGGACCCGGAGGTCGGCTACCGCGAGTTCCGTAAGGTGCCTTTCGGAGACGCTCTTCTGCTGCCCGAGCCCCTCGGTATCGAGCTCGACACGGAGAAGCTCAAGCAGTACGTCGACTGACCGGCGCCCGGGGAGCCAACGGTCACCTTTGGCGTTCAGGGCCCCGCCTCCGGCCCAGCACCCACGCGAGCAGCAGACAGGCGAGGGCGGGGACGGCGGCTCCGGCGGCGGCGACCAGGGGGAGTTCGGTGACGAGGACGGTGTAGTCCATGCCCTCGCCCTCGAAGCCACCGCGAAGATGGCGGCGGGTACGGGGCGTGGAGGACCAGGCGAGGGTGGCGGCCGTCGCCCCCACCGCCGACAGCGCACACCCCCCGCACCCCAGCGCACTCTGCCGATCGACCCGCCGGTCCCGGTGCTCCGGCCGCCCCCGCTTCTCCCACCGCTCCGGCTCCGTCTGGCCCATGCCCGCAGGGACGCGCCCCGCCCCGCCCCGGTTCTCCCTACGGGATACGCGATACGTCCCGGCGCCCCGCCGGCCCACCGCCCTCAGGCCGTCACGTCCCGCCTCCGCACCCCCACCAACCCCCCGACCACCAGCACCACCGCCAGCCCGAGCAGAGTCAGCACCGGCGCCCACTCCATCCCCCCGCCCGGCAGCTTCGGGAGGTGGCCGAAGGGGGAGAGGTCCAGGACTGCCTGCGGGGCCTTGAGGGCGGGGCCGATCCAGCCGATCAGGAGTACGGCACCGGCGAGGCCCCAGGCCGCCATCGCCGCCCGGGGCGCGACGCCGTACAGGAGGACGGCGACGCCGCCGATCACCCATACCCCGGCCACCTGTACGAGACAGGCGCCCAGGATCGGGCCGATGTCCTTGCCGTGGCCGGCGGCGAAGCCGAGGCCGGCGAGAAGCATGATCCAGACGGATCCGCCGAAGGCGATGGCCAGATGGCCCGTGGCCCAGCGCAGTCGGCCCACCGCGCCTGCGAGGATGGGTTCGGCCCGGCCCGACGTCTCCTCGCCGTGCAGCCGGAGCACGGCGCTCACGATGTACAGCGCGGCGATCAGGCCGAGCATGCCGATCATCGAGGCGAGGAAGGCGTTCGTCAGGGCGGAACTGCCGCCCATGCGCTCGAAGATCTCGCGGGCGCTCTCGTTGTCGCCGACGAAGTCGGCCACGCCGTCGGCCAGCCCGCCGTAGACGACCCCGGCGAGGAAGAAGCCGATGCTCCAGCCGAGCACGCTGCCCCGCTGGAGTCGCCAGGCCAGCGCGCCCGCCGTCCCCAGCCGCCCGGAGGCCGGGCCCGGGCGGGTCGGCAGGAAGCTCATGCCGACGTCGCGGCGCCCGGCGAGTCCGTACGCCACCGCGCCCTGGACCAGCACCGCCCCCGCGAACAGCAGCAGCACCCACCACCGCTCATCAGCGAACGAACGCTCGTTCTCCAGCCACCCCAGCGGCGACACCCACGTCAGAAGAGACGAACCGTCGTTCTCGGAAGCGTCGCCCGCCGCCCGCAGGACGAACGCCGCCCCCAGGACCCCGGCCGTCAGCCCTCGCGCCAGCCGCGCGCTCTCCGTCAGCTGCGCGACCACCGCCGCCATCGTCGCGAACACCATGCCCACGCCCGCGATCCCCAGCCCGAAGGCAAGGGCCCCCGCCGCCCCCTGCCCGGCCAGCCCGGCGGCGATCAGCAGTGCCAGTACGGCATTCGCGACGGCCGCCGTGAGGAGGGCGGAGGTGAGCGAGGCCCGGCGGCCCACCATCCCGGACGCGACCAGTTCCTGGCGGCCGCTCTCCTCCTCGTCCCGTGTGTGCCGGATGACGACGAGGAGGCTCATGACGGCGGCCAGCGCACCGGCGTAGACACCCACACGCCACGCGGTCAGGGCGCCCAGCGAGTCGTCGAAGACGGGGCCGATGAGGGCGCGCAGCGACGAGTTCGTGGTCATCTGGGCCATCAGGTCGGCGCGTTCGGCGGCGGTGCCGTACAGGCTCTTCAGGCTGTTCGGCATGGAGAGGATCATCAGGCCCGTCACCGCGACCCAGATCGGGAGCATCACCCGGTCGCGGCGCAGGGCGAACCTCAACAGGGTTCCCGTACCGGCCAGTTGACGGGAGCGGGCGGCGAAGGTGGTCCTGGTGCCACCCGTGGCCGTGCTGGTGGTCATCGCGCGACCGCTCCTTCCCCCGCGTCGGCGTCCGCGTCGGCCAGGTCGTCCTGGTAGTGACGGAGGAAGAGTTCCTCCAGGGTCGGCGGCGTCGACGTCAGCGACCGTACGCCCGACTCGCTCAACGAGCGCAGTACGGCGTCGAGTTTGTCGGTGTCGACCTGGAGGCGGACCCGGTTGCCCTGGATGTCGAGGTCGTGGACGCCGGGGAGACGGGTCAGGCCATTGGGCGGGCCGGCGAGTTCGGCGGTGACGCTCGTACGGGTCAGATGGCGCAGGTCGGCGAGGGAGCCGCTCTCGACGGTGACGCCCTTGCGGATGATGCTGACCCGGTCACAGAGTTCCTCGACCTCGCTGAGGATGTGCGACGACAGCAGGACCGTCCGGCCCCGGTCGCGCTCCTCCCGTACGCAGCGCTGGAAGACCTCCTCCATCAGGGGGTCCAGGCCGGAGGTCGGCTCGTCGAGGATCAGCAGGTCGACGTCCGAGGCGAAGGCGGCGACGAGGGCGACCTTCTGACGGTTGCCCTTCGAGTACGTCCGGCCCTTCTTCGTCGGGTCCAGTTCGAACCGTTCGATCAGCTCGGCCCGGCGGCGTGTGTCCAGGCCGCCGCCCCGCAAGCGCCCGAACAGGTCGATGACCTCGCCGCCGGACAGGTTGCGCCACAGGGTCACGTCCCCCGGTACGTACGCGATCCGGCGGTGCACCTCGACCGCGTCCGCCCAGGGGTCGCGGCCGAGTACCTGCGCGGCGCCCGCGTCGGCGCGCAGCAGGCCGAGGAGGACGCGGATGGTGGTGGACTTTCCGGCGCCGTTGGGGCCGAGGAAGCCGTGGACCTCGCCGGCCTCGACGTCCAGGTCGAGGCCGGCGAGCGCGTGGGTCCGTCCGAAGGACTTGTGGAGTCCCGAGACGGTGATGGACTTCGGCATGCTTCAGAACGTACGCTTACTTCAGAAATTTGTGAAGTTAAGGAACAGTCAAAATGGCCGTTAGGCTGGGGGCATCGCTGGGGGGGGGCGCCGCTGAGCAGGGGAGATGATCGGAGCATGACGACAGCAGCCGGACCGGAGCGGAACGCCGAGGGCGGATCGGGGTGGAACGCCGAGGGCGCATCGGGGCGGAACGCCGAGGCCGTCTCGCGGTTCGTGGAGCACTTCGCCGCTCAGCTCGTCGAGGCGGGCGTGCCGCGTATGCCGGCCCGCGTCTTCGCCGCGCTCCTCGCCTCCGACACCGGCGCGCTGACCTCCGTCGAGCTGGGCGAACAGCTGCGGATCAGTCCCGCCGCCGTGTCGGGCGCGGTCCGCTACCTCGCCCAGGTGCACCTGGTCTCACGCGAGCGCGAGCCCGGCTCCCGCCGCGAGCGCTACCGCGTCCACAGCGACCAGTGGTACGAGGCCCTCACCAACCGCGAGGCCATCATCAAGCGCTGGGAGGAAGCCCTGCGCGAGGGCGTCAACAGCCTGGGCGCCGACACCCCGGCCGGGTTCCGGCTCGCCGAGACGCTCGCCTTCTTCGAGTTCATGGAGGGAGAGGTCGAGGCGATGATGGACCGCTGGCGTGCCCACCGGGACAAGAGGTTCCGTCAGGGCTCGACGGCAGAGGGCTCAACGTCAGAGGGCTCAACGTCAGAGGGCTCAACGTCAGAGAGCTGAACGCCCTGGGTCCGGCAGCCTGTGGTCCGGCAGCCTGTGGTCCGGCAGCCTGTGGTCCGGCCGCCCGTGGTCCGGCCGCCCGGGAAATATCGTTGGAGCGGCGCGTCCTCGCCGTGCTTGCATGAGCCGCATGGTGTCTGCCGACCGGTTGCTGGCCTTCGCGGCCATGTCGTTCCTGCTGATCGTGATCCCCGGCCCCAGTGTGCTGTTCGTGATCGGGCGGGCGCTGGCGCAGGGGCGGCGCGCCGCGCTGACCACGGTCGTGGGGAACACGCTCGGCGCCTACGTCCTCATCGTGGCCGTGGCGTTCGGGATCGGGGCGGTCGTCGAACGCTCGGTCCTCGTTTTCACGGCGCTCAAGCTGGCCGGCGCCGCCTACCTGGTGTATCTCGGCGTCAAGGCCTGGCGCGAGCGCGGTTCGCTGCATGCGGCGGTCACCGGCGGCGAGGGCCGGGACGGGAGCGGGGGCGGGGCTGCGCAGAACGGGGCCGCGCGGAACGGCGCTGGTGGCCGGCGGACGTTCTGGGAGGGGTTCGCGGTCGGTGTGACCAACCCCAAGACGCTCGTGTTCTTCGCCGCCGTACTGCCGCAGTTCGTCGACCGGGCCCAGGGGCATGTCGCGGCTCAGATGCTGCTGCTCGGCCTCGTCTTCAACGTCATCGCCCTCGCCTCCGACGCGGCGTGGGGCCTGCTCGCGGCCACCGCCCGGGACTGGTTCGCCCGCTCACCGCAACGGCTCTCCCTCGTCGGCGGCGTCGGCGGACTCACCATGATCGGCCTGGGCGTCACCGTCGCCGCGACCGGCCGCAAGGACTGAGGCCGGCGGATCGCACCCGGATCACCGCAGGTCGAGGAGTTGCTTGGTGTGTCCCGGAAGCTCCACTTCCGCGAGGCCCGTGACGATGTCCCGCAACGGCATGGGCTGCTCGACCAGGACCGCCCCGTTGGACAGAAGGCAGAACCGGGGGAGCAGCGAAATGGGCAGTAAGGCACGAATCCGCGCGTCCAGGCGATGGGTATGTGCCGCAGCCGTGCTCGTCAGCACGCTGGCGGGTTGCGGTGGCGGCGACACGCTCGACGCGGCCGATACGGGAGCGGGCGAGTCGCCGGGAGCGTCCGAGAGCCTGTCGCCGGGCAAGAACGCGACCGACCAGCCCGAACCGGACAAGCTGCCTCCGGCGCGCACACCAGTGCTGCACGTGGACGGCAAGTACACGTACACGGTGCGCATCCTCGACGCCAAGACCATGGTGGACGTCCCGGGCACCCCTCCACCGGCCGGCACGATGGCGCTCGCCCTGCTGCTGCGCGTGGAGGCCGAGCCCCGCGACCGCAGCATCCACGCGCCCTACGCGGCGCTGTCGATCGACTATCCGAGCCGCAAGGACGACCTGAATTCGGAGATCGGGACCGTACTCGACTACGGAATGCCGTACTTGACCGAGGACCAGATGCTCTACGGCGGCGAGGGAGCGAAGGGTATCGACTCGGTGTTCGGCACCCTCCAGCCGAACACCGTTTACTACCACTGGGCCTGGCAGATCGTCTCGGAGAAGGCGAACCTGGAGGGCGCCACCCTGTGCGAGGCGGAAGTGTGGGGGGCCGGCTGCATCCCCATCGGTGACATCAACACCGCTGAATCCTGACGCGGGGCGCCTGGCCTCAGCCGTCCTTCCCGGTCCCGGTCCCGGCGTCGGTGCGGCTGGCCAGGCGTTCGTAACGTTGCCGGGCGGCCTGGGGGGACTGAAGGCCGAGGCCGAAGGCGATCTCCGGCCAGGTCATGCCCCGGCCCCGGGCCATCTCCAGCAGCCCGGCCTCCAGTTCGTCCATCTCGCCGCGAGCCAGCGGAACGAGGCTCAACGCGGCGGTGATGTCAGCCCGATCCACCTCCGGTTCACCGTCTTCGAGCATCGCCGCGCCACTGAGCAGGAACGACACCAGCCGGATGGCCTCGTGCGGGCCGAGCACATGCGGATGGATCTGCCGCCGCCGCTGCCCGTCCGTCGCCGCGTGCCGCTCGGCGATACGGAAGAGAGACGTGTACGTGCGCCGAGCCCGCGCCTCGTCCGCGCTCGGCGGGGCGAAGGGGGCGTCGGAGTCGGTGGCGGGCGGCTGCGAAGAAGAGGAGGACGACATACGTCCAGCATGGGATGCAAACAATTTGTTGTCAACGAACTATTTCCAACCCGGCGGGGTCCGGCCCTGCTGTCACCGTCGCCCGCCGAACTCCCACTCATGCACCTCGATGACGTCGTACTCGTCCGACGTCAGCACGGCCCGCGCCGTTTCCGGCCTCGGAGCCCTGACCAGTGCCGCCGTACCCAACCAGGTGTCCCCGTCGTCGGACAGCAGCGGCCCGTACGCGATCAACTCATCGCGCCGGGTGGCCGGTACGACGAGGTCGGCGCCCGGCCCCGACCCCAGCCCCAGGACGAGGTACCGACTGCCGCCGTCCCGTCCACCAGGGAACTCCCACATCGTGCGACCCAGCAGGTTGCGCCACCGCCGCAGCAGTACGTCGCGGTACACGCCGGCCTGATGGTTCGGCTCGTCGAACGCGAACGCGCGGGCGGCGGCGGGATCCGGCAACCCCACGATGTGCACGCTCCCGGTGGGCGTCTCCCCGTCCTCGCCGAACGTCGGCCCACGAGCGATCAGCTCCGCCTCGTACCGGTCCATGTAGGACCAGTGCGCTTCGCCCAACTTCTCCCTCAGCCCAAGGGAATTGGCCCGATCGCGGTGATAACAGAAGAACTCCATGCCGCAGACTCTTCCCAATGAACGCCCGCATCTCAACGGGCTTTCGTAGGGGCGGCCTTCCTGGCCTCGCGATGCCGGTCACCCAACCGTTCCGAGTACGGCCACGGACCGCCGCCGTTCCCCACGAGGTCCGCGGGGCAGCCGTTGTTCAGGTGCCGCACCGATTGGCAGATCCGTCTCGCCGAATTGCCGTAAACGCCTCGCACAGTGCCCTGAACGAGGCATGCCACTGGGACTGATCTGCCAATTGCCGACTGAGCGTGCCCCCCGACTGAGCGTGCCCCCCGGCCGAGCGTGCCCCCCGGCCGAGCGTGCCCCCCGGCGGAGCGGGGCCTGGCCGTTCCGTTGTGGCTCAGTCGCCCCCGCCACCCCCACCGCCGCAACCGAAACCGCCCCCCGAGCCGGTGTCCGAAGCCGAGGAGGAGTCGTCGTTGTCGTGGTCCAGGGCCCTGCCCATGCGGATCAGCGCACGGCCCAGGCCCGAAGGAATCGGCTGGACGCCGACCACGCCACGTCGGACCGGTCCGCTCGGGAGGACGGCGGGGCCGTCGAGGACGTACGCCGGGACGTTCCCGTCCCGTTCCGCCGCCCGCAGTCGCCGCCTCCCCGCACGGGTCAACCGGCGGCGGGATCCCGTCACCAGGCCCTCGGCCGCGAGTCGGCGGCCGATCTCCTCCACCGCCGGGGAACGCTGCAGGGCCGTGTGTACGGCCACGACACTCCTGCTGTGCAGGCACGACACGATCACCGCACGCTCGACCGGATGCCGGGGCCGATCCCCGCCCATGGAACTCACGGCACCCCCGGTCGCACGTATGTGCGAGGCGCGCACCTTGAGCAGCCCGCGCTCGGCCAGCGCGATCACCGCGCTGTCGGCCACCCGATGCGCCCCGCCCGCCAGGAACGCGATGTCGTACGTGTCCAGCGCCCGGGTCCCCGCACCGGCCGCCATGGTTCGCCGAAAGCCCACTCTCATCTCGGACCCACCCCCTGCCCGCCCCTTCGAACACCCCGCCTGCCCGCAGTGTCACCGGGCGGAACGGCCCACAACCCTCTCCCGCCCACTTCAGAGCAACACTTGAGCTTCCCGGCCGACAGCGCCCCAGCCCCGGTCCCCACTAGTGAATACGGAGGTATTCAGCGCGCGCACCTGGCGGGGATCTCGCCCGTCCCGCAGCTGGGAATCTCCCGAGGAGTACCCTGTGCCGGGACCCCGGCCCGATTGCGGCGAGCCGGGGTTCCAATGCTGCGAGGAAGGTATTTCCTCCCCCATTGCCGGACGCGGTCGGCGTCAGTGCTTGTCGTGGTTGTTGTGGTGGTCGTGGTCGATGGTGCGGAAACTTCCCACGATGATTGCGCCCGCGGGCACCCCGGGGATTGCGTTGCTGGAGCTTCGAGGGCCGACCGTGGCAACGGCGGGACCGTTGTCGCAGGTAGCCCCGGTGAAGAATTCGAGAGTCTTGTCGCTTTCATTTCGGATGTTGAAGCTGATGGCGCCGAATGTGTTGCTGATCACGTTGACGACGGTGATGCAGGAGCCCGGCGCGGCGGGATACGAGCGCTCGTTGATGTGAATCCTGCCGTGGTGGTGGTGCTCGTCGTCCTTCCTCCTCGGGTCGTGCTCCTCGTGCGCTCCCGTACCGCCGAGCGGCGCTGCCGCGGGGGCGCCGGCGGCGGGGGCGGGCTTCTCGACGACGACCGGGGCCGACTTGGGCGGGGTCGACTTGGGGGTCGATTCCAGGGCGGAGCTGGCGTAGGTGACACCTGTGGCGGTCGCTACCGCCACGCCGACCGAAGCGGCGATCACTGTGATCGTACGAGTGCGCAATGCACTTCTCCTTCTCTCCGTGACGTCGGCTGGAGCCGCCGACGATCACGAACGTAAATCCGTGGATTTCCGCTGTCATCTCGGAGAAGTCCGGGGGTGGTATGAAAATAGGACTGAATGGCCCTGTCGATAGTCACCCTGGCGGATGACGGACCCAGTGGCCTGGTGGACCGTCAAAGTCCCTGAATCGCCGGGTAATTCGGGGGTGGAGAGCCGCTAACCACGCCGAGCTGACATGTCGTCACCCCATCGGATGTGCCGTTGGCGAAATCCGGGGCCTGATTTGCCGTCAGTCCGGTCGGTCCGCGTCGGTCTGCGTCGGTCTGCGTCGGTCTACGTCGGTCCGCGTCAGCCCGTGCCCGCATCTGACGGCCTGTCGACGGCCTATCGTGGAGGGCATGGCCACTCCCGAGCTCATCCGCATCGTCTCCCGTGACTCCCCCATGGCCCTCGCCCAGGTGGAGCGGGTGCGTGCCGAACTGGCTGTGCTGCGTCCAGGGATCCGGACGGCCGTCGTGCCGGTGAAGACGACCGGGGACAAGTGGCTGGGCGACCTGGCGAAGGTCGAGGGGAAGGGGGCGTTCACCAAGGAGGTCGACGCGGCGCTGGTCGCGGGGGAGGCGGACCTCGCGGTGCACTGCGTCAAGGACATCCCCGCCGACCGGCCGCTGCCGGCCGGGACCATGTTCGCCGCGTTCCTGAAGCGGGACGACATCCGCGACGCGCTCGTGCACCCCGGCGGGCTCACCCTCGACGAGCTGCCGGCCGGCACCCGGATCGGCACCTCCTCGGTACGCCGCGTCGCCCAGCTCGCCGCCTCCCACCCGCACCTGGACTGCGTACCGTTCCGCGGCAACGCCAACCGGCGGCTGCAGAAGCTCGCCGAGGGCGAGGCGGACGCGTTGCTCCTCGCCGTCTCCGGGCTCGAACGGATCGGGCGGCGGGATGTGATCAGCGAGGTCCTGGACCCGGAGACGATGATGCCGCCGATCGGCGCGGGCATCCTCGCGCTCCAGTGCCGCGAGGGCGACACCGGCCTCATCGAGACCGTCGGCGGCCTCGGCGACCCCGACACACACCGCGAAGCCACGGCCGAACGCATGTTCCTGCACGTCCTCCAGGGCCACTGCAACAGCCCCATCGCCGGCTACGCCCGTACCGAGCGGGGCGGTGAACTGTCGCTGCGCGCAAGCGTGTTCACGCCGGACGGCAAGACCGTGCTCAACGCCCATGAATGGGCGGGGCGCCTCGACCCGGCCACCCTCGGCACCTCGGTCGCCGTCGCCCTGTTGCGTCAGGGCGCCCGCGACCTCATCGACACCATCCCGCACTGAGACGTCGGGGCCTTCGGGGCCTTCGGGGCCTTCGGGGGCCAGGGCCTGTCGTCACCTTCCCCTCTGCCCCCCGACGCCACGCACCTACGCGGACATCAGCCGCTGCCGCGGCGGGCGCGGGGCAGCCCTCCGGGCGACGACGGGAAGGTGACGACAGGCCCTGAGCAGATCGGACGAAGTCCGCTGCGGTTCGGCCGCGCCCTGAAGGGGCGCGGGGCGGAACATTCTGCGGCTCCGCCGCGCGGAGGCGCGACCAGCCACGACGGCGCCGCAGACGATCGACGGCGTGTCTCGGTACTTCCAGGCGTGTCTCGGTACTTGCAGCGGAGCGCTTAGCGCTCCTTCGTCTCCTCCAGCACCGTCCGCCCCAGCAGCGCGTACCGCTCCGGTGCCCGGCGCTTCAGGTACTGCGCGTACGCGATGCCGCCGACCGCGATCAGCGCGACGATCCACGGGGTGGCCCGGAGGACGAAGGACCCCGACTCCGGGCCCGCCGCGACCCCCATGTTGGACACCAGCAGCACGACCACCGCGAGCATCGCCACGCCGCCCACCAGTGGAGCGACCAGCGTCCTGAACCAGTGGCGGCTCTCGGGGTGGTGCGAGCGGAAGTAGGCGAGGACGGCGAAGGAACAGACCGCCTGGACGACGAGGATGGCCATCGTGCCGAGGATGGCGAGCAGGACGTACGTACCGGTGTACGGGTCCTTGCCGGCCAGGGCGAACGCGGCGAGGAGGGCGCCGGTCACCGCCGTCTGGACCAGGCCGGCGATGTGCGGGGAGCCGTGGCGGGGGTGGGTGCGGCCGATGGTGTTCTGCAAGCCCGGGACGGCACCTTCGCGGCCCAGCGCGTACAGGTAGCGCGCCGCGCAGTTGTGGAAGGCCATGCCGCAGGCCAGCGAGCCGGTGATCATCAGCCACTGCATGACGACGACCGCCCAGTGGCCGACGTACTGCTCGGTGGGGTTGAAGAACATCGCGAGGGGATTGGCGGAGGAGGCGGCGGCCACCGCCTCCTGCTCGCCGTTGCCGATGATGGCCATCCAGGAGACGAAGACGTAGAAGACGCCGACGCCGAGGACCGAGATCATCGTCGCCTTGGGGATGATCTTCTTCGGGTCGCGGGACTCCTCGCCGTACATGGCCGTCGACTCGAAGCCGACCCACGACCAGAAGGCGAAGAAGAGGCCGAGGCCGGCGGAGGTGCCCTGGAAGGCGTTCACGGGGTTGACCGGGCCGAAGGTGAAGCCGTGCGGGCCGCCGCCGTGCAGGGCGACCGAGATCGCCATCGCGGCGAGGATCGTCACCTCGGTGGCCAGCAGGACGACCAGCAGCTTCTCCGCCACCGACACCCCGAACCACGTCCCCATGGCGTTGACGGCCAGCATCAGGACCGCGAAGGCCCACCACGGGACGGCGACACCCGTCTGGTCCTCCAGGGTCGTCGTCGCGAAGACGGAGAAGATGCCGATGAGGGCCGGTTCGAAGACGACGTACGCGAAGGTCGCGAGCAGCCCGGAGGCGAGGCCCACGGTGCGGCCGAGGCCGTAGGAGATGAAGCCGTAGAAGGCGCCGGTCGAGGTGATGTGCTTCGCCATCGAGGTGAAACCGACGGAAAAGATCGCCAGTACGACCATTGCGACGAGGTAGCTCGCGGGGGCTCCGATGCCGTTGCCGGACGACACCATGAAGGGCACGTTGCCCGTCATCGCGGTGATCGGCGCGGCCGTGGCGACGGCCATGAAGACCACGCCCAGCAGTCCGACCGCGTTGGGCTTGAGCCGGTGAACGGCTCCGTGGCCGGCTGTTCCCGCCTCCGGGGCTACGCCCTCCTGAACCGCCATCGGGTGGCCCCTTCCTGGTTGCCGTGATCGCCGCGCGCCGCACTGCCGCTGGACCGGAACTCTCTAGCCCGAATGAGTCGGCCAAGAGTCTCGGGGCGTTAAATGTTTGTCAACCAGACCTTTAGAAAATTTGCCCGGGGTCCAGGGGGCGCAGCGCCCCTGGCGGGGTCCGGGGCGGAGCCCCGTGTCGGTGCGGGGTCGAAGGGGCGGCAGCCCCTGGGACGGGACGGGTAGGGGCGGCGGGGGCGAGAGAACACCGCCCTCACTCGGGCGGCAGCGTCAGCCCCCACGCGCCCTCCCGTACCGTCCACGTCCGCGTCCGTACCGGGCCCGCGACCAGCCAGTCCGCCCGGTAGCGGAAGTCCGCGCCGGACACGGTCACGCGCTGCCCGACCGCGTGCAGCGGCGCGGCCTCGGCGCCCACCGACGCCGGCCGGACCTCGACCTCGGCACCGCCGTCCGCGTCGGGGCAGATGGACACGGCCTCCACGGGCTGGTCCAGGTCGACGAGGGTCGCCCCGTCCACCTCCACCCGCAGCCGTGCCGGCCCCACCCCGGCGGGAGAGGTGACCCGTATGCGGGACGGACGCGAAGACCGCGAAGGACGAGAAGCTCGCGAAGGCCGCGAGGGACGCGTGGACAGCGTGCGGACCAGGGACTGGGGCCAGGCGCGCAGCCACGAGTGGTGGTGGGCGGCGGAGCCGTCGGCTTCCGCTTCGTCCGGCCCCGGATTCTCCGGATTCTCCGGGCTCTCCGAGGCACCCGGCAGCGCCGGGATCCGCAGCCGCCCCAGCACCACCCCGTCGCTGTCGTCCACGAGCAGATCAAGCCGTCGCTCGACCCCGTCCAGGGCGGCGCGGGCCGCGGCCACCGCGTCGGTCGGTACGCCGAGCGACCGGGCGAGCCCCAGCGCCGGGCCCACCGGGACCAGCGAGAGCGCGCACGCGGCGAGCTCCCGCTGCCGATGCAAAAGAGCCACGGTCCGCAGAAGCGCGCGGTCGTCCCCGACCACCACCGGCCGCCGCGAACCACGTCGGACGAGCGCTCGCGTGAATTCCTCGGGCCCGTCGGGAAGGCACACTTTCGTGCTCGCCGCACCCGCGCTGAGCACGTCTTTCGCGATCCGCACCGCCTCACCGTCCGTGCGACGGGCAAGGGGGTCGATGACCACGAGGAGCTGGTCGGGAGTCGCCACCTCGGTCCTGCCTCGCTTCCTCGGGTAGCATCTTTGTGCAAGAGCCCCTTGCGCTATTGCGCCAGGGGCTTCGTCTATTCCGGGGCATCCGGGTCCGACAGTCAGCGACCGACGACGACCAATGACGGTCGACGACGGTCGCGGTGCACACGATGGATATGAGCCACCGTATGCGCCCCCGACCTTGGACATGCCCCGCCCGGAAGGGGTGTACGCGCGTGCCCGCACTTGTGCTGCTCGGTGCTCAGTGGGGTGACGAAGGCAAGGGAAAGGCGACGGACCTGCTAGGCGGATCCGTCGACTACGTGGTGCGCTACCAGGGCGGCAACAACGCCGGCCACACGGTAGTCGTGGGTGACCAGAAGTACGCCCTCCACCTCCTCCCTTCCGGGATCCTCACTCCGGAGTGCACTCCGGTCATCGGCAACGGAGTCGTCGTCGACCCGTCGGTCCTGCTCTCCGAGCTGAGCGGTCTGAACGAGCGCGGCGTCGATACGTCCAAGCTCCTGATCAGCGGCAACGCTCACATCATCACGCCGTACAACGTGACGGTGGACAAGGTCACCGAGCGCTTCCTCGGCAAGCGGAAGATCGGCACGACGGGCCGCGGTATCGGCCCGACCTACGCCGACAAGATCAACCGCGTCGGTATCCGCGTCCAGGACCTGTACGACGAGTCGATCCTGACGCAGAAGGTCGAGGCGGCCCTCGACGTCAAGAACCAGCTCCTCACCAAGCTCTACAACCGCCGCGCCATCGCGGTCGACCAGGTCGTCGAGGAGTTGCTGGGCTACGCGGACAAGCTCGCCCCGTACGTCACCGACACGGTCCTCGTCCTCAACCAGGCCCTGGAGGAGAACAAGGTCGTCCTCTTCGAGGGCGGCCAGGGCACCCTGCTGGACATCGACCACGGCACGTACCCCTTCGTGACCTCCTCGAACCCGACCGCGGGCGGCGCCTGCACGGGTGCGGGCGTCGGCCCCACGAAGATCAGCCGTGTCATCGGCATCCTCAAGGCCTACACGACCCGCGTCGGCGCCGGCCCCTTCCCCACGGAACTCTTCGACGCGGACGGCGAGGCCCTGCGCCGCATCGGCGGCGAGCGGGGCGTGACGACGGGCCGCGACCGCCGCTGCGGCTGGTTCGACGCGGTGATCGCGCGTTACGCGACCCGGGTGAACGGCCTGACGGACTTCTTCCTCACCAAGCTCGACGTCCTGACGGGCTGGGAGGAGATCCCCGTCTGCGTCGCGTACGAGATCGACGGCAAGCGCGTCGAGGAGCTCCCGTACTCCCAGTCGGACTTCCACCACGCGAAGCCCGTCTACGAAACCCTCCCCGGCTGGTCCGAGGACATCACCAAGGCGAAGTCCTTCTCCGACCTCCCGAAGAACGCCCAGTCCTACGTCAAGGCACTGGAGGACATGTCGGGCGCCCCGATCTCCGCGATCGGCGTCGGCCCGGGCCGCGACGAGACGATCGAGATCAACTCTTTCATCTAGTGCGTTGGCCTGCAGGCGAGGCGGTCGGCCCGGTGAGGTGCCGGCCGCCGTCGCGTATCCGCTACGGCGGCCGGATGGTCTGACGGTGGCTGCTGGTGCGCCACTCACGTTCCTTGCGGAGATCGAGAAGAAGGCCGACGAACTCGTCAGAGCCGCCGAAGCCCTGTATCTGCAACGGGCCTGGGTACCAGGACGCCGACGAGAGGGCGAAGCACGCGTTCGTGAGCGGCGGCTTCTTCGTCTACATGATCACGCCGCGCTCGGAACTCGTCTCCATCTGGCAGATCACACCCGATCCCGACCCGCATGTCTGACCTCCCGGCCGACTCAGCCGGCCTCCGCCAACCGGCGTTCGAGGCTGTCGCGTGCAGTCGTCGCGCGTGGGTCGTCGAAGTCGGCCAGCAGTCTCAGTGCCTCTGCCCAGTGCCTGCGGGTTGCCTGAGGGTCCTCGTCGAGCAAGGCCGAGCCCAGGCCGTCGAGGGCCAGGGCCTCGTGCCAGGCGTCGCCGAGTTCGTGGTGGGTGGTGGCGGCCTGGCGGTGGAAGTCGGCGGCCTCCGAGTGGCGGTCGAGCCGGCGGTAGACCTCGCCCGTACGGTGCCACGCGAGGGCCTGTTTGCTGCGGTCGCCGAGGTGGAGTTCGAGTGTGGCGGAGCGCTGGTAGGAGGTCAGGGCGTCGGTCAACCGGCCGTCGGCCCGCTGGGCGTCGCCGAGGGCGAGCAGCCAGTAGGCCTCCAGGCGGAGGTTGCGGAGGCCGAGGGCGATGTCGACGGCCAGCTGGGCCGAGATCAGCGCTCCCTCGACATCGCCCTGTTCACGCTGTAGTCCGCTCAGCAGGCGCAGGATGTTGCCCTCGCCGCGCTTGTTGTCCAGGGCGCGGTGTGCTCCCAGCGCCTGCTCGAAGGCTGTCGCGGCTTGTGAAAGGCGTCCGGCTCTGTAGTGGGTGGTCGCGAGGTTGGACAGCGCGGTGGCGGCCCAGTGGGCCGAGCCCTGTTCCTCGAAGACGGCGATGGCCTGCTCGAAGTGGTGGGCGGCGGTGTCGAGTCGCCTGCGGTGGAGGTGGTTCAGCCCGATCAGGTTGAGCGAGTGCGCCGTGTTGAGGCGGTTGCCCAGTTCGTTCCAGAGCTCCAGCGCGTTCCGGTGGCATTCGAGACTCTCGGCCAACTGGTTGACCCGTGAGTGGGCCATACCGAGGTTCGTGAACAGGAGAGCCTGCCCCGCACGGTCGCCGGCCCGGCCCGCCGCTTCCAGTCCGACACGGCCCACGCCCAGCCAGTCGGCGCCCGCCGCGGAGGGGAACTGCGCGTGCCAGAGGGCGGCGCACAGCTGCCAGGCGAGCCGGTCGTCCTCGGCTGCGGCCGCCGTACGGACCGCCTGCAACAGGTTGGTGTGTTCACGCTCGGCCCAGTCCACTGCGGCGTCGTAGTCGGCGAAGGAGAAGGGGCGCACTCCCTCCGGAGGCGATGCGAGGTTCAGGCGGTCCTCGTCAGGGCTGATCCAGCTCTGGGCCGCGTCGGCCGTGTGGAGATACCACTCCAGGACGCGGCGCAGCGCGGCTCTTCGGCCTTCCTCGGGCTCCTCGTGCTGGGCCTGGTCAAGGGAGTAAGCGCGTAGCAGGTCGTGAAACTGGTATCGGTCCGGGGCGGTCTGTTCCAGCAAGTGAGCTCCGACCAAGGAGTCCAGCAACTGGCGGGCCCGGATCATCGTGACTCCGGCGAGGGCCGCGGCGGCAGCCAGGCTGAACTCGGGCCCGGGATGCAGGCCCAGCAGACGGAAGAGCCAGGCGGCCTGGTCGGGCAGGGCGCGGTAGGACCAGGCGAAGACGGTGCGGACCGCCTCGGCCTCGTCGTCGTCACCCGTACTCAGGGCGTCCCACAGGGCGGATTCGTCCCGCAGATCGGCCGTCAGGTCCTGCAGCCGCATGTGGGGGTGGCTGGCGGCCCGCTCGGCGGCGATGCGCAGGGCCAGGGGCAGCCGCGCGCACAGCTGGGCCAGCTCGGCGAGTTGCCGCTCGTCGTCCTGCGGCCGATATCCGGCGGTCACGGCTCGCAGCAGCGCGATGGCCTCGCGCTCCGGCAGTGTTCCCAGGGTGAGCCGACGTGCTCCGTCCCGGACGGCGAGGCCGGACAACCGGCTGCGGCTGGTGACCACGGCCAGCGAACTCGCGCCGCCGGGCAGCAGCGGACGGACCTGGGCCACCGTGGCAGCGTTGTCGAGGACGACCAGGATCCGGCGATCCGCCAGCAGTGAGCGGTAGAGCGCGGCGGCCGCGTCGAGGTCCTGCGGTACGGACTGCGCGCGGACCCCCAGCGAGGTCAGGAAGCGGTGCAGGGCCTCCTGCGCGGTGACCGGTCGCCCCGGATCGTAGCCCCGCAGATTGACGTAGAGCTGGCCGTCGGGAAAGCGGTCGCGGACCTGGTGGGCCCAGCGCAGCGCCAGCGAGGTCTTGCCGGCGCCGGCGGTGCCGGCGATCACGTAGACCGAGACGACGAGAGGATCGTCGCTCTCGCCGGTCAGTACCGCGTTCAGCTGGTGGAGCTCCTCGGTCCGGTTGACGAAACCGCGCACGTCGGCGGGGAGCTGCCGTGGTGTGGGGGCTGCGGAGCCGCGGTCCGGTACCGCCTGTTCGTGGAAGTGAATCCCTCCCGCGATGTCCCTGGCCTGTACGACGTCGCGGGAGGACGTACCCGTTATTTCGGAGTGCGTGCTGCCTGGGCGCTTGTCATCGTCGGCGCTGGACACGGTGATCGCTTGCTCCGTCCTCCTCCGCGGCTGCTCCGGGGCTGTGGTGGATCACAGGGTCCTGGGCGGCGGCAGATGCGCCACCTCGCGCTCGAAGTAGGACCTCACGTCTTCCCCCGCCTCGTAGAGCCTTCTGATGTAGTTCTCCCAGCTGCCGACCAGATCATCGTCGGTGTAGCGGACCGAGCCGAGGGTGGCGCCGGCTTTGGAGTAGAGGACCTGGAAGAGGGTGTCGCCGCCGAGGACAACGATTTCCGGCAGTCGGCCTGCGCGCTCCACCGAAGCCACCTGCTCGGCGCCGACCACGCGAATCCGCTCTCCGTACTCGGCGCGCTGGCGATGGGAGTGCAACTCCCATTGCAGGTACGGCGACAACGGCTTCTCGACCACCCGCACACGGTGAAAGCGATGGCCCTTGCGGGTGTCCTCCCGGGCGGTGGCGAGCAGGGCGTCGCGCCGGTCCTCGAGCAGCCGCAGCGCTGTCGCCCACTCCCCTCGGCGCAGGGCGTCACGGCTGGGGCTGCCCTCCTCTTCGAAGTGCTGAAGTCGCTCCAACTTCCAGGAGTCCGCGTCCCGGATCGCCGCGTCACGTTCTCCGAAGTCACGCTTGTAGGCGTCGCGGGTGAGCCGTTCGCCGTGCTCCGGTACGAGAACCGGGGGAAGGAGGTCAAGCATCGGGGATGTCCGCCTTCGCTGCGCTGAGCATGCTTCCGGGAATGACCACCAGCCGCTCGTCCGGCGCGAGAGTCACGCCGTCGGGAAGGCGGGAGCCGTAGGCAATCGTGAGGTCTCTGCCGATGACCGCGATGTCGCCGTTGTCGAGCTGCCAGATGTCAGGGCAGTCGTCCCGGCCGTCCGAATTGCCCAGCTCCTTGGCCGACTTGCCCAGCCGCCGCTCGAATAACGCGGAGGGATCGGCCTCCCATGCGCGAGTCATCTTCAGCCCCCAGTCCATTTGGTTGCACGTTCAGCTACTACAGATTGTATCCGTATCGATACGCAGAACAACCGGGCATCGGGCCACCCCGGGGCTCGTTCCGGCCGCAATGGCGCCGTGAGCGCCCAGGCTCAAGCGGCTGAGGGCTCGTTCGACCTGGAATTCAGCCGACGGCACGCGCCGGCGGGCACAGCTCACCGCCGAGGCCGTACATCTGCGGGACGATCGTCTCCCCGTCGCCCGAGGCCTCGATGGCCACACGGCCGGCTCCGAGCCTGACGGGGGAGACGGTAGGTGCTCATGCTTGGGTTGTCAGCTGCTCGCCGGGGAGCGCATACGAAGGCGGTTTGACGCGATCGTGTGATGGTCGGCTTCTGGGCTTGCGGCGTCCTGGGCCGTTCGGGCCACGGTGATCGTGCGATCTGGGACGCCGGGCACGGCGCTGGCGTGCGGGGCCCCCGCTCCACCGGAGTGATGGTTCGGGGCCTCCCCGTCGCCTCTGGCCGTACCCACATGGCCAGGTCGTGAGGGCAGCGTTCATCAGCGGCCTCCGGCCGCGGGGGCCTCCCGGGATCGGACCACGCACAGGATCCGTGTCGCTGCCCCGGGGTCGAGTACGCCGGGGACCTGGGGGTCCCCCCGGACGAAGTCTGGGGGAGCGTCCAAGACCGTTCGGGGCGCGCGGCTGAGCGGACTCACTCCCACTCAGTCCACAGGAACGGTAGTCAGGGAGCAAGGGCGCGCGGCGGTAACCTGCCGATGCCGAGCGTGAGGGCCCCGGAGGGGCTTCGCAGCCGGGATCCGACCGGGTCGGGTCGTGTCGGGCGGGGAAGGTGAGCAGTTCGGCTTCGGCGGAGAAGACGACGCCTGTCCAGATGCAGCGCCGCCTCTCCGTCTCACGGGTACCGGTGACGGCGGCCGAGCCGATTGCTCCCTGGCTCACCGTGATGGTCCAGCCCTGCGCCCCGGCCATGAACGCGGAGGATCTTCCGGAGGGCCTCTCGGTGCTGGGCCGCTGACCCCTCAGCTGAACACGATCATCGACCCCTGGGCCAGGCTTCGGGTCGCTGCCGCGTGGAGGCCCAGCCAGACGTGGCGTTCGCGGGCGAAGGGGCTGGGGTCGTAGGGGGCGGGGACGGCTGGTTCCTCCAAGTCCGTGGGGAGGAGGGGGGCTTCGGGAGGAGCCGGGGGGTTCGCCGGGTCGATGCCGATGGACGGGGCCACGAACTCCAGTTCACGGAGGAGGGCCTGGGAGGAGCCGAGGGGGCCGCCGCCGGCGAGGAGTTCGTCGTCGGAGAGGGGCTGCGGGAAGTCGACCGGGACATAGGCGCCCGCGTGGTCGTAGTGCCAGACCAGGTGCGACTGCTGGGCCGTCGTCTCGAACATCTCCAGGAGTTGCTCGTAGTCGCCGCCCAACTCGTCCACCGGGGTCACCGCCAGGCCGCACACCTGGAGCAGATACGCCCGGCGCAGGAAGTGCAGCGCGTCGTAGTCGAAACCCGCGACCGGGGCGACGTCCCCGGTCAGCCCCGGCATGTACTGGAACACCGGCACCGGCGGCAGCCCGGCCTCGCCCAGCAGCTTGTTGTAGAGCGCGAGTTCCTCGGCGAAGGGATTGTCGGGCGTGTGGCACAACACGTCGACGAGCGGGACCAACCAGAGGTCACAGGCCAAAAGAGAGCTCCTCACTCACATCGTGGTCAGGGAAGCGTAGTCGCTGGGCGCGGCTTTCAGTCCCCCTCGTGCAGGTCCCATACCCATACACCGCCCACCCACTTACCGGGGCGCCCGACCAGCTTGTCCACCGTCTCCCGCAACTGCTCGTCGTACAACTGCGGGACCAGGACCAGCGCGCCCGCCCGCCAGTACGCGAAGTCCCGGCGGGCCTGCGCCTGCCAGTTCTCGCCGATCACCGGAAGCCGGCCGCTGTAGCGGACGTCACGCAGGAGGTGGGAGGTGTGCCGGGGGGCGGCGCCGTAGATGCCGGTGCGGTCCTTGCCATAGGGGCCGTTGAAGTAGCCGCCGGGCATCCGGAAGCCGAAGTCGGCGGTGGTCTGCCAGTGCAGCGCCTCCGCGTTGCCGGGGTCCGGCAGCGGAACGGGGACCAGGGTCTCGCCGGCCCCGGTGTCGACGTACGACTTCCAGGTGCCGTCCGCGATGAACGCCGGGACCTCGGGCCGCTCCACCGACCTCAGCGGGGCCGGGACGATCGGCAGCAGCGCGAGGGCGATCGCCATGAAGCCGATGTACGGGGTGCCGATGCCCTGCACCGCCGCCAGGCGTTCCCAGGCGAGGGCGACGAGCATGCCCAGCACCGGGGCGCAGATCATCGCCACGCGGCCCTCGATGACCGACTCGAAGAGGGGTTTCTCGGCGAGCAGGGCCCAGGGGCCGGGAAGGATCAGGTCCGTCTGGGGGAGGCGGATCCTCGGGCCCAGGGAGAGGACCGCCGAGGCCAGCGCCGTGAAGGCCAGCGCCTTCACCAACGGGCGTTCCCAGAGGCGTACGACGATGCCGAGGGCCAGGAGGACCAGCGGCCAGCCGTAGAAGGCGTTCTGCTCGGTCGGGTTGAGGGAGAGCGCGTCGGCGCGTTCGCGGTCGCCCGCGAGGAGGGAGCGTTCGGCGAAGGAGAGGAGGGCGAGCGGGCTGTTGCCGGCGTGGTCGCCATGGCCGATGCTCGTGTAGCTCTGCGGGCCGAAGAACTGCCAGGAGAGCGGGAAACCGACCAGGGGGAGAGCGACGAGGGCGGCGATGCCGAGCCCTTTCAGCAGCGGCCGCCAGGCGTACTGGGCCATGTCCCGCCGCACGAGCCCGTACGCGACGGCGAACAGCAGCATGCCCATCGCGGCGAGGAGGAGGGGCTCCTCGCCGAGGAAGATCTGGTACGCCGCCATCAGGCCGAGGACGACACCGTCCCCTACGGTTCTGGTGTTCGTGCACAGGCGTAGCGCCCGGTCCACGATCAGCGGGATCATGAACAGGACGATGAAGTTCGGGTGCGCGTTGGCGTGGCTGACCATCGGGGGCGCGAAGGCGGCGAGGGCCGCTCCGGCGAAGGCCGCGCCCCGATGCCGTACGACTCTCTTGACCAGCAGCCAGTACCAGGCGGCGGCCGTGGCGGCCAGGCCCAGGGTCATCGCCAGGGCGAGGCTGATCGAGGGGCCGAGGGCGAGCGTGACCGGGGTGAAGGGGACCGACAGGCCCAGCATGACCGTGTTGGCCATCAGGTTGACGCCGTCGGGGAAGCCCTGGAAGTCGGTGAAGAGGGGGTTTTGCAGGTGGACGACGTTGTCGGCCGTGACCGCGAAGAACCACTCCCACTGGTTCTGGTCCTGGAGGGAGTCCGGGAGGTAGCGGCCGTTCGGGTCGAGCCAGCGGCCGGCGTAGAGGGTCACCGACATCAGGAGGAAGACGACGACCGCGAACGCGTCGGCGGGACGGGTCGAGCGGAGGGTGCGGCGGGCCGAGCGGGCCTTCAGGGCGGCGAGTTCGCCCAGGACGCGGGCGTAGTCACGGCACCGGATCTTCGAGCCGGGCTGATGCGACCAGCGGATCGGCACCTCGGCGACGGGCCAGTCGTTGCGCCGGAAATGGTGGAGTATCTCCACGTCTATCCCGAACCCGTTGAGGCGGGACGCGGCGAAGGCCTCGCGGGCGCTGTCGCCGTCGAGCAGCTTGAAGCCGCACTGGGTGTCGCGGATGCCGGGCACCGCGAACCCGCGTATCAATAAGTTCCCGGCGCGGCCGAGCGTCTCGCGCAGCCGGTGCTGTCGGCGCCCGATGCTCGCGCCGGGGGCCTCGCGCGAGCCGATCGCGGCCGTGTGCCCGTCGGAGAGCGCCTTGTCGAGCAGCTCCAACTCATCGATGGGCGCGGCGAGATCGGCGTCGGTGAGCAGCACACGACGGCCGCCCGAGGCGCGGACGCCGAGCCGCAGGGCGTGGCCCTTGCCCAGGTTGCGGGGGCCGCCGGTGAGGAGCTGGACGCGCGCGTCGCGGGCGGTGACGGCGGCGACGACCTCGCGCGTACCGTCCGTCGAGCCGTCGTCGACGACGATGATCTCCCAGGTGGCGGCCGCCTGGGTGGCGGTGAGGTGGTCGATGATCGCGTCGAGCGTGGGGGCGAGGCGGTGCTCCTCGTTGTAGGCGGGGATGACCACCGAGAGGTCGACGCTCACCGACGACCCGGGCGTGCCGCTCATCCGCCGCCCGCCCCGGGTTCCACCAGGGTCAGCGAGTGTTCGTCGTACCCGGCGACGATCTCCCGCGCGGTCCGCGCGTCCTGACGGCCCAGGGCGTCGACCAGATCGGTGTAGCCGGCCCACAGCCGGCCCCGGAGATCGCCCGCCCGGCGCAGCCGCTGCACCGCGCACACCCAGGACTGCAGACGCAGCCGGTGCAGGAAGTCGGTGAGGTACGGGTTGCCGAACAGGGTGGTCAGCTCGCGCCAGAACCGCAGGTCGTAGCCGATGAGGATGTCCAGGTCACCGGAGGTCGCCGCCCGCCGAGCCTCCTCGCCGCGCCGCCGCACCCCGGCGAGAGCGGCGGCCGTACGGGGGTCCACCTTGCGGTCGCCGAGCCGGTGGAACATGCCGTCGGTGACCATCAGCCGGGCCTCGACCATGTACCGGTAGTCGGCCGCCGAGTACTCGTGGACCTCGAAACCCCGGTGCTGCACGGCGTCCAGCAGCCCCTGCGCGGACAGGTCCACGAGCGCCTCACGCACGGGCGTCGCCGACACCCCGTACTGCTCGGCGATCTCCTTCACCGTGAACTCCTGCCCCGGCTTGAGTCTGCCGGCCAGCACCTCGTAACGGAGCGCGTCCGCGAGCTGCTGCCGCAGGGTGCTACGGGTCACGGCGCCATTGCCGCCGCCGGTGCCGGTGCCGGGCATCGTGGTCTGGGTCCCCCATCCGCGTACGGGTACGCATCCCTGTGCGTGCTGTGCGTGGTCTCTGTGTTGTCTTACGAGCGTGTCACCTTACGCGTTCGGCTTCGGCGCAAGGTGTTTTGGGCCCGCCGCCTTACGGCCGCCTTCCGGCTGTTGGCGACCGCGTACGCACCTGGGCGCGGGCCATCGGGGCAACTGCCCTTTGGGGCGCTGCCCGAAGAGACAATTACGCCTCTTGCTGCCCAACCATACGGTTCTCGTTGGGAATACAGACAACCCGCTCACCCCGCGCCCCGAGAAAGGACCGACGCGTGACCATCCGCACCTCGACACGCAGGGCCACGATCCTCGCTGTCTTCGGCTCCCTGTTCCTCGGCAGTCTCGCCGGTACCGGCGTCGCGGCCCCGAGCCAGTCCGGCACCGCGCAGGAGGCAGTTGCCGCCAAGGCCAAGGTCTCCGCGTGCAAGGGGACCTTCAAGCACGCCGTCTCCAACGTGAAGTTCGCCCGGCTCCCCAACGGCCGGCTCACCTGGAGCTTCAAGCTGACCGCCGGCGCCAGGAAGAACCTCGGCTCCCTGGTCAGGGTCTCGATGCCGCAGGCCTTCGTCTCCGGCTACGAGATCAACCCGCCCTACGGTCCCCACACCCGCGCGAGCAACTACGACTTCCACTCCAGCATCAAGGGCTACCAGCGCAAGGGGAAGAAGTGGAAGGGCCGCAACTTCACCATCAAGACCAATGACGAGATCAGCTTCTTCTGGCTGATCAAGAGCATCAGCTACCCGAAGAAGGGCGCCTACCGCACGATCACCTGCAAGGTACCCTCGGTCTGACCAGGCATACGGTGCGGGGGAGATGAGGTGAGTCCCATGGAGCCCATGGATCCCGTGGAGCCCGTGGAGCCCGTGGAGCCCATGGAGAACATCCCCGTCCTGGGCGGGCGCCACAAGCTGAGCATCGAGAGCTTCGCCGTCACGACCGAGCGCATGGAGCTCCGTTACCGCCTCACTCCCCCGCTCCCGCAGACCCTCTCCGACTCCGACTCCGACTCCGACGACGGCGACGACGAGGGCCCGTACGTCTTCCTCGCCCTGGAGGCGGACGACGACGTCGGCAACGAGTACCTCGACTCCGGCGGCGCCTTCGGCCCCTCCGCCGACGGCGCCGCCACCGAAGGGTCCCTCTCCGTACAGCCCGGCCCGTACGCGGACGCCCGCTCGGTCACCCTCCGCCTGACGCTGTTCGACGGCACACACGAGGAAACGCGTTCGTTCACCTTGCCGGTCGACTGATGCGGGCGGCGATGGTTCGCGCGCACACCAGGGACTCGGCGTGGGTGGTGTCCACCTCCAGGTCGTAGATCACGCCCTTGTGGACGAGGTCGGCCTGCGAGGCGGCCATGCCCCGGGCCCGGTCTCCCCGGGCGATCTCGCGACCCGCCGCGACCCCGGGCTCGCACTTGACCCCGACCCACAGCACGGGCAGGTCGCCGAGGGCCTTCTGCCAGCGCCGCTGGGACGCCGTTCCGCCGAGGAAGACATCGTCGATGATGATCCTGGCGCCCGCGCGGGCCATCGCGACGACGCCCTCCGTCCAGGCCGCCTCCAGCACCCGGAAGTCGGACCCGATAGTCACCGTGCCGTCCGCCGCGATGCCGATACCGTCGTCCGACGCCTGCATCCTCGCGGGCAGGGCGTCGACGAACGAGTCGCACCCGAACGCCAGCCACGGCTCCGGCAGCACGTCCTGCAGACACCGTACGATCCCGGACTTCCCCGAGCTGGAACCACCGTTGAGAATGATCATCCGCGTCCGCATCGGGGCAGGGTAAGGCGCTTCGCGGGGGTCGCGCGACGAATTTCGGGGGAGGGTGGCTGGTGAGGGCTGCTGGTGACGGGTGCGGGTCGCGGGCCCTGCGGCACGCGATGCCGAGAGGCTACGGGGTCCTGCCGGCCGAGGGGCTGCGGACTCGTCGCCGCTGAGCTGCGCGCTCCGGGCCCGCCGGCCCGTCCGCGGGCGGGCGATTGGCAGCTGCGTCTCGTCCGTGCGCCTCGAACGGGGAGTGTCGAGCCGTATCTTCGAGACGGAACTGCCGATGACCGAGGGCTTATGGGCCCCGCCCGTCCAAGGGGCTGCCGGGCCCCTCCCCTCACTGCGTGTACTCGTCCGCCACCGTCAGCGCCGCGTCCAGGGCCGCCAAGCCCTCCTTCGCCTCGGCCTCCGTGATGTTGCAGGGCGGGACGACGTGGGTGCGGTTCATGTTGATGAAGGGCCAGAGACCGGCGGCCTTGGCGGCGGTGGCGAAGGCGAGCATGGGGGTGTTGGACTCGCCGGACGCGTTGTAGGGGACGAGGGGTTCGCGGGTCTCCTTGTTCTGCACCAGGTCCAGGGCCCAGAACATGCCCACGCCTCGGACCTCGCCCACGCAGGGGTGGCGGTCGGCGAGTTCGCGCAGGGTGGGGCCGATGAGCGTCGCGCCGAGGTCGGCCGCGTTCTGCACGACGCCCTCCTCCGCCATCACGTTGATCGTCGCCACGGCGGCGGCGCAGGCCAGGGGGTGCCCGGAGTACGTCAGGCCGCCGGGGTACGGTCGCCTGGCGAACGTCTCCGCGATGGCGCCGGAGATCGCGACGCCACCCAGCGGGACGTAACCCGAGTTCACGCCCTTGGCGAAGGTCATCAGGTCGGGGACCACGTCGAAGAGGTCCGCCGCGAACCACTCACCGGTCCGGCCGAAGCCCGCCATGACCTCGTCGAGGACGAAGACGATGCCGTACTTGTCGCAGAGGGCGCGGACTCCTGCCAGATAGCCGGGCGGCGGGACCATGATGCCCGCCGTGCCGGGGATCGTCTCCAGGATGATCGCGGCGATCGTCGACGGGCCCTCGAAGGCGATCGTCGTTTCGAGGTGCTCCAGCGCGCGGGCGCACTCCTGTTCCTCCGTCTCGGCGTAGAAACGGGACCGGTAGAGGAAGGGCGCCCAGAAGTGCACGACTCCGGCCGTACCGGCGTCGGAGGCCCAGCGGCGCGGGTCGCCGGTGAGGTTGACGGCCTGCTGGGTGCCGCCGTGGTACGAGCGGTACGCGGAGAGGACCTTGGGGCGGCCGGTGTGCAGCCGGGCCATGCGGACGGCGTGCTCGACCGCGTCGGCCCCGCCGTTGGTGAAGAAGACCTTGTCCAGGTCGCCCGGTGTCCGTTCGGCGATCAGCCGGGCCGCCTCCGAGCGCGCCTCCACCGCGAACGCCGGCGCGAACGTCGTCATCGTCGCCGCCTGCTCCTGGATCGCGGCGACGACCTTCGGGTGCTGGTAGCCGATGTTCGTGTAGACGAGGCCACTGGTGAAGTCGAGATAGCGCCTGCCGTCGTAGTCCCAGAAGTACGACCCCTCCGCGCCGGCGACGGCGAGCGGGTCGATGAGTTCCTGCGCGGACCAGGAGTGGAAGACATGGGCTCGGTCCGCCGCCTTCACCGCGGCTCCGACCTGGGGATTCGGCTGAGGAGTCATGAGGGTGAGGCTACGGGTGCGCGGGGCGGGCCCGGAATCGGCGTCCTGTCTGCGGTCGGGGCGTGAACGCGACAGTGTGTCGCCCCCGCGAAGGGCTGCGCCCGTGCTTTTCAGCGGCCCGCAGGGCCGTGCTTCCAGGGGGGGGCGGGGAACTGCGCGAGCAACGGCCGCGGGGGCGAGGAACGTCCGGCCGCTGCAATTGACAGCATGCTGGCGAAGTGGCAGCATACTGTCAATAGAGGGCTCCAGGGAACGCAGCTCAGGAGGAGTCATGAACGTCATGAACGTCATGAACGACGGTCGCAAGCCCGTCCACCTCGCCGTCTACGACACCTACGCCGACTGGGAGACCGGGCACACCACCGCCTGGCTGGCCCGCGCCGGGTATGAGATCCGTACGGTCGCGCCGAGCCCGGCGTCCGTGCGGACCCTCGCCGGCGTACGTATCCAGCCCGACCTCGCCCTCGCGGACCTTCGGCCCGAGGACAGCTCGCTGCTGATCCTCACCGGTGCCGACCTCTGGGACGCCGGCGACGACCTGGCCCCCTTCGCCCGCAAGGCGCGCGACTTTCTCGACGCCGGTGTGCCCGTGGCCGCGATCTGCGGAGCCACCGCCGGGCTCGCCCGGGAGGGGCTGCTGGACGACCGCGACCACACCAGCGCGGTCTCCTTCTATCTGGCGGCCACCGGCTACCGGGGCGGCGAGCGGTACGTGGACGCGGACGCCGTGACCGACAAAGCCGGCCTTCTCGTCACCGCCGGTCCCACGGAACCCGTCGCCTTCGCCCGCGAGGTCTTCCGGCTCCTCGGGGTCTACGAGGGCGAGGTCCTCGACGCCTGGTACCGCCTGTTCCACGACTCGGACCCGGAGGCGTACGCCGTACTGGAAGGGGCGGCCAGGTGAGCGAAGAGCGGCAGGACCTGCTCAGCCGCACCGCGCTCGGGGTCTTCCGCCTCAACGGCCAGTTCCTCTCCGTGGCCGATGAGTTGGCGCGGCCGGCCGGGCTGACCGCCGCCTGGTGGCAGGTCCTCGGCGCGGTGCTGAGGGAGCCGCTGTCCGTCTCCGGGGTCGCCCGGGTCATGGGGATCACCCGGCAGAGCGTGCAGCGCGTGGCCGACCTCCTCGTCGAGCGCGGGCTCGCCGAGTACGTCCCGAACCCGGCCCACCGCCGTGCCAAGCTCCTCACCCCCACCCCCGACGGCCGTGCCGCGATCGCCCGGATCGACCCCGGCCACGCGGCCCTCGCCGACCGCCTCGCGGCGGCGCTGGGGGAGGAGGGCTTCGCGGAGACCGTACGCGTGCTGGAGCGGCTGTCGGCGGTGCTGGACGACCTCGCGCAGCCGTCCGAGGACGAGTTCGCGCAGCCGTCCGAGGACGAGTTCGCGCAGCCGTCCGAGTCGGGGCCGACGCCCCCGGCCGCTGTTACGGAACCGTAGACACCGCTCCACCCTCCTCCCCGTGGAGCCGCACTACGATCAGTCCGTTGTGCACGCAAGTGCGTGCAAGTGGGGGAGAGTACGGGAAGACGGGGGACGGCGGCCATGGAGAAGCTCGGGCCGGGGGATCCACAGCGCATCGGGGCGTACCGGCTGCTCGCGCGGCTGGGTGCCGGCGGGATGGGGAACGTGTATCTGGCCCGGTCCGACCGCGGCCGTACCGTCGCCGTCAAGCTCGTACGGCAGGAACTGGCCGAGCAGGAGGAGTTCCGGGCCCGGTTCCGGCAGGAGGTGCAGGCCGCGCGGCAGGTGGGCGGGTACTGGACGGCGCCGGTGCTGGACGCGGACACCGAGGCCGGCATCCCGTGGGTGGCCACCGGTTACGTCGCCGGGCCTTCCCTCCAGGCCGTGGTCGGGCGGGACCACGGTGCGCTGCCCGAGCGGTCGGTACGGATCCTCGCCGCCGGGCTCGCCCACGCGCTGGAGGACATCCACGCCGCCGGGCTCATCCACCGCGACCTCAAGCCGTCCAATGTGCTGGTGACCATCGACGGGCCGCGCGTCATCGACTTCGGCATCGTGCGGGCGCTGGAGACCGTCACGGACGGCGGGCTCACCCGCACCGGCGCGATCGTCGGCTCGCCCGGCTTCATGGCCCCCGAGCAGGTGCGGGGCGACCGGATCACCCCGGCGTGCGACGTCTTCTGTCTTGGCTCGATCCTCGCGTACGCCGCCACCGGCAACCTCCCCTTCGGCGCCGCCAACTCCGGTGTGCACGCGCTGATGTTCCGCATCGCGCAGGAGGAACCCGACCTGACGGGACTGCCGGAGGGGATCGCCGACCTCGTACGGGACTGTCTGCGCAAGGACCCCGCCGCCCGGCCGACGCTGGGGCAGATCCTGCAGCGGACCGGAGCCGAGGACACGGTCTTCGCGGGGCGCTCGCGCGACCCCTGGCTGCCCAGCTCCCTGGTGGCCCAACTCGGGCGCCATGCGGTGCGGTTGCTCGACACGGAGGATCCGGAGGAGACGGGGGGAGCGGCGGGAGGGGAGGGCAGGCCGGAGGGTGCGGCTGTGCCTCCGGCCGCCGTGGCGGCTTCGGGAGGCCCGGCCGAGGGCGGTCGGGCGGGGGCCGATCAGGCGGGGGCGCCCGACCTCACCAAGCGGCCGGTCTCCGGCGCGCCCTCGACTCCGGCCGGGGCCCCGGCCGCGCCGTCGGCCCCGCCCGCGTACCCGCCCGGCGCCCCCGCCTCCCCGTACGCCGGGCACCCGTCGCCGTACACCGGCCCGGAGGCCCCGCCCGAGCATGCCGCCGCCGCGCCCGATGGCGGAGTCGTACTGCCGCCGGGCGGCGGGGCGCCGCTGGACCGGGCGCCGACGCAGATCGCGGGGGCGGACTCCCCGCCGCCACCACCCGCCCCGCCCGGGCCCGCAGGGTACGGCTTCCCGCAGCAGCATCCGCAGCAACTCCCCCAGCCCCCCGCCGGTTACGGCTATCCGCAGGGCGCGCCGCAGGGCCCGTACGGTCAGGCGCCGTACGACCAGGCGCCCGGAGTCGCTCCCGGCCCCAGCTCGACCTTGCCGTACGGAGCGGCCCCCGTATACGTCCCCGGCGCTCAGCCCGAACCCCCGCGCGGAAACAACCGCTCCACCGTCCTCCTCGTCATCGTCGCCCTGGTCGTGGCGCTCGGCGCGGGCGGTTCGGTGTACGCGCTGATGAAGCAGGGTGAGAACGGCGGCACGGCGGACGACGCGAAGAACGGGCCGGCGACCAGCGCGCCCGAGACCCCCGGCCCCACGACCCCGCAGCCGTCCGACCCGGCGACCTCACCGGACCCCACCACCGAGTCCCCCGGCGCGGGCGCGATCCCCGAGGGGTTCCTCGGCACCTGGAACGCCACCGTGGACGGCTCCGCCGCCGCGGACACCCGTGAACTCGTCATCCAGCAGGGCGAGGTCGGCGACACCGTGCTCTCCCTCACGGCCGACGGGCCGCTCGAAGGGGGCGGCACCTACCACTGCGTGTTCGAGGCGGCGCTGACGGCGGAACCGGCCGACGGCGGCCCCCTCCGGATCGGCCCCTCGACCGTCACCGTCGGCGAACCGGCCGCCTCCTGCACCCCGGGCGCCGCCACCACGGTCACCCTCCTGCCCGACGGAACCCTGCGCCGCGTCGACACGACGGGCAAGTCGCTGACGTACACCAAGGCCGACTGAGCGGAGGGGCGAAAAGGTCGGCTGATCCGCAGGCCCCGAAGCCGACTGAACTCCCGCTGAACTTCCGGCGTCGTGTCCGGAATGTCCCCCCCTGGCGCCGTACCGTGTATCCGCTTGACTGCGCAGTGTGAGGCTCGGGGGAGTGGTCAGTGTGCAGGAGTGGCTGAGCGCGGAGAACGTGGTGGCGGTCGGGACCGCCGTGGTCGGTGTCGTGGCGTCCGCGATGATGGTCTGGTACGAGCGCCGGGTGCCGCGTCGCAAGCGGATCGGCTACCGCGTGCAGATGGACAACCCGATAGGCCACGACGTGCGTTCGGGGCGCGCCAACGTCAGACTCGGGCTGTTCGACGAGGGCCCGGACATGGCCGACGCGACGCTGGTGCTGCTGCGCGTCGAGAACGACGGTTCGCAGAGCATCGCCGACAACGACTACACGGGGCGTGAACTCCACGGCCTTACCGCCGTGTTCAGCGGCCGCGTCATCCGAGGCGTGTCCGTCACCCAGCCACCCGGCACCGACCATCTGATGGACCACTTCACCCCGTCCGCCGGCTTCGGCTACCGCGACGGCGTGCTCCGCATCCCCCGCGTCCCGCTCAACCGCGGCGACCACTTCAAGCTGCTCGTCCTCCTCTCCGGCGGTGACGTCGACAGCCCGATACGGCTCATCGGCGGCATCCTCGACGGCGAGGTCCACCCCAACCGCAGCGCGACCCCCGACGAGAAGCCGCCGCTGTTCAGCCGCGCGGCCCGCCTCATCACCGTGCTGCTCACGCTCTGCGTGATCGCCCTGGCCGCGATCATCGTCGTCCGGGTCGACACCCCGCCGCCCATCGAGTGCGCGACGGGCGAGCTGACGCTGACCGGGTCGACCGCGTTCGCACCGGTGCTGCGCGGACTCGCGGAGGAGTACGAGAAGGACTGCGCGGGCGCCGAGATCAAGGTGGACGCGCGGGGCAGTTCGGCGGGCGTGGGCGAACTCGCCGCCCTGGGCGCCGCCCAGGCGAAGAAGGGCTCCCCGGCCGTCATCGCGTTCTCCGACGGCCCGAGCACGAGCGCCGACCCCGAACTGGTCGGCCACCGGGTGGCGCTCTCCGTCTTCACCCTGGTCGTCAACGACGGCATCCGGCCACGCGGCGCGAGCCTGACCCTCGACGACGTACGCCGTATCTACCGGGGCGAGATCACCCGCTGGCGACAGCTCGACGCGTCCCTCCCCGACATCCCCGTCGTGCTTGTCAGCCGCGACGCCGACTCCGGCACCCGCCAGGTCTTCCAGCGGACCGTGCTGGACGGCTGGGAACAGGTGGCCAGCACCTCGCTCGACTGCCGCCGCGACGACCTGTCGGCCGCCTCCGTCACCCGCTGCGAACTCGACTCCACGGAACAGGTCCTGGCCAAGGTCGCCGACACCCCCGGCGCCATCGGCTACAGCGAACTCACCCTCGCCACCAGCCGCGCGGGCCTGCACGCCCTCGCCCTCGACGGCCACGAGGCCTCCGTCGAGACCCTGGAAAAGGGCGACGACACCTACCCCTACTACGGCGCCGAGTACGCCTACACCTACCGCCGCCCACCCGCCAACTCCCTCGCCGACAGCTTCCTCGCCCACATCCGCCGAGGCACCGCCCAGAGCGTGATCCGCCGCCACGGGCACGTACCGTGCGAGACGGCGACGGGGGCGAGGCTGTGCGACGAGAGGGCGCGGAACGACGAGAGGGGTTGAGGTTCGCGCCCCTTTAGGGGCGCGGGGAACTGCGCGACAAGCCACGAATCACCCGCACCCGCCATGCAAACCGCCCCCCCCCGAGCTCTCAGGCGTAGCGGGGTCGAAGGGTGCGCAGCCCCTGGACGGGGGTCCCCCCGCTCGAGCGAAGCCGAGAGTGGGGGAGGGACGGGTAGGGGCGGCGGGGGCGAGAAAAACCCGAGACGCCCCCGGCAGGGTCACCGCGCCTCCGGCGGCCGCTGACGCGGCATGTTCGCCCGTGCCGCCCCCGGCAACATGGACAACCGCCCACCCGACCCCCCCTCGGGCCGCCCGACAGACGCCCCGCTCTGGATCCCGAGCGGCGCACCCCCCGTCCGGAACTCCAGCATCCAGTCAGCCGTCTCCGCCCGCACCAACTCCGTCACGTCCTCACAGAACCGCCGCAGCACTCCAAGACACCGCTCAGCCGCCTCCCCGGCCGTCCCCTCCGTCGGCCCGAGCACCTCCCGCGCACTCTCCGACGCCCAGTCGAACTGCAGCACCTGAAGCCGCCGCTGCACCGCCTGCGCCGTAGCCACATCCCTCATCCACCCGGACGTGACCCCGAAGAACCGATCCACCGCCACACACGTCGCACACGACAACAGCGCGAGATACCCCCAGGGAGCCGCGCCGGCGATCACCCCGGTGAGATCGAGCAACGGCAGCGCGGCCCCGACCAGTGCCCCCGCCGCCGCCCCGACCCGCAGCAGCCGCGCCCCCAGCCGTTTCCACACCCGGTCCGCGAGATACCACGCGACGGTCTCCAGCGCCGCCCGCTCGACCCACCGGTACAACTCGTCGAGCCGCTCCGCCGGCGCCCCCCAGTCCCCGTGCGGAAACGGCCGCCCGGCCAGCTCACCCGCCCACGGCCCGCCCGCCGCCGACCACGGCTCCGCCCACAGCCCGGCCCCCTCACCGCGCCCGTCCTGCGGAACTCCGTCGGGCTGCATCTCCGCCTGGCTCACCCGGCACTCCCTACTGACGACGCTGCTGACGACAGTGCGAGACGCACATACTCACGTGCACATACACGCGTACACACGGCGCTGACGCGCTGTCGTCACGGCCGGACCCTTCCTACCCTCCAACGGGTGGCGAACACCCCGTTTTCGACGCTTTTACCCCTGGAAGGGGCCCTTGATCAGGTATACGATTCCCCGCCGACTCGCTCGAAAGAGTGACGGAGCACGGCCGGGGCCGACCACGTAGGCTCGTGGGCGACCGCAAGTACGAGACCGCGTACGACCCTGTACGACCGCAAGACTCATGACGAGGCGAGGGAGCTGATCGTGATCCCCGGTGGTGGCCAGCCCAACATGCAGCAGCTGCTCCAGCAGGCCCAGAAGATGCAGCAGGACCTGGCGAGGGCGCAGGAGGAGCTCGCGCACACGGAGGTCGAGGGTCAGGCGGGCGGCGGCCTGGTGAAGGCGACCGTCACCGGCTCCGGCGAACTGCGCGCCCTGCAGATCGACCCCAAGGCGGTGGACCCGGAGGACACCGAGACCCTCGCCGACCTGATCGTCGCGGCCGTCCAGGCGGCGAACGAGAACGCCCAGACCCTCCAGCAGCAGAAACTGGGCCCCCTCGCCCAGGGCCTCGGCGGCGGTGGCATGGGCATCCCCGGCCTCCCCTTCTGAGCCCCGCCCGCCCCCTGAACGCACTCATCCCCCCGCCGAGCCCCCCGCCGAGCCCATCCGTGCCCCGTCCCGCCTTCCTCCGACCGGCGGCGGCCGACTACGGTACGTACTGAAAGACACCAGGAAGGACGGCAGTCCGTGTACGAAGGCGTGGTCCAGGACCTCATCGACGAGCTGGGGCGGCTGCCCGGCGTCGGTCCCAAGAGCGCGCAGCGGATCGCCTTCCACATCCTGCAGGCGGAGCCGACGGACGTACGGCGCCTCGCGCAGGCCCTCCTCGAAGTGAAGGCGAAGGTCCGCTTCTGCGCGACCTGCGGCAATGTCGCGCAGGAGGAGCTGTGCAACATCTGCCGCGACACCCGCCGCGACCTGTCGGTCATCTGCGTGGTGGAGGAGCCGAAGGACGTAGTGGCGATCGAGCGCACCCGCGAGTTCAGAGGCCGCTACCACGTCCTCGGCGGCGCGATCAGCCCGATCGAGGGCGTGGGCCCCGACGACCTGCGTATACGAGAACTTCTCGCGCGGTTGGCCGACGGTACGGTCACGGAGCTGATCCTGGCCACCGACCCGAATCTCGAGGGCGAGGCCACGGCGACGTACCTCGCCCGCATGATCAAACCCATGGGCCTCAAGGTCACCCGCCTGGCCAGCGGCCTCCCGGTGGGCGGCGACCTGGAATACGCGGACGAGGTGACCCTCGGCCGCGCCTTCGAGGGGAGACGATTGCTGGATGTCTGACGCCACGCTGCACGCGACCGGCCAGAACCCGGACGACTTCGCGGTCCAGATCGCGGACCAGATCGAGAGCTTCATGGTCGCCGTCACCGAGGTGGCCAAGGGCGACGAGCCGGACTCGGCCGTCCCCTTCCTCCTCCTGGAGGTCTCCCAGCTCCTCCTGGCCGGCGGCCGCCTCGGCGCGCACGAGGACATCGTGCCGGACGAGCGCTACGAGCCCGACCCGGGCCCCGAGCCGGACGTCGACGAGCTGCGCGAACGCCTGGCCAGGATGCTCGACCCGGTCGACGTCTACTCCGAGGTCTTCGACCCCTACGAGCCCCGCAAGGCGCCCGTCCCCGCCCGTATCTCCGACGACCTCGCCGACGTCATCACCGACCTCCGCCACGGCATGGTCCACTACCGCGCCGGCCGCCACACCGAGGCCCTGTGGTGGTGGCAGTTCTCCTACTTCTCCAACTGGGGCTCCACGGCCTCCGCCACCCTGCGCGCCCTCCAGTCCCTGGTGGCACATGTGCGGTTGAACCAGCCCTTGGCCGAACTGGACGGCCTCGACACCGACCAGCCGATGATGGGCGACGAGACCCTGGAGTTCGAGGCCGGCAAGGTCATGGCAGAGGAGATCGCGGGGCCGTTGGGCCTCGGCCGCAAGAAGGTCAAATGACGCCGGGTCACCTGCCCGCTGTCACTCGATGGGCTGAAGATATAAGGATTTCCTTTTGCTGCTGTCCGGCCTAGGCTGGGCTACGGAGCATGAACTGGGAGATCAACCTCCATCCGTCGGTGGAGTCGTGGTTGCTCAAGCTCGCGGAGGAGGACCCGGCATCGGCGGACCTCGTCGAAGCGGCGGTCGACAAGCTCGCGGAGAGTGGCCCCGCGTTGGGACGCCCGCTGGTCGACAGGCTGACCGACAGCCGTACACACAACCTCAAGGAACTACGGCCGGGCAGCTCGGGGCGGACCGAGATCCGCGTACTGTTCGTCTTCGACCCCAGACGGCAGGCGATTCTGCTGGTCGCCGGAGACAAGGCCGGACGCTGGAGTGCCTGGTACCGAGAGGCGATCCCGCTCGCGGAGGCTCGCTACGACGAGTATCTGGCCACTGTGGACGACGCAGGAGAGGACGGGACCATCCGATGAGCCGATACAGCAGCTGGACCGAGGTCAAGCGGCAGATGCGGGAGGCCCGCCCCGAGGTGTCCGACGCGGAGTGGGAGCAGCGCAAACAGGCCGCACGCGCGTCCACGGAGGCGTACGTCGTGGGACACCACCTGCGAGAGATCCGCGAGGAGCAAGGGCTGACTCAGGCGCAGGTGGCCGAGTCGGTGGGCATCTCCCAGGCGCGCGTCTCCCAGATCGAGCGGGGCGAGATCCACAACCTCGAAACCATGCGCGCCTACGCGACCGCGCTCGGTGCGAGGATCACTGTGACGATTGAGTACGGGGACCGGAGGGTCGGGGCGGCCTGACTTGGCAGATCGCTGCTGAGCCGTTTCGACCCCACTGGATTTCCTGCAAGTTGACCCAGGCGTTCACAGGCCACAGAAAAGTGTGAGTACCGGCGGTAGCGTAGGCGCCATCGTACGTATGTTTCCCGCACCCCCGCCCGCCTCGACAGGAACCGGACCCGCCGACGTGACCGTCCTCCTGCTCCTTCTCATCGCCGTGGCCCTGACCGCCGCCGTGCTGGGCCCCCGTGCCCTGCTGAAGGCCGGGTGGCCCGAGCGGGAACCCGTGGTTGCTTTGTGGGCGTGGCAGTGCCTGGTCGCGGCGGCGCTGCTGAGTTGCCTGGCGGCGCTTGTGCTGGGCGCAGCGGCGGTGTTCGAGACGGTGAGGACGCACGCCTTCGCTCCGGCGCCCGCCGCCGTGACAGAGGCGTACGATCTGACGGCCGCGCCGCCCTGGACGGCCGTACTGACGCTGCTGCTGGCCTGCGGGGCCGCGTGGAGCGGGGCCATGCTCGTGCGGGAACTGGTCGAGGCCCGGCGCCGCCGCACCCTGCGCCGGGCCCATCTGCGGGAGCGCGCCCCCGACCTCCCGGCGGGACTCCCTCGGGCCGAAGGACCGCTCCTCGTGCTGGAGGACGAATACCCGGACGCCTGGCTGATGCCGGGTTCCCCGCCCCAACTGGTCGTGACCACCGGCGCGTTGGGCAAGCTCACCGACCGTCAGCTGGACGCCGTACTGGCGCACGAGCTCGGCCACGCCCGCGCCCGCCACGACTGGCTGCTCCACCTCTCCACGGCCCTCGCCACCGGCTTCCCCGGCATCCCGCTCTTCGCCCACTTCGCCGACCAGACCCACCGCCTCGTCGAACTCGCCGCCGACGACACGGCCTCACGCCGCTGCGGTCACCTCACCACCGCCCTCGCCCTCATCGAACTCAACCAGCACCGGGGTGTGTTGAGCTGCTCCAACACCCGTCGGCTGTTGGGTGACAGGGTGGAGCGGTTGCTGGAACCCCCGCCCCGCCTGGACCGGGCCCGCCGCGCGGCGACCACGGCCGCCGCCGCGCTCCTCGCCCTGCTCCCGCTGCTCATCGCGTTCGCCCCGGCGCTGGGGACGTTGTAGCCGACGGTTCCTGGACGTTCTGGACGTCGATGATGGCGTCGAGCAGCAACTCGGGTGCCACGTACGGAGTTTCGCGCGTCGGCTTCGACCACCAGCGCAGGGGCCAGGTGTTTCCCTCCAGGGCCGGGACGCCGACGAAGGTGGTGGTACGGAAGTGCGTCATCCCGAAGCGGTGCACGCCCAGCGGCCAGTCGTGTCTGTGCACCGAGCCCGGCCGCAGCAGGAAGTACACCCACCGGCCCCCGGTCATCTCGTACACGATCGGCCCGGCGTCCCCGCCCGCCGCGTCGACGAGCCCGCGCGCGACCAACTGGCCGCGCCCGTCCTCGATTCGTACGGCGTCGAAGTGCACGCCGATCACGCGCAGCCGGTGTCCTGACTCCGGTACCCAGTGGGGGCGGTGAATTGCGTTCGTCATGGTCACACGGTGGCGATGTGAGGGCTACGCTCGGTAGTGACTGAGGTGATACACGCCGGTGTGTATCCGTCGGAGGTGCGCGCTGTGTCGGGCCAGTACAACTCCCACTCCCACTCCAACTCCCAACCCCCGGTCGCCTGGCGCTACGGCGGCAACCAGATGAAACGCTGGCGCACGAAGGCGAACGTCAGCCGGGAGGAGCTGGCCGAGGCCGCCAACTACTCGCCGGACACGATCAAGTCCATGGAGCAGGGGGTGCGGATGCCGACCCCGCGTGCGCTCGATGTGGCGGATCAACTGTGCGGGGCGGAGGGGTTGCTGAGTTCGGCGAAGGACTACTTGCAGAGGGAGAAGTTTCCGGCGCGGGCTCAGGACTTCATGGAGCGCGAGCGGGAAGCGATCAGTCTCTGGTGGTACGAGGTCGCGCTGATCCCGGGCCTGTTGCAGACGGAGGGGTACGCACGGAGGTTGATCGGCAGCCACTGGCCGCCTGTGGACGAGGAGACGGTGGAAGAGCGTGTTGCGGCACGCATGGAGCGCCAAGAGATTCTCACCAGGAAACCGCCGGTGGCGTGCAGCTTTGTCGTGTTCGAGGCCGCGCTGCGCGTACCGCAAGTGGATGCCGCCCAACTGCTGTGGCTCGTAGGGGCGGGCCGCCTGAATGGCGTCTCGATTCAGGTACTGCCATTCGCACGGGCCAACTCGGCGGCACTCATGGGGCCGATGGTGCTGCTGGAAACCCGTGACCGTGAGCGCTTCGCTACTCAACCGGACAGTCCGCGAGCCAGCTGACTGCGGACCCGGAGATCATCAGCTCACATGCTGAGCGGCTTAGCATGATCCGGATGGAGGCCCTTAACAGTTCTGAGTCGGCCGAGTTCCTTGAACATATGGCGGGAGAGCTATGAGCGAGCAACTGACCTGGTTCAAGTCGAGCTACAGCGACTCCGAGGGCGATGCCTGCGTGGAGATAGCGCTGACGTGGTTCAAGTCGAGCTACAGCGATGGTGAGGGCGGCGCATGCGTTGAAGTCGCTTTCCCTGCCCCTCGGTTGACGGCGGTCCACGTACGCGACTCCAAGAACCCCACAGGCCCCACCCTCACCCTCGGCGCCCCCGCCTGGAAAGCCTTCGTTTCCGCAGGTCAGCCCGGAGCTTGAGCTCCGGGACCCGAACCCCGGGACCCGAGCTCCTCCCATGGGTTTTCTGGGTTCTGGGATGGTTGAAAACCAACCCAACCAACCAAGTCTGAACGTGAGTTGAGGCGGCGTACCTCGAAAGGGTGACGATCCGTGATCGGCTTGCTTCGGAAGGTAAAGCCGCTCTAGGTTCGCGGCAAACGACCAAATAGTTCGGCCCCGGTCGGTGCGCCAACACCGGCTCCGGGGCCTGGACCTCGAATCGACTGGACTCGATCGTGGCTTACGCCCAGCCTAGTGCCGCCCTGCCTGCCCGTTCCCACCCCATGGCCAAAACGGGGTACGGAAAGCGCTCCGTAGGTGACGAAGACCCGCACGCGGACCCGGACTTCGCACACCTGAGCCCCCGTGACGCCGAGATCGCCGTCTTCATCGACCACATCGAAGACGGCCGCGCGAACGCGACGGGCTGCAAGGCGCTCGCGGCGGAACAACCCCATTTCGTCCAACAGGCCGCGCGCTCGTCGCGGGAGCGCCGCACGGGTGGCCCTGTGCCGGACACGTTCCGCCCGGTCCCGATTGACGACCTCGTCATGTACCACTTCCGCGACAACCGAGACCGCATCGCGAACGGGCTCGCGCCGAGGCGCTGGAACTGGTGACGGCGCTGACACCCGCCCCCGCGCGGGCACCTCCGCGCGCCGCTGGTACCAGCGCAGACAGCGGATTACATTTGTAATATGGCAGAGAAGGTGAAGTTCAGCGTGAGTCTCGATGCCGAGCTCGGCAAGGCGCTCCGGCAGTACGCGGAGGCCCAAGGCGAGCAGATTTCGGCGGTGGTCAGCCAGGCTCTGGAGAAGTACCTGGACGATCGTCGCGTCATCCGTGAAGGGCTGCGGGCGATGGAGGAGTACTTCGACGAGCACGGGTGGCCCACCCCCGATGAACAGGCGGAAGCCCAGGCGTGGGTCGACGACCTGTTCAGCGAGGAGCGACAGGAGCGGCGCAGCGCATGAAGCATGTCGTGTACGACACCGGCGCGCTGATCGCGGCGGCCAAGAACAACCAGCGATTCTTGTGGCGGCACAGGCAGGTGCTCGCGTCGGGTGTCACCGTACTGGTACCTGCGGGAGTGCTCGCTCAGTGCTGGGACGAGCGGCCATCGGCGGCCCGTCTGCACGCGGCGTTGAACGGCTGCAGTGTGCTGCCGCTCACCGAAGCTGCTGCGAAGGCATCGGGAGCACTCTGCCGACGTAACGGGACGACGGATGTGATCGACGCGAGCGTCGTAGTCACGTCGGTCACGTACGGCGGTGCGCCGATTGTCACGGATGACCTGAAGGACATCCGCGGCCTCGTCGACTGTGCGAACCGCGGGCGCATCCGCGTCGAGCGGCCGTGAGGCGAACAGTCGCGGCAGCGGCCTTCCCGGGGGCTCCCTGCCCTCCGGGTGGCCGCCGCCCCCAAATGCCCGTCGAGGACTTCGAGGAACTCGCCCGCCGGGCACCGGAAACGGTGTGGCTGGAGTTCATCGGAGGCCGACTGGCGGTCAAGCGCGGCCCGGACGGCGACCGGAGCGAGATCATCGCCTGGTTGCAGAGGCTGTGGGCAGGACAAGCGGACGGCCCATGGCTCTACGGGCACCGAGGGCTGCGCACGGAAGCCGACGGCAAGGGGCGGGCACGACCTGACGGCGTGCTCGCGCCTGCTCGGCATTTCGTCGGGCATGGCGAGTGGAGCGATCCTGCCGGAGTGCTCATGGTGGTCGAGGTCACCGCCGACGACCCGGACACCGACTGGTATACGCGCATGGAGAAGCCTGACGCTTATGCGGCCGTCGGCATTCCCGTCTACCTCTTCATCGACCGTGACGACTGCTCGGTTGTCGTCTTCAACCAGGTGGAGGACGGCCGTTATCGACACGAGGAGAGGCTGGCCATCGGTGCCGCCGTCAGAATTCCCGACCCGGTGAACATCACGTTGGACACTGAGCCGCTCAAGGAGTTCGTCGACTGAGCCGACCTCCCCGCGAGGGGGCCGGGCGCCTGAGCATGGTGCGCCCCGCGCGGCCGGTGGGCGACGCGGTCAGATGCCGAACGGCGCGGCGTACCGAACGGTGCCGCTGGGCAGTGGGTGGGTGGGGTCGAGGGTGAGGGCCATCAGGGCCTCGTCCGGGACGTCGATGGGGATCCTGATGCCGTGGGCGGAGGCGCGGGTGAAGCCGAAGCGCGGGTAGTACGGCGGGTGTCCGAGGACGACGACGAAGTGCTCGCCGATGTCCTCGGCCGCCCGCAGCGCGGCGCGGACGGCCGCGGAACCGGCGCCGGTTCCCTGGTACTCGGGGAGTACGGCGACGGGACCCAGGCACAGCGCCGGAGTGTCGTCGATGTGGCAGCGGGTGAGGAGGGCGTGCCCCACGACGTTCTTGCCGTCCTCCGTCGCGGCGACGATGGACAGCCCGTCGATCCAGGCGGCGTCATCGTCGCGCAGGGCCTCGACGAGGTCGGCCTCCAACGGGGTGTCGAAGGCCGCCAGATCGATCTCACGGATGGCGGGGATGTCTGCGCCGGTCTCGGCACGGGTGATCCAGCCGGTGCGAAGGCTCATGACGGCAGGATGGCTTGGGCGGCCGGCCAATTCGAGCGAGTATTGTCGACGGGCTTCGCGCCCGGGAACCGTCGGCGTTTTCGAACGAGGGGGAAGACGCGTGAACGAGGAAGCGGGGGAGACGACCGGGGAGCGTTCCGTGGCGGCGTCGGGGGAGCGGGCGGTCGCTGCGGGGCGGGACATCGGCCAGGTGGCCACCGGTGATTTCGTCACCCAGGCCGAGCGGGCGACCGTACTTCCCGCGGAGGCGCTCGCCCTCGGGCCGGTCACCGAGGCGGTGCGGTACCTGCCCGAACGTACGGCTCAGTTCGTCGGCCGTGAACGCGAACTGTTGCTGCTGGACGAGGCGTTCGACAACCCGGGCGGCGTTGTCGTCCACGCCGTGCACGGTCTCGGCGGCGTCGGCAAATCCACCCTGGCGGCACACTGGGCCGCCGGCCGCACCGCCGTCCTCAACCCGGTCTGGTGGATCACCGCCGGGTCTAGGGCCCACCTCGAGGCGGGCCTCGCCGATTTCGGCCGTGCCCTCCATCCCAGCCTGGTCGGCATCCTCCCGGATGAGGCCCTTCGCGAACGTACGATCCAGTGGCTCGCCTCGAACGACGGCTGGCTTCTCGTCCTCGACAACGTCTCCGACCCGGCCGATATCAAGTCGCTGCTGGGCCGGGCGCCGCACGGGCGGTTCCTGATCACGACGCGGCTGGGTGCGACGAGTTGGCGGGGGCTCGGAAGAACATTGGACCTGGATGTCCTCCAACTCACCGAGGCCGTCGAGCTGTTCACGCGTGTCTACGGCGGCCCGGCCGAGGGTGTCGAGGAGTTGTGCGGTGAACTGGGCTGCCTGCCCCTGGCGATCGACCAGGCCGCCGCGTACTGCCGGGAGGCGGGGATCACCCCCAGGGCGTACCTGGATCTCCTCGCTCGGTACCCCGCCGAGCTGTACGCGGCCGGTCCGGAGGGCGGCGACGCGGAGCGGACGATCGCGCGGATCTGGCGGGTGACCCTGAACCGGATCAAGGACACACCGCGCGCGGAGCAGATCCTGCGGATCATCGCCTGGTGTGCACCGGACGGGATTCCCCGTCGGTACCTCGACGTGCCGGGCAGCACCCCCCTGGAGATCACCGAGGCGCTCCGGCGGCTGGCCGCGCACAGCTTGATCACCCTGCGGGACGGGACCATCGCGGTCCACCGGCTGGTGCAGGCGGTGGCCCGTACGCCGGTTCCCACGGATCCGCCCCGGATGGCGGACCTGATCGCCCTCTATCGCCGCTTGGCTGTCCTTGTGCTGGTCATGGAGGAGGAGCGGTTGGACCAGAGAGCGGAGGGGAACGGCCACAGGGGTTACCTGAGCGCGGAGGACCAGGTCTGGGCGACGCATGTGGAGGCCCTGGCCGCCTGCTCTCCGCGGGAGCAGGACACGGAGGAAACGGCGGAACTCTTCCGCGGAGCCGGCATGCAACTCGGGTTGCACGGGTTCACCGGACGCGCCATGGCGCTGTGCGAGCGGGCGCTCGACGCCGCGCTCCACGCCTGTGGACCGGACGACGAGGTGACCAGGGACACGCGGACCGTGCTGGCGACGTTCTGTGCGATCCAGGGTGACTTCGACCGGGCCCAGGCACTGTTGGCCCAGGTGGTGGCCGACTGTGAGCGACTTCTCGGGCCGGATCACGAGGAAACGGTCGATGCGCGTGAGGAGTTGGCCCGGGTACTGGAGAACGCGGACCGGATCAAGGGCCTTCTCGCCCGCCTCAACGCCCAGAAGACGGAGCCTGCCGGGGGCGAGAGGCGTCCGGCACCTCCGGCCGCCGGGAATCCGGACGGCGCGAGCACCGGTGCGTCGAGGCCGGCGGGGCGCGACCTCGACGGCGCCGAATCCGAACCGTGGTCGGGAGACCCGGAGGACCTCTATCAGTTGATGGACCTCGTCAGCACCGTGTCAGGGAACGGCGAGACGGAGAGGGCCGTCACCCTCATCGGGGTTGCCGTCGCCCGGGCCCGCCGCGCCTTCGGCGACACCTCGGTCCACACCCTTTTCGCCCGGGCGGGCCAGGTACTGTACCTCCGCAAGGCCGGGCAACATGAACGTGCCGACGAACTGGCCTCGGGCGTGCGCGATGATGCTTCGCGCTTTCTCGGGGACACGTGGCTCACCGGAATGCTGAGCGCGATCGTCTCCGGACTCACCGACGACGACGCCTCCTGACCCACCGGTCAAAAGACGTTGTACGAACGTTGCCCGACGCCTGTACGTCTCCTGCACAGCCCCTAACCGGCGTCACGCGAATCTGGAGTCACTTCCACCGCAGAGAACGCGGAGGCAGTAACACCCCAACCTCGCACGGGAGATCGCGATGACCCGCAAGAACCGCATACGCGCCGCCATCGTCACCGCCACCGCCCTCGTCACCGCCGGTACGGTGACCGCCGGAGTCAGCATGGCCGGCGCCGAGGCCGCGCCGAAGAAGCCCTCCAAGAAGGAGATCGCGGCTCTCTTCGACGGCTGGAACAAGTCACTGCAGACCGGCGACCCGAAGAAGGTCGCGAACCGGTACGCGAAGGACGCGGTGCTCCTGCCCACCCTCTCCAACAAGGTCCGCACCAACCGCGCCGGCATTGTCGACTACATGGAGCACTTCCTGGAGAACAAGCCGGTCGGCAAGAAGGTCGAGACGCACATCAACGTCCTCGACAGCAACTCGGCGCTCGACGCCGGCGTGTACCAGTTCACGCTCACCGACAAGAAGACCGGCACGAAGCGCGTCGTCAAGGCCCGCTACACGTACGAGTACGAGAAGCGGAACGGCGTGTGGAAGATCGTCAACCACCACTCGTCCGCGATGCCCGAGGGCTGATCACCAGCCGACGGCCACAAGGGCCACGGCTGAGCCCTCCACCCCCCGGCTCAACCACTCCCGTGTCGCGCCGCCCGCAGCGTGAGCGCGACGCACAGGCCGCCGCCGGGCGCGTCCTTGAGGGTCACGGTTCCGCCGTCGTCGGTGACGAGTTGCTTGACGACGGCGAGGCCGAGGCCGGAACCGGACTTGCCGGTGAGGCCCTGACCGCGCCAGAAGCGGTCGAAGGCACGGGACTTCTCGGCGTCCGACATACCGGGCCCCTCGTCCAGCACCGACAGCACCACCTCGTCGCCCCGGGACTCCACCCGCACGGTGATGGTCGCACCGTCCGGTGAGACCTCCAGGGCGTTGGAAAACACGTTGTCCAGGACCTGGTCCAGATGACCGGGACTGGCCAGCACAAGCGGCCGGCCGTCGGCACTCCCCCTGAGCGTGATGGTGACTCCGCGCTCGTCGGCGGCCGGTCTCCACACGTCGAGACGTTCCTGGATGACATCGCGCAGGGACAGCGGTTCCGCCGCCGTCACCTTCGCCTCCGCCCGGGCCAGCACCAGCAGCCCGTTGACGAGGCGGCTCATCCGGACCACCTCGGCGGTGGCCTGCTCCACGTCCTCCCGTACGAACTCGTCGTCCACGCCGTCCGCGATGTTGTCCAGCGACAGGCGAAGGGCGGTCAGCGGGGTTCGCAGTTGGTGCGAGGCGTCCGCCACGAAGATGCGTTGCGAGGCGATCAGGGTGTCCAGGCGTTCGCCCGCCTGGTTCAGGGTGCGGGCCAGGGTCTGGGTCTCCTGGGGGCCCGTGACGGGGGAGCGGGCGGTGAGGTCGCCGTCGCTCATCTTGCTCGCCATCTCGTTGAGTTGGCGGAGGGGGGCGGTCAGGCGACGGGCGGCGAAGGCGCCGATGATCGCCGCGGCCAGGAGTACCAGGACGGCCAGCCCCGCCCGGAAGCCCCAGATCTGCCAGAGCCGGGCCGTGAGGTGATCGGTGGAGAACATGATGCGGACGGCGCCGACGACCTTCTTCGTCTCGGTCTTCCCGTCCGGCGAGCGCTCGAAGGCGGGAACGGTGACCACCAGGTTCTCGCCCCAGATGAAGTCGGAGCCCCAGTCGACGGTGTTTCTGCCACGCTCCAGAGCCTCGGCCAGCGCCGTGTCCGCGCTCGGTTCCCGCAGGCCCTCCATCGCGCACCTGTTGGTCGCGGTGACCTCGACCTTCTCTTCGTTGGGCGGGTACGCGCCGGCCATCTGCGCCAGGGCCGCGCAGGAGGCGGAGTCACCGGTGCCGAGCAGCCGCGCCATGGTCTCGGCCTCACGCTTGACGGCTTGGCTGGTGTCGCCCCGCAACTGATTGGTGAGCGTGAACGCCACCGGCACGGTGAACAGGGCGATGGCCACAGCCACGAGGAGCACGTAACTGCGGATGAGCTGACGGATCATGACGCGCTGCTGTCCTTGTCCGTACCGGCGTCCTCCGTCACGATCAGCCGGAACCCGACCCCCCGTACCGCCTCGATCGTGATCGCCCCGGCCAGCTTCCGGCGCAGCGCGGCCACGTGCACGTCCAGCGTCTTCGTCGGCCCGAACCAGTTCGCGTCCCAGACCGCCTCCATGATCTGCTCGCGCGACATCAGCGCGCCCGGCTCCTCGGCGAGGAACGCCAGCAGGTCGTACTCCTTGGGGGCGAGCCCCACCTCCGTACCGTCGAGGTGGACGCGCGCGGCCTTGCGGTCGATGGTGAGCCGGGAGCCGTACCGGTCGGGGCCGACGGCGGGCACGTCGGTGGTGCGCGGCTGTATCCGGCGCATGACGGCCCTTATCCGGGCGATCACCTCGCGTACGCCGAACGGCTTGGAGACGTAGTCGTCGGCGCCGAGTTCCAGGCCGACCACCCGGTCCGTCTCGTCGCTGCGCGCGCTGATCACGATGATCGGCACGGCACTGCGGTCCCGCAGCACCTTGCAGACGTCGAGGCCGTCGGTGTCGGGCAGCCCGAGGTCGAGCAGGACGACGTCGTACGGCCCCTGGTACGACAGCGCCGCGCCGCCCGTGGTGACCCACTCCACCTCGAACCCGTATCGCAGGAGCCCACGTCGCAGGGACTCGGCGACCGGCTCGTCGTCTTCCACCAGAAGTACGCGCACGGCACCGACCTTAGTGCTTGAAAGTTGGGCTTCCTTCGGCGAGGGGCCCCTTGGTGTGACTCGGGGCACTTTTCCGGTCTCTCGTCGACTGTTCGGCGGGGAGGTGGGCAGAGACGTTCCCGGAGCGGCCGGATGTCCGGGCGAGAAGCCGGGTGAAAACCGGTGGACTCCCGGAGAAATCCGAGGTGATCAAGGGGTGAGCGGGACATCTCACCATGCGGGAGCCGGGAAGGGAATTTCGGCCGCTCGTTAGACTGAGCCGACCGCCGCAGTACGTGTGTATGTGCGGATAAGGGACTGAAACGGAGCGAGGAGCGCACGTGGGCCTTGTCGTGCAGAAGTACGGAGGCTCCTCCGTAGCCGATGCCGAGGGCATCAAGCGCGTCGCCAAGCGGATCGTGGAAACGAAGAAGGACGGCCACCAGGTGGTCGTCGTCGTTTCCGCGATGGGCGACACGACGGACGAGCTGATCGATCTCGCCGAGCAGGTATCGCCGATGCCTACCGGCCGTGAGTTCGACATGCTGCTGACCGCCGGAGAGCGTATCGCCATGGCTCTGCTGGCCATGGCGATCAAAAACCTGGGGCACGAGGCCCAGTCGTTCACCGGCAGCCAGGCAGGCGTCATCACCGACTCGGTCCACAACAAAGCCCGGATCATCGACGTCACACCCGGCCGTATCCGTACGGCGCTGGACGGCGGCAACATCGCCATCGTCGCCGGGTTCCAGGGCGTCAGCGCGGACAGCAAGGACATCACCACGCTGGGTCGCGGCGGATCGGACACGACCGCCGTCGCGCTGGCCGCCGCCCTGGACGCCGAGGTCTGTGAGATCTACACCGACGTCGACGGCGTCTTCACCGCCGACCCGCGGGTCGTGAAGAAGGCGAAGAAGATCGACTGGATCTCTTCCGAGGACATGCTCGAACTGGCGTCGTCCGGTTCGAAGGTGCTGCTCCACCGCTGTGTCGAGTACGCCCGCCGCTACAACATCCCGATCCACGTCCGCTCGTCCTTCTCCGGACTGCCGGGCACCTGGGTCAGCAACGAGAAGCCTGAGTCGCAAGGGGACAACAAGGTGGAGCACGCCATCATCTCCGGAGTCGCCCACGACGTCTCCGAGGCCAAGGTCACGGTCGTCGGCGTCCCCGACAAGCCGGGCGAGGCCGCCGCGATCTTCCGCGCCATCGCCGACGCCGAGGTCAACATCGACATGGTGGTGCAGAACGTCTCCGCCGTGACGACCGGCCTCACGGACATCTCCTTCACCCTCCCCAAGACCGAGGGCCGCAAGGCGATCGACGCCCTGGAGAAGAACAAGGACGGCATCGGCTTCGACTCGCTGCGCTACGACGACCAGATCGGCAAGATCTCCCTCGTCGGCGCCGGCATGAAGACCAACCCGGGTGTCACGGCCTCCTTCTTCGAGGCCCTGTCCGACGCCGGCGTGAACATCGAGCTGATCTCGACCTCCGAGATCCGTATCTCGGTCGTCACCCGCGCCGACGACGTCCCCGAGGCCGTGCGCGCCGTGCACACCGCCTTCGGGCTCGACTCCGACAGCGACGAGGCCGTCGTCTACGGAGGCACCGGTCGATGAGCGTCCGTTCCGCCACTGCCGGAGACCGCGTCGCTGATGGCCGCTGACGCCGGGCGCACCGGCAGGCCGACGCTCGCGGTCGTGGGTGCGACCGGGGCCGTCGGCACGGTCATGCTCCAGATCCTGTCCCACCGCGCGGACATCTGGGGCGAGATCCGTCTGATCGCCTCCCCCCGCTCGGCCGGCCGCAAGCTGGCCGTGCGCGGGGAGGAGGTTGAGGTGACGGCCCTGTCGGAGGAGGCCTTCGACGGGGTCGACGTCGCCATGTTCGACGTACCGGACGAGGTCGCGGAGCGCTGGGCGCCGATCGCGGCGGCCAAGGGCACGGTCGTGGTGGACAACTCGGGCGCCTTCCGGATGGACCCACAGGTGCCCCTCGTCGTCCCCGAGGTCAACCGGCACGCCCTGCGGGCCCGCCCGCGCGGCATCGTCGCCAACCCCAACTGCACCACCCTCTCCATGATCGTGGCGCTCGGCGCGCTGCACGCCGAGTTCGGGCTGCGTGAACTGGTGGTGTCCAGCTATCAGGCCGTGAGCGGCGCGGGCCGCGCGGGCGTCGAGACCCTGCGCCGGCAGATCGCCCTCGTTGCCGGTACGGAGCTGGGGACCAGCCCCGGTGACGTACGACGGGCCGTGGGCGACCACACCGGGCCGTTCCCGGAGCCGGTGGCGCTGAACGTGGTGCCGTGGGCCGGATCGCCGCGCGCGGACGGCTGGTCCTCGGAGGAGATGAAGGTACGGGACGAGTCCCGCAAGATCCTCGGCCTGCCGAACCTGCCGGTCGCCGTGACCTGCGTACGCGTCCCGGTCGTCACCGCCCATTCCCTGACCGTCCACGCCTGCTTCGAGGGCGAGGTCACGGTCGCCAAGGCGCGCGAGATCCTCGCCACCGCCCCAGGGGTCGTGCTGTACGACGACCCGGGCGCCGGGGAGTTCCCCACCCCCGCCGACGTGGTGGGCACCGACCCGACCTGGGTGGGGCGCGTACGCCGGGCCCTGGATGACCCGACGGCCCTCGAACTCTTCGTCTGCGGCGACAATCTGCGCAAGGGTGCCGCGCTGAACACGGCGCAGATCGCGGAGTTGGTGGCGGCGGAGTTGGCGGCGTAGGGCGCCGCTCCGTGCGGGGGATGGCTCGTTGCCCCTGGGGGCACGGTCCGTTGGCCTACGGTGCACTGTTCCGCGAATCCGGTGCGGGTCGGCTGCCCGCGGTGTAGACCGGCTGTTGCCGCCTGCTGTGGGTGATATCCACTGCTGTGGGCCGTTGTCGGTGGTGGCGTGTAAGTTCTTCGAGTCGGCGGTTCGGCTGGGCGGAGGATTTCCGGCCGAGTCGTCGAACGATTTCCGGGTTGATTCAGGCCTCCCGTGGATCGAGGATTTTGCTCCCCGTCCGCCGCAACCGCGCGGCGGACGGGGAGCGTCTTTAACAGGCGCCCTTCGGCGGGGCTGGGCGTCGCACACTTGGGGCATAGGGGAAGAGCTGGTACGCATGAGAGCGTTCGACGCGCTGTCCGTTGTTCGGAGGGTCGTACCAACGGGTGCGGGGGGTGCCGTAGAAACGGGTGTGCGGACGAATGTGCGGTCTGACGCAAAAGTGATGCCTGTCGCGTACAACCCCGACGGGGGGATGCGGGTCCAACAGGCGTGGCAGAGGTACTCGACTTCACCGCGGTACAGGCGAGGGGCGCCGCCCTTCGTCCACCCCGCCGTCCCCGCATGCCCGGTTCGGCCGGCGGCATGCCGGTGATCGCGCCGATGCCCGCGGCGCGGCCCACCCGCATACCCAGTCAGCGTGACGGCGCGGACGACACGTCCACGGTGCCGGCTTCCGGTACGACGGTCGACCATCTCACCGAGACCTATCGCGCCCACTACCGTTCGCTCCTCGGCCTCGCGGCCCTCCTCCTCGACGACACCGCCTCCTGCGAGGACGTCGTCCAGGAGGCATTCATCCGCGTGCACTCGGCGCGCAAGCGCGTCCGTGACCCCGAGAAGACGCTCGCCTATCTGCGCCAGACGGTCGTGAATCTCTCGCGCTCCGCCCTGCGCCGCCGCATCCTCGGTCTGAAGCTCCTCTCGAAGCCGATGCCCGACATGGCGAGCGCGGAGGAGGGCGCGTACGACCAGCTGGAGCGCGACTCCCTCATCAAGGCGATGAAGGGCCTGCAGCGCCGTCAGCGCGAGGTCCTCGTGCTGCGCTACTTCGCCGACATGACCGAGGCCCAGGTCGCCGAGACGCTCGGCATATCGCTGGGCTCGGTCAAGGCGTACGGCTCCCGCGGCATCGCGGCCCTGCGCGTCGCCATGGAGGCGCCGGCATGAGCGGGTCGGCCAGGGACGACGGGCACGATGAGCTCGCCGCCCGGAGGCGGGCCTCCTGGGGGCGCAGGGACGACGAGCACGAAGAAACGCAATCGCACGCTGGGAACGGAATTGTGAATCACGGCCCCGAAGAACAAGGCCCCACCAAGGGCCAGGGTCTCGAAGGCCGCGGTCCGGACGATACAGACGGTCCGGACGGTCTGGACGGTCTGCGTTCGGACGCCTCCGGGACGGACGACTCCGGCTCCGGGACGGACGACCCCGGCTCGGGGACGGATGGTGTCGCCGGGACGGGGGGCTCGGGTTCGAGCCTCTCTGGTTTGAGCCTCTCTGGTTCGAGCGGCTCCGGTTCGAGTGTCTCGGGTTCGGATGACCGGCGCTCGATGGACCTGGGCCCGGACAGCGTGAGCCCGGACAGCGTGAGTCCGAACGGCCGGGGGCCGGTTGGGTTCGGCTCGGACGAGCTGGTGCTGCGGAATCTGCTGCACCAGGCCGTGGCGGAGATCGAGCCGCGCGAAGGCACCTTGCAGCATCTGCGGCGAGCGGTACCGGCCCGGCGGGCGCGTAAGCGTCAGGCCGTCGTCGGCATGGCGGCCGCCGCGCTCTTGATGGGCACGGCCGTCCCGGCCCTCGTCCATGTCTCCAAGTCCACCGGCTCAGAAGTCAACCCCTCCGTCGCCGGTCACGGCTCGGAGACCCAGGACGGCGAGGGCCAGTCCAAGGGGCAGACCGGCGGAAGCGGTTCGTCGGGCGGTTCCTCCGGCGGCTCCACGGAGTCCGGCAAGGGCAACGGCAAGGACAAGGACGAGAAGGACAAGGGCGAGAGCAACGGCTCCACCGGCACTGCTCCCGAGGCGGCGTCGACCCCAGCGAGCGCGCCGGCCTGTACGGCCGCCCAGCTCGGCGGGACCGGAAGCGTGGGCGCCCCGGACTCGGTCGGCGCCGTCTACGGCAGCTTCCACGTGTCCAACATCTCCGGCAGCAGCTGTACGGTCGCCGGCGCGGGCGCCGTGAGTACGACCGCGCAGGGCGCCGCGGACGCGACCAAGATCAGCGTGGTGAACCATGTCGCGGGCGACGCGGCCGCCTCGCTGCCCGACCCGTCGCTGTCCCCCACCACGCTGGTGCTGGCGCCGGGCAGCTCATACCAGGTGCAGTTCGCCTGGGTGCCCTCGGAGCCCTGCCCGTCCAGCGGTGGTGACACGACCGGCGGCACCAGCGGCGGCGGCGAGCCGACCCCGGACCCGACCCCCACGGAGAACGGGACCGGCAGCACCACCACCACCTCGGACGGCAGCAACTCCGTGACCACCCAGATGCTCACCGAGGACGGCGTCGTCGACGGCAGCGTCCTGGTCTCCCACATTGCGGAGGGCGGCGTGGCCACGTTCAGCACCGCCGTGAGCAACGCCTGCGCGGGCGTGGTCTACCGGACGGGGTTGCTGACGACTTCGTGACGGGGGCCTGTTCTGACGGGGCCCGTTCTACTGGGCGGGCTCGGCTTCCCGGGACCGGTCCTCGGTGGCACGGCCCTCGGCGGAGCCGTCGCCGTCCTCGTCCGGGACCAGGCCCAGTTCGGCGTCCCGGATGAACTCCACCTCGCGGCGGAACAGGCGGAACCACATGAAGACGACGAAGCCGGCGAAGACGAACCACTCGCCGGTGTAGCCGAGGTTCTGGAACGCCTTGAGGTCGAGTCCGGTGTCCTGCGGGGCGGTGGCGGGGACGGCCTTCATCCCCGAGTCGCCCTTGTCGAGCGTGATCCAGGCGTCGTACAGGTCGTCCGGCACCAGGTTCACGAGCGTCGCCGCGCTGATCGCGCCGGTCTGCCCGGCAGGCAGACCGCCTTGTACGGCCACGCCGTTCGACCCCGGGGTCTCGGACGCCTGGAGCACGCCGGTCACGGTGACCTCGCCGGTGGGTGCGGCCGGAGCGCGGTCCGCGTCCGCGGTGCCGGGCAGCCAGCCCCGTACGACGGGCAGGCTCTTGCCCCCGTCGGTGCGCAGCAGCGTCAGTACGTAGAAGCCGGTCCTGTCGTCGAGCGTCCGGTTCGGCACCAGGAGCTGCTCGCCGTACCGTCCGCTCACGGTGGCGAGCTCGCCGGAGGTCTCCTTGTCCACCGGCAGCAACTCGTCCAGCGGACGCGCCGGAGCCCGGTCCGCCGGGTCGACCTTCTCGGTCGCCGCGCGATGGTCCGCCATCCGGTCCTCGAACCGGCTCAGCTGCCACGACCCCATGAACACACAGAAGGGGATGGCGAGCAGCACGAAGACGTTGATCCCCCACCATCGGGGCGTCAGCAGAAACCGGTACACGCCTTCCACTGTACGGTGCCCACGCCGGACGCCCGGCCGCGGGGTCGGTCCGCCGAGCCCATCGCGGCGGGCTGCTCAGTACCGCTCGACGAGGTGCTCCCGGCCGGTCGGAGGCTCGTACGGCTCGGGCCAGAAGTCGGTGACGGCGGCTATCCGGCCCTGCTCGTCGCCGGTGAAGAACGAGATGGCGTGCATCTCCTCCAGCCCCACCGTGACATGCATCCAGCTGACGACCTGCCCGGGTTCGGCGACGATCCGCACGACCCGCGCCTGCCAGTCGCCCGGATACTCCCTGTTGAACTGGACATATCGCTCCCTGCCGTGGATTCGCTCACGCGTCTGCGGCAGCTCGTACACCACGTCCTCGGCCAGTGTCTCGGCGAACGCGTCCCAGTCCCGGGCCTGGGCGGTGGCCCAGAAAGTCTCGACGGTGCCGCGCAGCTCGGTCATGGAAGTCCTTGAAGTCCTTGAAGTCCTTGAAGCCATTGAGGTCATGGGGCGAGTCTGCACCCGGCCACTGACAATCGGCCCTGACCTGGACATCCGGCGTCGGCCCGCAGCTGTTCGATGGCTGCCCGAACGCGGTCGGCAGGAAGTTTTCCACAGGCTGGGGACCTCGGCGGCGCGATGTCGGACGGTCGGGGCAGTATGGGGCCATGACTGAGAGCAACGGGTCCACCCCGCAGGAGCAGAGCGGGTCCATGCCCGACTGGGAGAAGAGGTTCCGGGCGCCGAGGGTGTCGCTGCCGGACTGGGCGGAGGACGCACCGCACCGCTCGCTGTTCGTCTCCAACGCCACGGGCACATACGAGTTGTACGCGTGGGACCGCACGACCGGCGAGCAGCGCCAGGTCACGCACCGGGCCAACGGTACGACGGACGGTGTGCTCTCGCCGGACGGCGAGTGGATCTGGTGGTTCGACGACAAGGACGGTGACGAGTTCGGGGTGTGGCGCCGCCAGCCGTTCCACGGCGGCCCCGACGAGGAGGCGACACCCGGCCTCGACCCGTCGTACCCCGCGGGCCTGGCGATCGGCCGTGACGGTGCCACGGCGATCGTCGGCCGCTCGACGGACGAGGACGGTTCGACGATCCATCTGGCCCGGCGGGGTGTGGCCCCCTTCGAGATCTACCGGCACCGGGAGTCGGCCGGCGTCGGCGACCTCTCGCACGACGGCACGCTGATCGCGATCGAGCACACCGAGCACGGCGACGCGATGCACTCGGCGCTGCGCGTGGTCCGCCCGGACGGTACGACGGTCGCCGAGCTCGACGACACCAAGGGCGGCACGGTCGAGCTGGGCCTGGAGGTCATGGGTTTCGCGCCCGTCGACGGCGACACCCGCCTGCTGATCGGCCATCAGCGCGGCGGCCGCTGGGAGCCCTTGGTCTGGGACGTGTCCACGGGGGAGGAGACGGACCTCGGACTGGCCGACCAGTTGGAGGGTGACCTGAGCGCCGAGTGGTACCCGGACGGTTCCGCCCTCCTCGTCGCCCACAGCTTCGAGGCCCGCAGCGAGCTGTGGCGCTACGACCTCGCGACCCGCCGCCTGGAGCGCGTGGAAACCCCGAGAGGCACGGTCTCCGGGGCCACGGCCCGCCCCGACGGCAGCGTCGAGTTCCTGTGGTCCTCGGCCGCCGAACCGCCGGTCGTCCGCTCGACGACGGGCAAGGTGGTGCTGGACCCGCCGGGCCTGAAGTGCCCCGGCTCGGTGCCGGTGGAGGACGTCTGGGTGGAGAGCCCCGGCGGCCGGGTGCACGCACTCGTCCAACGCCCCGTCGGCGTGTCCGGCCCCTACCCCACCGTCTTCGACATCCACGGGGGCCCGACCTGGCACGACAGCGACGCGTTCGCGGCGGGACCGGCGGCGTGGCTGGACCACGGTTACGCCGTGATCCGCATCAACTACCGGGGCTCGACCGGTTACGGCCGCGCCTGGACCGACGCCCTCAAGCACCGTGTCGGCCTCATCGAACTGGAGGACATCGAGGCGGTACGGGAGTGGGCGGTGAGCTCCGGCTTCGCCGACCCCGACCGGCTGATCCTCACGGGCGGTTCCTGGGGCGGTTACCTCACGCTCCTCGGCCTGGGCACCCAGCCGGACGCCTGGACCCTCGGCATCGCCGCCGTTCCCGTCGCGGACTATGTCACCGCGTACCACGACGAGATGGAGGCGCTCAAGGCGATGGACCGCACGCTGCTGGGCGGCACGCCGGAGGAGGTCCCCGAACGCTTCGAGGCGTCCTCGCCGCTGACGTACGTGGACGCGGTCAAGTCACCCGTCTACATCTCCGCCGGGGTCAACGACCCCCGCTGCCCCATCCGGCAGATCGACAACTACGTCGACCGGCTGGCCGGCCGGGGTGCCGTCCACGAGGTCTACCGCTACGACGCCGGCCACGGTTCCCTCGTCGTCGACGAACGCATCAAACAACTCCGCCTGGAACTGGACTTCGCCGCCCGCCACCTGGCTCCACGACACTAGGTTTTTCGCCCCCGCCGCCCCTACCCGTCCCATCCCTGAGGGCTGCCGCCCCCAGACCCCCGAGTGCGTTTGTACGCGCGGGTTGTGTTGGGTTGCTCGCGCCCACGCGGCGGAGCCGCACATCGATACAGCCCCGCGCTCCTTCAGGGGCGCGGGGGTAGGGGCGGCGGGGGCGAGGAAGACCCCCGGCTGCCTCAGGCCGCGGCCATCACCAGGTCCACCAACGTCGCCCGAGCCCGAGCCACACGAGACCGCACCGTACCGATGGGGCACCCGGTCAACCCCGCCGCGTCCTCGTACGACAACCCCACCACCTGCGTAAGAACAAACGCCTCCCGCCGCTCACCGGGCAACGCCTCCAACAGATCGGCCAACGCGATCCCGTCGTCGAACCCGGGCAACCCCCGCGGCTGCGCCCGCTCCACGGCGACCCTCCAGTCCGCCACATCGGACACCCGAGGCCGAGCCGCCGCGTACCGAAAGCTGTCGATGACCGCCCGCCGCGCGATGGACAGCAGCCACGTACGAGCGGAGCACCGCCCCTCGAACCGATGCAGGCTGCCGAGCGCCCGCAGAAACGTGTCCTGGGCGAGGTCATCGACGACCTGCGGATCGGCGCAGAGGTGGGCGACGAACCGCTGGACGTCACGGTGCAGGGCACCGACGAACCGTTCGACGGCCTCGGCATCGCCACCGCGCGCGGCGAGAGCCCAGGCGGTGATGGACTCATCGCTCGACGCGGCCGCGGCAGCAGCCGTATCCACAGACGGGGACGCCGACGTAGTAAGGGTGATCACCTGGTGTCCTTCTCGGGTCATCCGGGATCCGAACCACCGACACGGCTCGCGGGCACACGTCGCAGGTCCGGTGAGGAAAGGCGGCCGTACGGCAGCGGCGCCCGGCGTGGGGCGGCGTACGTACGACCGGAGCCGGAGGCGCGCACCGTCACGACGTGGCGGCCTCGGTTTCACCGGCTGTCGTCAGACGACAGCGGTCCCGGCGGGCGGACCCCGAGAGGTGATCGCATGGACGAGGAGCAGCCGTCGCGGCGAACGGTCGGAACGACCGCGGCGTACCCGCGGCCGTGGCCGCTCGGGCGGCAGCGGCAGCGCGAGCGGCAGCCGCAGCGGCGCGGCCAGCCACCCGGCCACGGCCCGCAGCAGATCGAAGGCGGCCCGCTCCCCGTACGCCAGCCACAGACCGCACAGCAGCGCGGCCAGCAGATGGGCGGCGAGCATGCCGGACGAGGACGCGAACGAGCCGTCCAGGAGGTACCCGGTGTGGTCCACATGACCCATGTGACCCGTCGGATCCATGGAGACCGTGTGATTCACGTGGGCGGAGCCCATGTCCATGGTGCCCACGGCCGTGGAAGACGGCTGCGCCAGCGAGAAGCCCGTGTGGAGGGCCGTCTGTGCGGCGACCACGACGGAGACGATCAGCGGAAGTCCGCGTTCACGACCAGCCAGGCACCAGCCCACGGCACCGGTCGCGGCGACCCCGGCGGCCATCGTCCACCAGGGGACCGGGCTGCCCGACATCAGCACATGGCCCAGGGAGGCGAGCAGCACGCAAACGGCCGCGAACATCGCGGCCCGCCCCGTGCGTAAACACCACCCTGCGGTCATGGCGCCCCATCCTCGCATCCGGACACCGGTCGTCACCCCGTCCCTCTTGAGTACGGATTTCCACCCGCCGTCGCACTCACACAACCAACTGTGATCCGGATCACGCAGGAACCGGTCATAGTGTGAGGCAGTCTTCTGCCTCGTGGGGAGCCCTTCGCAGCAGAGCAGCCAGAGCAGCCAGAGCAACCAGACAGGTCTGGGCCGGCAGCGCACATCAGCCAATTCCGGGGCCGGTTCCGGCGCGCACATGGTCGTGTGCGGGGACGACGGGCTGGCGCATCGGCTCGCCGCCGAACTGCGCAATGTGTACGGGGAGCAGGTGACCCTCGTCGTACCGCCCACTGTACGGATCGCACCGCGCCCGGTGGTGGGGCGAGCCCGAGCCGTCGCGCTCCTCGACCGCGTGTCCGCGGCGGTCAACCGAGCCGCCGGCAACGGCGATTCAGCGACCAACGACCGAACCGCCCCACGCCCCGACCGGACCAACGAACAACCTCTCCTGGAGGCGGCCGAAGCCACCGAGGCCGTGCTCGCCGAGGCCGGGGTGGAGCGGGCCACCGCGCTGGCGCTCGTGTACGACGACGACGAGACGAACATCCGCGCCGCCCTCACCGCCCGCCGCCTCAACCCCCGCCTGCGGCTGGTCCTCCGGCTCTACAACCGCCGATTGGGCCAGCACATCGAGGAACTCCTCGACCAGGCCTCGGCGTTGGCCACGGGCGGCGCCGCCCACGGCGGGGTCGACGGCGGAGTCGACGGCTTCGGCGCCTCGACGACCGTTCTCTCCGACGCGGACACCGCCGCGCCCGCGCTGGCCGCCACCGCCGTCGTCGGGACCACCAAGGTCGTCCACGCGGACGGGCTGATGCTGCGGGCGGTGGAACGGCCACCGGGCCGGGCCGGTCAAGGGCCGGGCCTGTGCACGCTCGCGCTGCTGTCGGCGACCACCAACGACCCCGCCGGGGCCGACGGTTCCGAGAGCAGCGGGGAACGCGGTCCCCAACTCCTGCCCGACGAACGGCAGGTGGCCGAGGCCCCCGGGCGCGGCACCGTCGTACTGGACACGGTGCGTTACACAGGGCCCGCGTTGCCGCAGGGCCGGGCGGCTGCCGGGTCGCTGGGGTTGTTCAGGTCCTTCGGATTCTTCGGCTCCTTCGGGTCGCTGTTCTCGCGCCGACTGCGCCTGTCGCTCGCGGGGCTGGTGACGTGTGTGCTCGGGCTGGCCGTCGCCCAGATGGTGGTCACCGGGCAACATCCGCTGCGGGCGACGTACGTGACGCTCCTCGACCTCTTCGCGATCAACGACCCGGCGACCGAGGGCAGCGACTCACGGAAGATCCTCCAACTCCTCTCCGGCCTGATGGGATTGTTGCTCCTGCCGGTCCTGCTGGCCGCGGTCCTCGAGGCGTTGGGCACCTTCCGCAGCGGTTCGGCCCTGCGGAAGCCGCCGCGCGGGCTGTCCGGGCACGTCGTCCTCCTCGGCCTCGGCAAGATCGGCACCCGGGTCCTTGCCCGGCTGCGGGAACTGCACATCCCCGTGGTGTGCGTCGAGGCCGACCCCGAGGCCCGCGGGCTCGCGGAGGCCCGGCGGCTGCGGGTGCCGGTGGTGCTGGGGGACGTCACGCAGGAGGGCGTGCTGGAGGCCGCCAAGATCCACCGTGCGAACGCGCTGCTCGCCGTCACCAGTGCCGACACCACGAACCTGGAGGCCGGGCTGTACGCGCGTTCCGTACGCCCCGATCTACGGGTCGTCCTCCGCCTCTACGACGACGACTTCGCGACCGCCGTGTACCGCACCCTCCGCGCCGCGCACCCGCACGCCCTCACCCGGAGCCGCAGCGTCACCCATCTCGCCGCGCCCGCCTTCGCCGGGGCGATGATGGGCCGGCAGATCCTGGGCGCGATCCCGGTCGAGCGGCGGGTACTGCTCTTCGCGGCCGTGGAGGTCCGGGGCCATCCCCGGCTGGAGGGACGCACGATCGCGGAGGCGTTCCGGGCGGGGGCGTGGCGGGTGCTGGCCCTGGACGAGCGAGGCACCACAGGTACGGCGCCGGGACTGATCTGGGACCTGCCCCCCACGTACGTGCTCGGCGCCGAGGACCGCGTCGTCCTGGCCGCCACCCGACGAGGCCTGGCGGAACTGCTGGGCCGCCGAGTCCCACCCCCAGGGGCTGCGCCCCTTCGACCCCCGCATCAGAGCTCGGCTGGATGAGGTTGGTTGGCGGGTGCGGCTTGTGTGTGGTTGCTCGCGCCCACGCGGCGGAGCCGCACATCGATACAGCCCCGCGCCCCTTCAGGGACGCGGGGCGAGAAACTCCCCGGTCACCCCACCCCGCACACATCCCACGCCGGAAACGGATCATCCCCCTCGACAACGATCTCGCCCTCGCCCACCAGACACCCCGCCAACGCCGAACGCAGAGCGTCCGCCCGCAACCCCGTCCCGATGAACACGAGTTCCTGCGCGTACGGCGCCTCCCCGTCCCGCGCCGCGGTCGGCTCGAAGCGCGCGACGGACCCCGCCTGCGACCAGAGCCCGACGACCAGCGGCCGGCTGCCCAGGGTGAAGAAGCCCTTGGACCGCAGGACCTGCCCGAACTCCCCACTGTCGAGGCCTTCCGTCACAAAGGTCCACAACCGACCGGGATGGAAAGGCAGTTCGGACCGGAAGACCGTCGACGAGATGCCGTACTCCTCGGTCTCGGGCACATGCTCCCCGTTGAGCTCCCGCACCCACCCCGGTGCCTGCTGAGCCCGTTCGAGGTCGAACCGTCCGGTACCGAGCACCTCCGCGACCCGCACCCGCCCCCGGCTGACCGGGACGATCCGCGCGGCGGGGTTGAGCCGGGCGAGCGTCGCGGCGAGCCGCTCGGCGGTGGCCGCGTCGACGAGGTCGAGCTTGTTCAGCACGATCACGTCGGCGAACTCGACCTGGTCCATCAGCAGATCGCTGACGGTGCGCTCGTCGTCCTCGTACTGGTCGAGCCCGCGTGCGACGAGCTCGTCGCCGCCCGCAAGCTCGGACAGGAAGTTCACGGCGTCGACGACCGTCACCATGGTGTCGAGCCGGGCGAGGTCCCCGAGGGTGGCCCCGTCGTCGCGCGCGAAGGCGAACGTGGCCGCGACGGGCATGGGTTCCGAGATGCCGGAGCTTTCGATCAACAGGTAGTCAAAACGGCCTTCTCGTGCCAGCCGGTCCACCTCTTCCAGCAGATCGTCGCGCAGGGTGCAGCAGATGCAGCCGTTGGTCATCTCGACCAGCCGCTCCTCGGTGCGCGACAGCGCCGCCTCGCCGCCGCGCACCAGGGCGGCGTCGATGTTGACCTCGCTCATGTCGTTGACGATGACCGCCACCCGCAGCCCCTCACGGTTGGCGAGGACATGGTTGAGCAGGGTGGTCTTGCCGGCCCCGAGGAAGCCGGAGAGGACTGTGACGGGCAGCCGGTCCCGGACCATGGCCATGGTCTCAGCCCTCGGGCTGGATCAGCCCGCGCTCGTACGCCTTCAGCAGCCGCTGCGGTACGAGGTACGTGGCGCCGTCGACTGTGAACGGCACCAGGGGCGGCGTGCTCGCCTTCCACTGGGCGCGGCGGTGACGGGTGTTGCTGCGGGACATCTTCCGCTTGGGTACGGCCATGGGGTCCTCCTCGGTCGAAGCATCGGTCCGGATCGAAGCATCGACACGTTACATGAAAATGGATCCCATTATGCAAAGGGGGGAGGGCTGCGGTCGCTGAGCAGTCGCTCCCCCGTCGCCGTATGAAAGGGGAGGCCGTCGAGGAACCGGCCCCCGCACCACTGCCGTACCCGTACGGAGGTACCGTCCCCCGTGGCCATATCCCAGGAAGCAGAGCCCCAGGAAGCGGTATCCAAGGACGCCGAATCCAAGGAAGCCGAATCCAAGGACGCCGAACCCCACAGCCGGCACCTCAACTCGCCCCTCCTGCTGACGATGCTGCTGGTCCTGGCCGTCGCAGCGCAGGGCCCCCTCCGCCGTGTGCTGGCCGCGCCCGTGACGCAGAGCTGGATGACGGTGTTCGTGGCGGTGGTCGTACAGGCGCTGCCGTTCCTGGTGCTCGGGGTGCTGCTGTCGGCGGTGATCGCGGTGTTCGTGCCGGCGTCGTTCTTCGCCCGCGCGCTGCCGAAGCGGCCCGCGCTCGCGGTACCGGCGGCGGGCATGGCCGGGGTGGTGCTGCCGGGGTGCGAGTGCGCGTCGGTGCCGGTGGCGGGCGCCTTGGTGAGGCGAGGGGTCACCCCCGCCGCCGCGCTCGCCTTCCTCCTCTCCGCCCCCGCGATCAACCCGATCGTGCTGACCGCGACCGCCGTGGCCTTCCCGGGGAACCCCGAGATGGTGCTGGCCAGGTTCGTGGCGAGCCTGCTCGTGGCGTGTGCGATGGGCTGGCTCTGGCAACGGCTGGGGCGCGGCGCGTGGATGCGCCCACCGGAGCGCCCGTCCTACGAGGGGCAGAGCAAAGGCGCGGCGTTCTGGGGCTCGGTGCGCCACGACGTGATGCACGCGGGCGGCTTCCTCGTCGTCGGCGCGATGGCCGCGGCCACGCTCAAGGCGGTGGTCCCGGCGAGCTGGCTGAACGCCGCCGCCGACAACTGGATCGTCGCCATCCTCGCCCTCGCCGTCCTGGCCGTCCTGCTCTCCATCTGCTCCGAGGCGGACGCGTTCGTGGCGGCCTCGCTGACCCAGTTCTCCCTGACCTCCCGGCTGGCCTTCCTGGTCGTCGGCCCGATGATCGACCTGAAACTCTTCGCCATGCAGACCGCCACCTTCGGCCGCGCCTTCGCCCTCCGCTTCGCGCCCGTCACCTTCGCCCTCGCGATCCTGGTGTCGGCCCTCGTCGGGACGGTGCTCCTTTGAACCCTCCCCCGGCTGAAGCAAAGGGATTCCTGGCTCAGGAAGCCCCGCAGGTCAGCGACCTGAAAGGTGTTACTCCCCCAACACCAGGCGGGACGGAACCTGCCCGGTTCATAAAGCAAAGTCGGGTGGTGCTTGTGCCGGCTTGGTTCTCGCTCAACACGTTCTACGCGCTCGGCTCTCGCACCGCACAGCGCGCAGCTTCCCCGTTCCCTGCCCTGCTCCGCAGGGGTCCGATTCCTTCCCGCCCCGGAGGGCGGGGCATCCTCGGAGGTGCCCGGTGAACCGCCAGGCCCAGACCGTCCTCCTCTTCCTCACCGGCGGCGGCCTCCTGCACGCCGGTTTCACCGACCTCTACCTCCGTTACGTCAAGGCCGGGCTGCGCCCGCTGCTGATCGGCGCGGGTGTGGTGCTGATAGCGGCCGCGATGGCCACGGTCTGGTACGGCCGCCGGGCAGCCCGGCAGCAGGGCGACGAGCCGGCGCCCGGCGACGGGCACGAGGGGCACAAGGGGCGCGAGGGGCGCGAGGGGCACGAGGGGCACGCCCACCGCGAACCCCGGGTCTCCTGGCTCCTCGTCCTCCCGCTTCTCGCCCTGGTCCTGGTCGCCCCGCCCGCCGCCGGCTCCTACACCGCCATGCGCACCGGCACCGCCCTCCAGGAGCAGCCCTGGGGTTACCCCGAGCTCCCCGCCGACGGCCCCCTCCGCCTCAGCGTCGCCGACTACGCCGGGCGCGCCGTCTACGACAAGGGCCGCGCCCTCGCCGACCGGGAACTCAAGGTCACCGGCTTCCTCGCCCTCGGCGGCGACGGCACCCCGTACCTCGTCCGCATGGCTCTCAACTGCTGTGCCGCGGACGCCCAGCCCGTCAAGGTCGCCCTCTCCGGCGCCCTCCCCGCCGTCCTCCAGCCGGACACCTGGATCGAGGTGACCGGCACCTACACCCCGAAGCAGGCCAAGGACCCGGTCAACGGCACCGCCATCCCCTTCCTCGACGTCACCGCCACCAGGCCCGTCAAGGCGCCGCAGGACCCGTACGACGAGGCCTGGAACGGCTGACGGTCCGCCCCTGGATAGCTGACGGACCGTCAGTTATGGTCACCGGCAACGCCGTACGTGATCCTCATCCGAAGGGGTGGACGCCATGCAGACACCTTCCCCGAGCCCGCAGCCGCCCGGTGCTCCCCGCTGGGTCGCGATGTTCCACGAGCCCTCGTCGGACTCCTGGCGGGTGGGCGCCGAGTCGCCGTACCGCTTCCCCGTGCAGTACGCGGTGGGGGAGATGACCCAGACCCTCCGGGCGCGCGGCGACGACCCGGTGGTCGCGCTGTGGGGCCCGAAGGGCGGCGGTGGGTGGGAGCGGCACGAGGCGCCGGCCGCGGCCGCGCCGCCCACCGTGCGGGCAGAGGCCTCCGCCGAGGAGACCGGCAGGCTCGCGGAGCGGATGACCGACCGGCGGCAGCAGGTGCTCATGGCCGGGCTGGGCAAGGCGGGTGTCTACGACCTCTCACCGGACGACGCGGCGGCCGTCGAGGCGCTGGTGGACCGGCTCGACGAGACGACCGTCCGCCGGGTCGCGCACTGGCTCACCGTGGCTGGCGGCGGTCGTTAGGCCGCATGCGAACGCCCGGTCGCTGGCGACGGGGGATGCACCAGCGACCGGGCTATGGCCAAGGCTAACAAGGTCCCTGGTGCGACGGGAGCCGACTGTTCGATTGTGATGAGAAGTTGTGATCGGGATCACTCGCCGAGGCGCCCGGTGCCCGCCCGACCTCACTCGTCGCACGGCGGCTCGTACGACAGCCGCGGCAGGTACTCGTGCCATTTCTCCGCTGTCAGAACGCCCCGCGTGGTCGAGCAGATGTGCCGGACCGCCTCGTCCACGTCCAGGTTCCACAGCCGTACGGTGTCGGCGCCGCTGGAGACGCCGAGCATGTGGCCCCGGGGGTTGAAGGAGAGGAAGTTGCCGGTCCTGGCGTTGGGGCTCATGGACTGGCCGATGGGGGAGGCGTCGGCGGGGTCGGCGACGTTCCACAGCCGTACGGTGTTGTCGTTGCCGCCGCTGGCCAGGGTCCGGCCGTCCTCGCTGTAGGACAGCGACACGATCGCCTCGGTGTGGCCGGTGAGCGGGGAGCCCAGCAGGGTCGCCTCGCCGGGGTCGCCGACGTCCCAGAGCCGGACCTTGTCGTCGTCGCCCGCGCTGGCCAGCGTCTCGCCGTCCGGGCTGTAGGCGAGGTCGCTGACGGAGCCGTGGTGGTCGAGGAGGGGTTCGCCGACGCGGGTGGCGCGGGCCGGGTCGCTCACGTTCCACAGCCGGACGGTGCCGTCCGCGCTGCCGCTGGCGAGCGTGCGGCCGTCAGGGCTGAAGACGAGGGCAAGGACGTAACCCTTGTGGCCGGTGAGCCGCTTGTCGAACGGGACGGGGCGGGACGGGTCGCCGACGTTCCACAGCTGGACGGTGTGGTCGTCGTAGACGGTGGCCAGCGTGCGCCCGTCCGGGCTGTAGGCCAGCGCGTCGGTGTACCGGGTGCGCAGCGCGACGGGCGACCTGTGGCGGACCGGATGGGTGGGGTCGCTGACGTCCCACAGGTGCAGCGCCCGGTTGCTGGCCACGATGGCGAGGGTGCGGCCGTCGGGGGAGAAGGCCAGGGCGCGATTGCCGTCGTCCGCCTCCATGAACGGTGCGCTCAGCGCCACGGGGCGGCCGGGCTCCGCCACGTTCCACAGCCGGATCCGGCCGTCGCGCCCGGCCGTGGCGAGCACCATCCCGTCCGGGCGGAACGCTCCGTTCTGGCCGACCATGTCCGACGTCGGCACCGCCCACAGCCGGACCTTGCCGTCCCCGCTCCCGGTTGCGAGGGTCCGGCCGTCCGGGCTGAACGTGAGCGCGAACATCTCGCCGCTCGCCCCGGCGAGCGGCTCGCCCACCTGCGACGCGTACTCCGGGTCCGCCACGTTCCACAGGCTCGCCGTACTGTCCGCGCTCGCCGCGGCCAGCATCCTCCCGTCCGGACTGAACGCCACCGACCACACGGGCCCGGTGTGCCCGGTCAGCGGCGCCCCGAGCGCGGACGCCCGCCCCGGATCGGCCACGTCCCACAGCCGTACGGTGTTGTCCGAACTGCCGCTCGCGAGCGTACGGCCGTCCGGGCTGAACGCGAGCGAGTGCACGGTGGCCGTGTGCCCCTTCAGCACCCGGGCGAGCGGCACCGGACGCCGCGGGTCGGCCGTGTTCCACAGCCGGACCACGTTGTCGTCGCCACCGGTGGCCATGGTCCGCCCGTCGGGGCTGAACGCCACGGCCCGTACGGGTGCGGTGTGGCCGGTGAGCGGTGCGCCGAGCGGCCCGGCCTTGTCCGGATCGCGCACGTCCCACAGCCGTACGGTCGTGTCCTCGCCGACCGAGGCCAGCGTCTGGCCGTCCGGGCTGAAGGCGAGGAGGTAGATCGTGCCGTTGTCGCCGGTCAGGGGCTCGCCGATCGGCTTCGGGGCGGCCGGATCGCGTACGTCCCACAAGCGGATCGTGCCGTCGTCGCTGGCGCTGGCGAGGGTGTGGCCGTCGGGGCTGAAGACGGCGGTGCTCACCCAGCTGGTGTGGCCGGTGAGGGGTTTGCCGAGGGCCTTGGGACGGGACGGGTCGGCGACGTTCCACAGGCGTACGGTCCGGTCGTAGCTGGCGGTGGCCAGGACCTTCCCGTCCGGGCTGAAGCTGGTGAGGTAGACGGCGCCGCCGTGGCCGAGGAGCGGGGTGGCCAGGGGCGCGTTGACGATCGAGACCAGCCGGTTGTTCGTGCCCTCGTCGTCCGGGCGCAGACCGTGGGCGACCAGGTCGAGCTGGGCGGACAGCGACGGATCCGTGTACTGGACGCGGTCGGCCTCGGCGACCACCTGCTCGAACACCGCGTCGTTGCGCTGCTGCCATGCCACCACCGCCGAGCCGACGGCCAGGATCGCGAGGACGACCAGGGCCGACACGGCGCTCCGGCGGAGCCGGACCGTGCGCTTGCGCAGCTTGACCGAGGCCGCCAGGAACTCCACCGCGCTACGGGTCAGCAGGGTGTCACCGGCGGACTTCGCCCAGCTGTGGGCCTGTTCGAGACGCGAGCCCCGGTACAGCAGCGAGGCGTCGCGTTCGGAGTCCTCCCAGGCCCGGCCGTCCTCCTCCAGCCGCTGGCGCAGCAGATGGTCGCCCCGGCCCTCGTCGATCCAGCCGCGCAGCCGGGGCCAGGCGTGCAGCAGCGCCTCGTGGGTGATCTCCACGGTCTCCGCGTCGAGCGTCAGCAGCCGGGCGCGGACCAGCGCCTCCAGCGACTCCTCCGTCTTGTCCGGGTCCGCCGCCCCGTCCGCCAGCTGACGGCGCGTCCCCCGCCGCCGCGTGGCCTGCGTGTCCTCGCCCAGCCGGACCAGACGCAGCAGCAGCAACCGGGCCGCGGTACGGGCCGCCGGGTCAAGCCCCGACCACGCCCGCTCGGCGGTCGCCGCCACCGCCCCCTGGATACCGCCCGCCGCCCGGTACCCGGCCAGCGTCAGCCGCCCCGCCTTGCGCCGCTGCCAGGTCACGAGCAGGGCGTGCGACAGCAACGGCAGCACGCCGGCGTCGTGCGCCCCCCGCGGCCCGTCCGCGCTCACCTCCCGCACGATCAGCTCCGCCAGCCCCGGCTCCAGCTCCAGCCCCACGGCCTTCGCCGGCCCCGTCACCGCCTCCCTCAGCTCGGCGGTGGTCAGCGGCCCGAGCACCATGTGCCGGTGCTGCAACGCGTCGGCCAGCTCCGGATAGCCGAGGCACTGCTCGTAGAAGTCGGCCCGGACACCGAGCACGACAAGCGCCGGCGCCGGTTCACCGCCGCCGCCGGGCGTGCACGCGGCGCTGAGCAACTGGATGAACGTACGGCGGTCGGCCTCGTCGGAGGAGAGAGTGAAGGCCTCCTCGAACTGGTCGACGATGATGACGGGGCGGGTGGGGGTGCGGGTTTCGCCCGGGGTGGGCGAGCCGTCGGGGGAGGGCGTCTCGCGGTGTGCCCACGTCGCGACCGCCTCCCGTACCGCGTCGGCGAACATCGGGGTGCCGGGCTCGTACGCGGCGGACACGACATTCCCGAGCCCGGGTATGTGACGGGTCAGCTCCCCGAGCGGATCGGCTCCCGGCACGAGTTGGAGCACCTCGCCGCCCTCGCCCGGCCCGTCGACGGCCTCGCCCAGCGCGCCCTCCCGCACCGCGGGCACCAGCCCGGCGTTCAACAGGGACGACTTCCCGGCCCCCGACGCGCCCACGAGCATGACCAGCCCGCCCGTTCGTCCCGCCGAGCGCAGCTGGGCGACGAGGGCGTCCGTACTGCGCTCCCGCCCGAAGAACCACCGGGCGTCCTGCTGCCGGTACGAGGCGAGGCCCCGGTAGGGGCAGACACCGCCGGGCACGGGCGGGCCCTCGACGGCGGGGCGCTGCTCCTCCTCGGACGCCGTGGCCGACCCGGCCGTCGCCGGGCGCTCGCCGGCCGGGTCGGCCAGGGCCCGCTCCCACAAGCGCTGCCACTGGGCCATGTCGTACAGGCCCTTGGACACGGGGGTGGGCCGCAGGCGCCGGGCTTCGGGTATCAGGACCTGCAGTACGGCGGCCAGCGCGGCGAACTGCGCGGGCACGTTCTTCGCCCGCCGCCAGTCGCTGATCCGCTGTACGGACACCCGCACGGGCCGCCCGCGTTCGTCGACCCGCTGCAGTCGTACGACGGATTCGGACACGCTTTTGAGGGGAGGATTGCCCGCTTCCTTGTAGAGCAGCGCGAGACGTTCCGCGAAGGCTGTACGCGCGCCTGAGTCGTGACTCAAGGCTTCCTCCCCCTTGCTTCCCCCACTACCTGGACTACCTGGACCACCTGGACATCCGGACCGGAAAACTCACTTTATATGGCTGACCTGCGGCGAAGCCGTCCGGCTGGTTCCGGACCCTCCTCGCCGTGATCTCCGGCTGGCAGGATCATGGCCAACCACCGCGACGACCTGGTGTCCCCGCGCAGGCCACCGGCACGGCGCCGGCGCGATCCTTCACGACGCCATACGTTTTCGGTCACCTTCAGCGACGAAGCCCTCCGCGCCCGCCTCAGCTCCTCGATCCCTGTCCCCTGACAAGGATCGACATCCCCACACCGTCCGGCACCGGTCCCCACGTGGGGAGGGACCGGTGCCGGACGTGTGAGGCCGATGAGTTCGCACCGCCCCGCCGGTCCTAGAAGACTGGAAGCGGTACGAGAACAGGAGCCACTACCCGGGAGGCGATCATGTTCGGTACGACGAAGGCCTTCAGCGGTTTCTCGGTGGACGACATCGACGCGGCCAGGGAGTTCTACGGCGAGACACTCGGACTCCGTGTGTCCGAGCAGAACGGCATGCTGACGCTGCACATCGCCGGCGGCCGCGACATCCTGGTCTACCCCAAGCCCGACCACACCCCGGCCACGTACACGATCCTCAACTTCCCCGTGGACGACATCGAGAAGGCGGTCGACGAGCTCGCCGACAGGGGCGTCCGCTTCGAGCGCTACGACCACCTCGAGGCGGACGACAAGGGCATCTTCCGCGGCGGCGGCCCTCTGATCGCATGGTTCACCGACCCCGCCGGAAACGTCCTCGCCGTCCTCCAGGAACCGTCGTAAACGATCGCGAGGTGGCCGGGCGCACCCCCGTGGAACCCGGCCACCCGCTGTGGAACACTCTGGTGCGAGCAACTCCCCGGAGAACGTACACCGTAGTTGCGGTCTATCGTCAACTAGAGTTGTTCAGAAGCCACCGCGTTCCGTGCTCATCACGCACCAGAGTGGACACAGCGACGATCAGACAAGGACGTACCGGACGTGACAGAGGGCGACGTGACAGAGGGCGGCGAGCCGCGCACCTTCGCGCAACTGCTGGACTACCTGTTCAAAGAGGTCCACCCGGAAAGTCGCGGACCCTACACGTACGCCGAGGTCGCCGAGGGCATCCGGGAGGCTTCCGGAGGCCAGGGCAAGGGACTCACCGCGAGCGCGATCCAGCAACTGCGCACCGGCGTCAAGAAGAACCCCACGATGCACACCATCAAGGCGCTCGCCGACTTCTTCGGCGTACCCGCCGGGTACTTCGTCGACGAGGAGGCCGCCCATCGCACCCGCGCGGAGATCGCCGTCCTCGCCGCCATGCGGGACCAGAACGTCCGCACCGTCGCCCTGCGCGCCAACGGCCTGAGCACGGAGACCCTTCAGATGGTGACGGCGGTGATCGAACAGGCCCGGATCCTGGAGGGCCTCCCGGGCGAAACGACGCCGAACACCCTCAACCTGGACGACTAGAGGGGCCCTGGCCCCAGGGTCTGTCGTCACATTCCCGTCTGCCCCGCGACGCCATGCACGCTCCCCCACTCTCGGCTTCGCTCGAGCGGGAGGGGCCCCATGAGCGGGAGGGGCCCCCACCGCCGCACCGGGCACACACCCAAGTACATCCAGTACGAGGGTGTATGCCCGGCACGCCGAGAGCACGCGCCCACGCGGACATCAGCCGCTGCCGCGGCGGGCGCGGGGCCGCCCTCCGGGCGACGACGGGAATGTGACGACAGGCCCCAGGGGGTGTGAGCGGTTTCCGGCCATCCGGTCAGAGGACCGGGATTCCCTTGGACCCGCCCAGGCATTCGCCTAAGCTTTCGAGCGATCCGGTGCCGGGGATTCCGGATCGCAGACCGGACATGGATACATGGACCTTGGGCGGACATGGACCTTGGGCGGCTTCGCCGCGAGTGCGAAGAGCGCGTGGCCGCGCTGCGGCTGCCCCACCGCTTCAACACCCGGGACCTGTGCGACGCCGTGGCGCAGAAACGCGGCCGCCCGATCATCCTCAGACCCCTGAACACGCTCGGCGCGATCGACGCCCCGTGCGGAATCCGCCTGGAGACACCCGACGCCGACCTCCTCTTCTACGAGGAGGGCACGTCCGCCCTGCACCAGAACCACATACTCGCGCACGAGGTCAGTCACATCATCTGCGACCACCCCGGCAGCCTGGAGCTGGACGCCGACGCCTTCCGCGCCATCGGCTTCAACCCCACCCTGGTCCAGCGGATGAACGGACGCACGAGCTACTCCACGGACGACGAGCGCGAGGCCGAGATGATGGCCACCGTCATCCGGCAGCACATCTACCGCGGACGTGAACTTCCCCCCAGCGAGCCCGAGAAGGGCGCCGAACGCTGGGAGGCACTGTTCGCCAAATCCACCAAGAAGGGCCGCCGGCACCGATGATCGACCTCTTGTTCGCGGGCGTGGCCATCGTGCTGCTGCTCGCCGCCGGCTACTGGGTGCGCGGGCGAGGCGGCCACAGACCGACCGGCACCTGGGCCATGGCCGCGCTGCTGGTGTCCTTCGCCCTGGCCTTCGCCTCGTACGTGTCGTTCGTGGAAGCCGCCGCCGAAAGCGTCGTCCCCGGCGTCGGCCGCCTCCTCAGCAACTCGTTCACGCTGGCCGCCGCGACCTCCGTCCTGGCGTTCATGCTCCAGCTCAACCTGGAGCCCGACCAGGCCAGACGCAGCATCCGTGTGCGGGTGCTCTTCCTCGGGATCTCCGTCGCCGGCATGACGGCACTGTTCGCCGCCGGACAGCTGAACGACGACTCGCCCCAGCTGTACGCGCTCTACGTGCTGATCTACATCACGTATCTCGGTGTCACCGCGAAGGACTTCGGCGCGCAGACCTGGAAACAGGCCAAGCACTCACGGCGCAAGAGCCAGCGCGTCGGACTGCGCATCACCGCCGCCGGCTGCCTCTTCGCCCTGCTGTACGCCGCGTACAAGGTGTTCGGCCTGGTGTCCATCGGGCTCGAACTGAACCTCCTCCCGCACGGCGTCCGCTGCTCGACGCCCATCAGCCCCGTCCGCTGTGTGTTCAGCGTGACGGCGCCGGCCCTGGCCGTACTCCTCATCACCGTGGGACTGACGCTCCCGGCGGTGGCCTGGCCGTTCAGCCAGTTCCTGCGACGCCGATGGGAGTCGCGCTCCTTCGCCGCGCTCGCCCCCCTGTGGGAGGCCGTCACCGGCGCGACACCCGAGGTCGTCCTGACCGTGGCGGGCGGCGGTGTGCCGGGTGATGCGGACGGCGACGCCGACGACGCCGACGATTCCGACTTCCTCCTGCACCGCCGGGTGATCGAGATCAACGACGGCGGGCTCGCCCTCCGCCCCCACCGTTCTCCGCGAGTCCAGGAGAACGCCGAGCGGGCCGTCGCCGCACGCGGCCTGGCCGGCACCCCGGAAGGGGACGCGATCGTGGAGGCGGCGATCCTGCGGGCCGCCGTACACGCGAAGAAGACCGGCGGCGAACCGCGGCCACAACCCGCGCCACCGGCCTCCGGAGCCGCCTCCCGGGCGGGCAACCTCCGCGCCGAGACCGAGTGGCTGCTCCTCGTCGCCCACGCCTACGCACAGGACGAGACCGCACGCACCGCCACCGACGACGCCGCCGACGAACTGGCACCCTCCGGAACGGACCAGCAAGCGTGACCGACCCGTTGCAGGACCCGCGCTTCTTCGCCGACCCCTACCCGACCTACGCCCGACTGCGCGACGCCGCACCGGTGCGGAAGGTGCCCACGGGTTCCGGAGGCCGCTACAGCTACCTGGTCACGGGCTACGCGGAGGCCCGGGAGGCGTTCACCGATCCCCGCCTCTCGAAGAACACCGCACGATTCTTCGCGGACCGGCCCTCACAGCGCGATCTCCACCCGGCCGTCTCCCAGAACATGCTCGCCACCGACCCACCCGAGCACGCACGACTACGGTCCCTGGTGACGAAGGCGTTCACCACCGGCGCCGTCGCCCGCCTGCGCCCCTACATCGCCGCCCTGGTCGACGAGTTGCTCGACGCCTGGCCGGACCACGGCCCGGTGGACCTCGTCGAGACCCTCGCGGTACCCCTCCCGGTCACCGTCATCTGCGAGATGCTGGGCGTACCGGAATCCGACCGCGGGCTCGTGCGCACCTGGTCGAGCGACCTGTTCGCCGCCGGATCCCCCGCCCGGATCGACGCCGCCTCCCACGCCATCGCCCACTACATGACCGACCTGGTCGCCGCCACACGCAAGTCCCCCGGTGAGAGCCTGCTCGACGACCTCATCGCCGCCCGAGACGGCCAGGACGGCCAGGACCGCCTGACCGAGGAAGAACTGGTCTCACTCGCCGTCCTCCTCCTGGTGGCAGGCCACGAGACGACAACCAACTTCATCGGCAACGCGGCCCTGGCGCTGCTCCAACACCCGGAATACCTGGACCGCTTGAGGTCCGCCCCCCACCTCCTCGAGAACGCCCTGGACGAACTGCTGCGCTTCGACTCACCTGTAGGCATCGCCACATTCCGCTACACCACCGAACCGCTCACCCTCGGCGGCACCGAGATCCCCGCAGGCGCCCCGGTACTCATCGCCCCCGGCGCCGCCAATCGCGACCCCCACCGCTTCCCCGCCCCCGACCAACTCGACCTCTCTCGCGCCGCCAACGGCCACCTGGCCTTCGGCCACGGCATCCACCGCTGCCTGGGAGCCCCTCTGGCCCGAGCCGAAGCCGAACTCGCCCTCCGCTGCCTCATCACCCGCTTCCCCGATGCCCGCCTGGCAGTCCCCGCCGAAAAACTGACCTGGCGCCATACCCGCCTGATGCGCGGCCTCACCTCCCTGCCTCTCGTCGTGTGAAGCCGTGCAGGCTTGCAGCACTGTGGGCCAGTCGGGTTGGCGTTGCCGTGCGATCTGGGACGCCGGGTACGGCGCCGGCGTGCGGGGCCCCCGCTCCACCAGAGAGATGGTCCGGGGCCTCCCCGTCGCCTCTGGCCGTACCCATTTGGCCAGGTCGTACAGGCAGGTCGTACAGGGCAGTGTCCATAGCGGCCTCCGGCCGCGGGGGCCTCCCGGGATCGGACCACGCACGGGATGCGTGTCGCCGCCTCGGGGTTGAGTACGCCGGGGACCTGGGGTCCCCCCCCGGACGGAGTCTGGGGGAGCGTCCAAGACCGTTCGGGGCGTGCGGCTGAGTCGGGATCACTCCCGCTCAGTCCCCAGGAACGGTTCAGTGTTGGTCGTGGTGAGTGAGAAGGCCGTCGGCGAGCCGCCAGTAACGACGGTGGTCGCTGGAGCGCCAGGTCTCGGGGGCGGCGAGCGCCTGGTTGATCCACTCGCCGAGTTGGGGCAGTGCGTATGTCCGCAAGGCAGTCCGCGCATCGGCACGATCAGCCGCGGGAACGGGCAGGACATCGATGCGGAAACCGCTCGCGTCGGGATGAATTCCGCGTCCGTAGTTGAAGGGTTGCGCCGCGGTCCACTCAATTCCGAGGACGTATCCCTCTTCGCTGTGCCCGGTGAGGAAGCTGACATCGCTGACGTGCGCCATCTGATCGTCGAGCGCTTCGCTGATATCCGTGGCCGTCAAGGGCCAGGAGCGATGTCGAGGGAGTCGACGATTCCGGGAAGGCATGAAGGAAAGGGTGCCACGCCACGCTCACGGGTGCGGTGCCGATCGGCACCGCACCCGTGAGCGGGCCGATTCCGGCGTACCCCGGTCCAGGCCGTTCAGTCCGTCTTCTCCGTCTCCTCGGAGCCCTCACCGCCGGTCATGACGGTCACGAAGCCGTCCTTCCACTCGTCGGCGTCCACCGTGAACTCCTCGATGTAGAAGCACTCCGGCTCGTCACGGAACCCCGGGAGCAGACGTGCCCGGACGATGCGCTCCTGGGCCTTCTCCCGGCTCGAGTAGACGCCCAGGAGTTTGACGTCGTCCCCTTCCTCCTCGTCGGCCCAGAAGTCGTCGTCCGCGGCGAAGTGCCGGATCTCCGACCCATCGGCCGGCTCGGCGTGCCTGACATGCCACAGCAGATAGGCCCGGCTCTGTCCGTCCATCGTGATCACCTCGTGTCTCAAAAGGGAGACCGCGGCCCGCTCGGCGTGTTCGCCGACGCGGGCCGCGGATCTTCGGTTTCGCTGGGTCCTCAGTCCTGCTCAGTTACGGGACAGATACTTGCGGACCTTGTTGTAGACCGACCTCGGCCCCTTTTGGTACGGCGGACGGTATCCGCCCTTCTTCATGACCCGGTCGGTCGCCTTGTCGAGCGTTTCATTTTTTCCTTTCCGCTCACCCTTGGCGAAGTCGGGCACATCGTTCCCCTTCTCCTTCCCGGATTTGCGGGCCTCGCGCCAGAGCCTCTTCACCTTGTTGATGGCCCATTTCTTGCCCTTCCACCAGATGAGGCCGATGATCGCGACGACCGCGCCCACACCGATCACGGCGAGTACCGTGCCGGCGCTGACGCCGAGGCCGGCCATGCCGACGAGGGCGACCGCCGTCATCCTGCCGTCGAGGTCGACCAGGTTGATGGGGTCGCCGCAGACGTACTCGTAGCTGTTGCAGCTGCCGCCCGTGACGGGGTCGACGGACAGGAACCGGCCGGTGGTGGGGTTGTAGAGGCGGGCCCCCATGAGGACGAGACCGGTGGGGGTCTCGGCGGAGCGCTGCTTGGCGCCGAGCCAGCCGTAGCGGCCGGCGCCGCCGCCCTCGCGGGCGTTGCCGTACTCGTCCGTGTCGACGGCGACGGGTGCCTTGCTCGCGTCCAGCGGGAGCTGGAGCGCCACGTCGCCGTGGACGGTGGTGAACTGCAGCTCCGTGTCACCGGTCTTGCCGGTGACCGCGGCCAGGTCGCCGGAGACGGACCGCACGTTGCGGCTGACGGCTCCGCTCGCGGTGTCCTCGACGATCCAGCGGGGGTTGTCGCTGTCGTCGCCGTAGTGGTTGACCTTGGACGCGGTCTGCGTCCAGGTGGTGCCACTGCCGGTCTCGGCCGTCCAGGAGCGGAAGCGCATGGCCGCGTCGAGCTGCCAGGTCTGCCGCTTGCCGTTCGCCGTCTGACGGTAGGCGAGGTCGTTGGCGTAGTAGTCGACGGTGCCGCCCGGCAGGGCGGTGGTGCGGCCGAAGGCGTCGTAGGAGTAACCGGAGTCGACGAGCCGGTCGGCGCTGTCGTAGGTGTGGCTGGTGGTGGTGCCTCCCGTGGTGGGGCAGGCGCCGGAGGCCTCGCCCGTCGCGGTGGTCAGGCCGGTGCGGTTGGCGCGCTTGTCGAAGGTGTACGTGCGCCGGGTGCACACCTCGCCGACGGTGTCCTCGACCGTGGTCAGACGCCCGGCCCTGTCGTATCCGTAGCGCTGGTCGGACCAACCGGAGTGGCTGGTCGTCCGTCCCTGGACCGAACGGGTCACCACGTCGGTGTAGACGGTGGTGCCGTCGCTGTCCCGGGTGTAGGCCCTGGACGTCGGGGCGCCGGTGGCGTCCTCGGTGACGTTCAGGGTGTAGCCACCGGGCAGCTTCTCGGAGGCGACGGAGCCGTCCGCGTCGTACGTGGCGGAGAAGTCACCGGCGACGGAGTCACTGGTCCTGGTGACCAGCCCGCGCGGCTCGGCGCTGTGGTCGTAGGTGTAGGTGACGGTCGACGGGACGGTGTCGCTGACCTTGACCGCGCGGTCGAGCACGTCGTAGGCGGTGGTGGTCCGGCCGCCGTCGGCGTCGGTGTACGAGACGAGGCGGCCGAGCTTGTCGTACGCCTTGGTGATCGTGCCCGCCGTCGGAGAGGTGATCTTGGTGACCTCGCCCGTGGCAGGGTCGTACTCCACGGTGGACTCCGGGACCGCCTGGCCGAGGCCGCCGGTCACCGTGGTCTTCAACGGCCGGCCCGCGTCGTCGTACGACCGGGTGGTCGTGCGCGACTGGCCGTTGGCGGTGTCGGTGACCTTGGTCGGCTGGCCGAAGTAGCCGTACTCCACGGTGGAGTCGGTCACCTCGTCGGGCCGGCTGCCGCCACCGGTGATCTTTCCGGCGGGTCCGCTCCAGCAGACCTGGTCGGCCCACTCGGGACGGCCCTTGCAGAAGCCGGTGCCGTCGGCCGCCCAGTACTCGGTGACGCGGCTGGCGGCGTCCTCACCGGTGCCGGCCGGAGGCACGACGTCGGTGATCCGCCCCTGTGCGTCGTACGCGGCGCTGGTCGTCAGGTTCAGGCCGCCGGAGTCCTGGATGACCAGCTTCGGCAGGCCCTTGGCCCAGTCGTACTGGGTCTCGGTGACCCGCTTCTCACCCATGACCGAGTAGTAGTCGCGGACACGGGCGCCGACGATCTTGAGAGTGACCTGGTCCCTGACCTTGGCCGTGCCGTCGGTGGGACGTCCCTCGTCGTACTCGTTGACCGTCCAGGTGCGGGCCGGCACGGACGTGTCGGCCTTGACCAGAACGGTGGTTCCGTCCTTGAGGTCCTCGGTCAGGTCCACCCGGTGGAGGGGGCCGAACTCCTCGAGTTCCCGGGTGCCGGCCTCGTTGAACAGGGAGGTGGTCGACAGCAGGTGCGCTCGCTCGGCCGTGGACCGGGAGATGATGCCCAGACCCGTCAGCGTGTCCTTCTGCGCGTCCGTCGTGCCGAGTGCCAACTCGCGGTTGGCTGCGCTCAGTTCACGGACGGTGTTGCCGAACCGGTCGTACTCGGTGGTGCTGATGTGCTTGCCGGGCTCCGCCGTGTTGACGGTACGGCCGGAGGCGTCGAGGTAGTGCACCTCGGCGCGCGTGTAGCCGCCGCCCGTCAGGTCCGCGCCGTCGTGGGACGGCGGCACGGAGTCGGCCGGGAAGACGGCGGTCGCGTCGCTCGGGGCGTCGAGCTGCCCCCACTTCGCGACGTCGCCGGCGCCCATGGAGTGGGGTGCCTTGGTGCCGGTGAGCGGAACGCCGTAGACGACGCTGGTGACCGCTTCGCCCTCGGTGGTGTCCACCGTGCCCTGCTTCAGCGCCGGGCGGGAGACCTTGAGCAGCATCCCCGCGCCGGGGGAGTTGCCGCTGCCGGCGTTGCCGTAGTCGAAGGTGTACGGCAGCACGCCCGGCGGCTGGAACCAGGTGACGCGGCCCTCGTGGTAGGCGTACTGGGTCTCGGCCTGCTGTCCGATGCGCGGGTCCCAGTGCTGGCGCAGCCGACCGACGGAGTCGTACCGGTACGAGGCCACGGCGGTTGCGGTCGCGGCGCCGGCGCCGGGGGCGGTGGCCCACAGCTTGACCTGCTTGACCTGACCGGTGAAGTCACCGAAGTCGGCGTCGGTCTCGGTACCGGTCGCCGTCGTGGCGGTGGCGTAGCCGAACTCCAGTACCCGGCAGCCCTTGGTGGCCGGATCGGCCTCGCACGCGGCGGCGGTGGCGGCCGAGGTGGGGGCGATGATCCGCTTGGGGCGGGCCAGCGTCTTGCCGTCCACGGTCACGGTCTCGGAGACGACCTTGGTGGTGGTGTTGCTCAGACCGTCGATCAGGGTGGTGGAGACCTGCCACGTCGTGGCCGCCGAACCGGGCTTGGCGAAGGTCGTCACCGTGCCCTCGGTGTCGGACAGGGTGAACGAGCCGGTGACGGAGCCCTTGAGGGTGAGCGCCTCGGCGCCGGGCTCGGGGACCCAGCCGGTCTTGGCCGCGTTGGCGGTGAAGTGGACCGCGTCGCCTTCGGACAGCACCACGTCGACCGCGGTGTCGGAGATCTTGCGGATGTGGCTGTAGTCGGACGTGGTGTCGTCCGCGATGGTGCCCGCGACCCACTCCTTGCCGAAGATCGCGGCCTGGCCTTCCTGCTTCGCGCCCTGGTCGGGGTTCCGCGAGGAAGCGGTCCGCGTCACCGTCATGCCGAAGAACGACGCGTCGGTCTCCGACAGTGTGTAGTCACCGGTGAGCAGGTTCAGCGAACCGGGACCGGCTTCGGTGGTGGCCGCGCCGTCGGCGTTGCGGTCCACGACCACGGTCAGCGGTTCGGTGCTGCTGGAGGCGGAGTTCGGCCCGGTGAAGTCGGCCTTGATCTGGACCGTGCCGTCGGGGTCGACGGTGCCGGCGGCGTTCCAGACCAGCGCCGCGTTCCTGCCGCCCGTGAGCGCGACCGGCCAGGCGGTCAGCGCCGTGCCGCCGGCGGTGACGTCCCCGACGGGGATCTTCACCCAGGCGTCGGCCTCGGAGCGGCGCCAGGAGAAGGAGACCTTGTCGTACTTGCCGCCCTCGGCCTCGGCGACCAGCGGCAGCCGGCGTGCGGTGCGCTCGCCCTCGGCCGGCTGGACGAAGCCGCCGGAACCGGCGTGGAAGGTGTACTCCTTCGCCTCGGACTTGTTGTCCGCCTTGTCGACGGACCTCACCTGGAGGGTGTGGGTGCCGTTCTTGGGCGGGGCGATGGAGATCGCCTTGGCCGCGGCGGCGCCGCCGGTGGCGACCCTGGTCCAGGTGACGCCGTCCAGCGACCACTCCAGCCAGTTGTGGTCCGCGGAGGGCGGGGTGACGGTGAAGGTACCGGCCTGGCCGGCACCCTTGACCCACTGGCCGGCCGGGTAGTCGGTGGAGGTGATCTGCGCCGGGGCGGACGGGGCCGAGGTGTCGACGGTGAACGTCTTCCACGCCGACCAGCCGGTGTTGTAGTGCGCCCCGTCGTAGGGGTTGGTGCGGAACTTGTACGTCTTGCCGTTGCTCAGCACCCCGGACGGGACGGTCACCGACGCCGCGGACCCGGAAGCCACGTACTTCGAGACGATCACCTCGCCGACCTGGGTGTTGGTGGCGTTGTCGTAGATCTGGAAGGTGCCGTTGACCTTGTCACCGTCGGCGTCGACGAAGGTGTCGCGCAGCGTCGGTGTGGTGGTGTTCACCATGTAGGCGCCGCCGTAGGAGAAGAACGGCGGGCCGGCCTCCTGCTTGGTGCCCGTCTTCGGCCGGAAGTTGTAGTTCAGCACGAGCTTCGGCGGATTCGCCGCGGCGTTCGCGGAGTTGACCCGCTTCCACTGCGCCACGGCCGTCTCGCTCGTCGCGCGCACACCCATGTGCCCGCGGGCGGCCTTGGCCGAGGCCCACTCCTGCGCCAGCGTGGTCACATCGGCGTTGATCCAGCCGTCCGGCTGGGAGGTGCACGAGGGGTTGCCGCGGGTCTCGGTCGAGGTGGCCTTCTTCGCCGTCATGGTGGGGCGGTTCGTCCACCGGGAGGACGTCGACGCGGCCCCGGCGGACCACACCTCCCATGACTGCGCCGAGCAGTTCGCCTGGTTGCCCGAGTGGAAGTTCCACAGGCTCAGCTTCGCGCTGGAGACCAGGGCGTCGGCGATCGGCGAGGTGTTCCAGCTGATGAAGGACTGCGCCGTGCGGGGTGTCCCGTCTGCGTTGGTGGTGCCCGGGTTACCGAAGTCCAGCTCGGTGTCGGACGACCAGTCGACCGTCTCGCCCTGCTGCACATAGGTGTCGAAGACATTCGACAGCGAGGACGTCGACGGGTCCACCGTCACGGGGTACTTGGTCTCGGGATCGGCGAGGAACTCGGGATCCGGGGTGACCACCAGGTCGACGCCCGCCTCCCTCTCGACCGTCTTCATCGACACCGGCACCCGGCGGGTGTGCTCGCCGGAGCGCTTGTCGACGGTGGAGTCCCACATCACCGGCGCGGGCATGACGGCCCGCTTCTTGTTCTTCTCGTCGGTGAACTGCAGGCCGCCGTTCTTCAGCGGCTCGACCTTCAGCCCGTCGGTCTCCAACGGCAGCGTGTAAGAGAACCCGCCGGTGTCCGGCCTCTTCTTGATCTCGACGTACTGCTCGAAGCCGGTGCGGGTCGCCTCGACGACCACATCCGCGCCGGGCACCGCGTTGACGTACTCCGCCCGCGTCCCGTCCAGTACCGGCTCCGGCAGACCGCCCTTCCAGCGCAGCGTGATCTGCTCATCACCCTCGCCCAGCGTCACCAGGTCGACGGCCTTCGACTGCTGCGCCGCCCTCAGCGACTTCGCGGGCGTACCCGTCTTTCCCGCCAGCCGCAGCCCGCCCGGGTGCGCCACCGGCTCCACGCCGCTGCCCGACTCGCGCAGTTCCACATCGACGTTCACCCACGCGCCGTCACGCTCGAAGCGCACCGGCCCGGCCGACAGCTCCGTCGTCAGGCTGCCGTCCTTGTTCACCCAGGTCGTCGAGGTCTCGGTGCGCTCCGACAGCGCCTCCACCCGCTTCCCCGACAACCGCGCCGCGACCTTCGCCGACGCGATGTCGGCCGCGGCGGTCACCGCCCCCGGCTTGGCGGGCTTCGCCTGCGGGGCGGCCTCGGCCGCCCCCTGCAACAGGCCCACGGACATGACGGCGGCCAGCCCGCCCGCCGTCCAGCGCAGATACTTGCTGCGCTCATGCCAAACAGTCCTTCTCCGGAAAGGAGAGGACGAATCCCCCAGTGGTCTCAACATCCACCCGTGTTCGGTTCTGAGCCGCCCTAAATGTAAGGCTGCTGTAAAGAAGTGTGGTCAATGTGAAACCTAGTCGCTGCCGGAAGCGACAAAAGGACCGATTATCGCAAAGCTGTGCGACGGATCCCTATTGTTATTGTGACTTGGCCCACACAAGCGGAGGGTGTGCGCTCGCTCACGCGGAGGGCGGGTGGGGTGCTCGCTCCGAGGGTTGCACGCAGTCACTCACGGTTGCTCACACAACACGAATCAGGCCCGCCTAATCGGGCCCGCCTAGGAAACTTCCTGGGCGGGCCTGACCCGGTGCTGCGCTGTCGGGGTGGCGGGATTTGAACCCACGACCTCTTCGTCCCGAAGGTGGGCTGCGTCCCCAACGGTGCCTGGTTCGGAAGGCTCGACCCGGTGCTCGGGATCGAGCAGAGCGAGTGTCAGACGAGGTTCGTCACGGACGTCCGCAGAGCCCAGGACGCCGGTCTGCGTCCGCCAGGGGGACTTGGCCGGAGCCACACTCTTGGTGGCCTCTTCCAACAGCTCGGCGATCGTGTCTTCGGGTACAGCGCTCTCGCGCTCCACGATGACCTTGTTCAGGTTGGGTTCGGTGGTGAAACGGTAGCGGCCGCCCTCGTAGCGCATGTACCAGGCGACATTCCTGACGGTGTCCCGGACATCCTCGAGGGCGCCGCGAGACAGCCCCGGTCGGCCCACACCCACAGCCATCTGGGCGTCGGATGCACCCAGGACTCTGTCGGAACCGAAGGAGTTGACGAAGGCTGTCGTGGCGAGTTTGGCCGCGAGTCGCAACCTCTCGATCTCGCCGCCGCGGCGCTGGTCCTCGATGCGGGCTCGGGAGTCCTCGCGGATGATGTCGGCGTTCAGAGTCGACAGGTAGGAACCACCGGTGATCTTCAAAATCTCGGCTCGCACCCCGGGGTCATGCAGAGGGATGTCCCCCGGGTGAATGAGTGGGGAGACACGCCCCTCCGCATGGAGAGCCTTAATGCTGTGCGCGTCGCGCGTGCGCTGGAAGCCGGACAGCGAGCCCCAGCGATGGGTGAGCGGATCGATCAGCTCGGGGTGGAAGGGGTAAGCGGCCTCGATGCGGTCGCGGTAGACAGGATCACGGTAAACAGCCGGGAGAGCACCACCGAACTGCTCGGCGTAGTAGTCGCCGTAAGCGTCCGCGACCGTACGGCGCTGGGCAGGAGTCCCAGTGCTCTGGAACAGCCGGGTATGCAGGACGGGAAAGATGTCATCGCCCTCGACCGGTGTGATGACGTTCTCCGTCCGGCGCGTGATCACCCTGACTCGCGGCCTCCTGGCCATCAAATCGCTGTGACCGTGCCTCTGCTGACCGCCAACACATCCGCGATTCCGCTTCCAGCAGGGGTCTTTCCGCTGTCGGAGCGGCAACTCCTCTATCATCACGGCGGTCGGCCCGAACACATGTACGCGGACGGGCAGGCTGTAGTCCAGTCAGCCGACACGATCTGGGTTTGGTGAAGCATGAACATCCTGATACACGTGCTCCCGGGTATCGCCGTGCTCACCTGTTCGGCTGTATACGGAGCCGATCTGTTCGCGGCCATCGTCCTTCGGTCTGCGCTGTCCGAAGTCGATGATCGGACGCTCACCACCACGATGGGCCACGTTCACCGGTACGGCGACCAGCGGATGCCTGTCCCGTTCGTCCTCAGCGTCGTCACAAGCGTCCTCAGTGTGGTAGCGGCGCTGGTGGCCGGGCGCACGGCGGTCGCGTTGGCAAGCATGCTCGCGGTGGCGGCCCTCCTCTGTTGGATCAGCATCTACCTCCGAGTCAGCGCACCGATCAATCGTGCGCTCACCGCCGCGGCCGCCGAAAAAAGGGCATTGCCCAACGCTCGTACCCTGCAACGGCGCTGGGACCGAGTGGTTCCGCTCCGCCTCTCCCTACAGGCGATCGCCGTTGCCGCGCTGTGCACCGCGCTCGGCCTGGCCTAAGGGCTTGCCGGGAATCAACACGTCGGTTTGATCTTGGTTTTGTCGGGGTCGAGGAACCTGGCGACGTCTTCCCGGGTGCGGAAACGGGCCGTTGAGGCGGGGAGATGAACGCCATGGGCTTCCAGGAGCGGGCGGACGTCTTTCGCTGCGCGGCTGATGGTCATGGCGGTGGTGTGGAACAGCGGGCCCAGAAGGTCCATGGTCGCGAGTTTTCGCAGGGGCAGCGGAGGTCGTGGACCGGGGGAACGAATCAGGGGCCTGATCCACTCAGTGGATCAGGCCCCTGACCGCTTCACTGTCGGGGTGGCGGGTGCTTCTGTGCTGTACGGCGACAGCTCCGGAGAACCTTGGCTCGTTTGCTGTCTACCCAGGTCACAGCCATGGGCTGGAGACCGGTGCTGCGACCTGGTCGCAAATCCGGACCTCAGTCGGCGGGCATCGCCGGGGCGGTGCGCTGGTGGATTTGTCCGGAAAAGATTGCGGTAGGGGGCGGGTAGGGGGCAGAGTCGGGAGGGGGACAGGAGGCGACCGTGACCGTCCTCGCGATGTTTCTTCTCGTAATCGGCGCAATCTTGATCCTGCTTGGGGCGGTCCTGGTCGTCGTCGGGGCAATCGTGATCCTCATGGGGGTTGCCCTGATCGCCGTTGCGGCCTTCCTGTTGATCCGGAGAGTGCTGAGGCGCCGAGAGTAGAAATGGCAAGGCCGAGGGGAGGTGTCCGTGCGTTCGGTCGGTCGGGCGGTGCTGTGGTGTGACCTGCGCCCGAGGGTGAGGCCGGAGAGGCGGACCGGATCAGGCTCAACGCGCGAGCTGCCGTTGACGCCTGGCTAGGCCCAATACCGGCCACAGCCTGGACATCGGCCTGCGTGGGAGAGCCCTCGGCGGTCTTCACCGCGCTCTCCGCGGCCACGGCACCACGGGTGCGGCGACGGCGCGGCTTGGCGGGCTCCTCGGCGGCCTGGTCGGCCTCGACGGGAGTGCCTTCGACCGTCTCCAGCACGGCCTCGGCCGCGCTCGCGGGCTCCGCGGCGGGAGCCGCACCGGCACGGGTCCGGCGACGGCGGCGCGGCGTACGGGGCTCGGACTCCGCGGAGTCGGCGCCCGGAGCCTCCGTCGGCGGTGCGGACTCGGTGACCGCGGCGGCATCCGGGGACGCCCCGTCGACGGTCGCACCACCACGGGTGCGGCGGCGACGGCGCGGCGTACGCGCCGGGCGCTCGGACTCGGCGGACGACGAGCCCGAGGAACGGCCGCCACGACCGCGCGGACCACGGCCGCCCGGCTCGCCGAGGTCTTCCAGCTCCTCGGCGTCCAGCCCGGCCCGGGTGCGCTCGGAGCGCGGCAGGACACCCTTCGTGCCCGCGGGGATGTTCAGTTCCTCGAAGAGGTGCGGGGAGGTGGAGTACGTCTCCGGCGGGTCGTTGAAGCCGAGGTCCAGCGCCTTGTTGATGAGCTGCCAGCGCGGGATGTCGTCCCAGTCGACGAGCGTGATCGCGATGCCCTTGGCACCCGCGCGGCCGGTACGGCCGATGCGGTGCAGGTACGTCTTCTCGTCCTCGGGGGACTGGTAGTTGATGACGTGGGTGACACCCTCGACGTCGATGCCGCGTGCGGCGACGTCGGTGCAGACGAGGACGTCCACCTTGCCGTTGCGGAAGGCCCGCAGGGCCTGTTCGCGGGCGCCCTGGCCGAGGTCGCCGTGGACCGCGCCGGAGGCGAAGCCCCGCTGCTTGAGCTGGTCGGCGAGGTCGGCGGCCGTGCGCTTCGTACGGCAGAAGACCATGGCCAGTCCCCGGCCGTCGGCCTGTAGTATGCGCGCGACCATCTCGGGCTTGTCCATGTTGTGCGCGCGGTAGATGTGCTGCGAGGTGTTCGCTACCGTCGCGCCCTCGTCGTCCGGCGCCGTGGCACGGATGTGGGTCGGCTGCGACATGTAACGGCGGGCCAGACCGATGACCGCGCCCGGCATGGTCGCCGAGAACAGCATCGTCTGGCGCCTGGCCGGAAGCATGTTGATGATCTTCTCGACGTCGGGCAGGAAGCCCAGGTCGAGCATCTCGTCGGCCTCGTCGAGGACCAGGCACTTGACGTGCTTCAGGTTGAGCTTCTTCTGGCCGGCGAGGTCGAGCAGCCGCCCGGGGGTGCCGATGACGACGTCGACACCCTTCTTCAGGGCCTCGACCTGCGGCTCGTAGGCGCGGCCGCCGTAGATCGCGGTGACGCGGACGTTACGAACCTTGCCCGCGGTCAGCAGGTCGTTGGTGACCTGCGTGCACAGCTCGCGGGTGGGGACGACGACGAGCGCCTGCGGGGCGTCGGTGAGGTCCTCGGGCTTGGCGCGGCCGGCCTCGACGTCGGCGGGAACGGTGACGCGCTCGAGGAGCGGGAGGCCGAAGCCGAGCGTCTTGCCGGTGCCGGTCTTGGCCTGGCCGATGACGTCGGTGCCGGAGAGAGCGACCGGGAGCGTCATCTCCTGGATGGGGAAGGGGTTGATGATGCCGACGGCTTCCAGGGCCTCGGCAGTCTCGGGAAGGATTCCGAGATCTCGAAAAGTCGTAGTCAGGGTGCTGCCTCTTCTGTGTACGCGGTGTGGCGCGAGCGCGGGGGTCGTGTCGTCTGACCGTGCCGAGGGGACATCGGCCGCCCTCACGGGCGGGCCGTGTGGCACGGGACCACTGCCGACGCTCTAGCGCTCATACCGCTGAGGGGTCCCTCCGGACGCCGTACGCGGAATGCCGTACGGAAAAGGAGGGCTGTCGGGTCGGAGCCGATCGGGCCACCGACCGGGCATCCTCATGCGTGCGGCCTGTCGAGAGACGGTCGAGATACCCGAGATGTCGCGGGATACGTCGACGTACTCAGCAGGCGCATTACCACCATACCCCGGAATCGCGCACATGCGATGGCCGATTTGGTCACGTAGTCGTCGTCACACTGATTGACCACGCCCTTCCGCCCTACGGCGAGCGAGCTATTGTGCGCTTCATGACGACGTCTGACAAGCCTGAGAACTCCGCCGCCACTGCTGATACGGCCGACACCACCGCCGAGGTCACCGGAATCGCCGCCCAGGACTGGGACCGGGCCTCCGTCGACCCGCAGTACCGCGCCGCCGTGGTCGATCTGCTCGGAGCGCTGGCGTACGGGGAACTCGCGGCGTTCGAACGGCTCGCGGAGGACGCGAAGCTGGCGCCGACGCTCGTCGACAAGGCCGAGCTGGCGAAGATGGCGGCCGCCGAGTTCCACCACTTCGAGAGGTTGCGGGACCGGCTCACGGAGATCGGGGAGGAGCCGACGCGGGCCATGGAACCGTTCGTCGACGCGCTCGACGGCTTCCACAAGCAGACGGCGCCGTCGGACTGGCTGGAGGGGCTCGTCAAGGCGTACGTCGGCGACTCGATCGCCAGTGACTTCTACCGGGAGGTCGCGGCCCATCTCGACGCGGACACGCGCGGGCTGGTGCTCGCCGTGCTCGACGACACCGGGCACGCCGGGTTCGCCGTGGAGAAGGTGCGGGCCGCGATCGACGAGGACCCGCGCGTGGGCGGGCGGTTGGCGCTGTGGGCGCGGCGGTTGATGGGGGAGGCGCTGTCGCAGTCGCAGCGGGTGGTCGCCGACCGGGATGCCTTGTCCACCATGCTGGTGGGTGGCGTCGCGGACGGCTTCGATCTGGCTGAGGTGGGGCGGATGTTCTCGCGGATCACTGAGGCGCACACGAAGCGGATGGCTGCGCTGGGCCTCGCGGCCTGAACGGGGCGCCTGGTCGCCGTGGGGGGCCTGTGTCGTCTGGCGGGTGCGGGTTCGTCGTGGCTTGTCGCGTAGTTCCCCGCGCCCCCTTTACTCCGCTGGGCTCAGCGCTTCTTACCCGTTGCCCTTACGCCGGGGCCGATGAGCTGCGTCGAAAGCGTTCCGTCGGGCGCAGGAGCAGCGAGAGTGAGGCCGATGCGACGATCAGGGCGCCGGTGAGGACGAGCAGGTAGGTGGCGGAGCCCAGGGCGGTGTGGGTGAGGAAGGCGCCGAAGAGGGCGCCGGCGACGCCGGTCGGCAGGACGAGGGTGCGGGACGGCAGGCGGTGCGGCAGTCGGTAGGCCGCGGCGCAGGCCAGGGCGAGGCCAAGGATCGCGGATCCGAGTGCTTCCAAGAACATGATCGGTTTCCCTCCCGCACGGCTATGGCCTGGGCAAATCGGTCGTAGCCGGTCCTACCCGCGAGTCAACGAACGCAATCCTCCTCCGAGGAGGAGTTGTGCGCCATCTGTGTGCGTCGGGCCCAAGGGATTCAAGGGGATCCATGGGGCGGCGACGAGGGACGGGACATGGAGAGGGGCCCGGTGGTTCACACCACCGGGCCCCTCCCTCGGGCCTGTTGAGCTGTGCCCGTTGAACTACAGCGCGCTGAAGCCCACCTTGCGGACGGCCGACTCGCCGATGTCGACGTACGCGAGACGGTCGGCCGGGACCAGGACCTTGCGGCCGTGTTCGTCCGTGAGGCTCAGCAGCGCCGACTTGCCGGCCAGCGCCTCGGCAACGGCACGCTCGACCTCCTCGGCACTCTGACCGCTCTCCAGAACGATCTCGCGGGGCGCGTGCTGCACGCCGATCTTGACCTCCACGGCTATGTCCCTCCGACGGTCAGTGAAGTGCGCGGGCGTCCGCGCCGTACCCAGCACACATTAGCCCGGTGAGGGGACGTCCACGCTCCGCTCAAGAACGCCAACAGCGAACAGAGGGTGGGAACAAAACTCCGGACCGGGCCGTGCTGCGGTCAGTGGTGGTCGGTGCCGTGCAGCGGGAAGCCTGCGATGCCGCGCCAGGCCAGCGAGGCCAGCAGCTGGACCGCCTGCTCGCGCGGGACACTGCGGTCGCTGTGCAGCCAGGACCGCGCGACGACCTGGGCGAGGCCGCCCAGACCCGAGGCGAGGAGCATCGCCTCCGCGCTCGACAGGCCGGTGTCCTCGGCGATGACGTCGCGGATCGCCTCGGCGCACTCTGTGGTGACCTTGTCGACGCGCTCACGTACGGCGGGCTCGTTCGTCAGGTCCGACTCGAAGACCAGCCGGAAGGCGCCGCCCTCGTCCTCGACGTACGCGAAGTACGCGTCCATCGTGGCCCGTACGCGCTGCTTGTTGTCGGTCGTCGACGCGAGCGCGCCGCGTACGGCCTGGATGAGGGACTCGCAGTGCTGGTCCAGCAGGGCCAGATAGAGGTCGAGCTTGCCCGGGAAGTGCTGGTAGAGAACCGGCTTGCTGACGCCCGCGCGCTCGGCGATGTCGTCCATCGCGGCCGAGTGGTATCCCTGGGCCACGAAGACTTCCTGGGCGGCGCCCAGCAGCTGGTTCCGTCGGGCTCGGCGCGGAAGGCGTGTGCCCCGCGGGCGTGCCGCCTCTGTCTGCTCGATGGCTGTCACGCCGCCTCCCAAAATCGTCCACTTGCGGTGTGCGCCGCGCCGCCATCGTACTTTTCGGTAACCCTGGTGTGCGCGGTGCGAGCGCAGAATTTCACGGACCGGACAGCGGGGACAGTGCCTCGGATCACACCGAACAGGGGCAGGCCGGGCAGAAGGACGCCCATTCCGGTCACCGATCGCCAATTTTCAACGTTACTGGCGGTCGTCCCTGGTAGGGCACGTCACCGGTAGTCGTCCTCGTCGAGGGAGACCACTCGGGACTGTTCCACGAGATCGGCCTCGTTGGCGGCGTCGCGGTCCACTTCGGTCAGTGGGTCGTCCTGCTCCGGGGTGACGTTCTTGTGCTGCTCGGCGGCATCGGCCTCGGAAGCCTCGACGTCGTCGAGTTCCACGGAATCATCCTCGGTCTCGGTGAAAGTCCCGGGATCGGTCGGGTCAACGGCCATCGTGGTTTCCCCTTCCTGGTACCTACGAGCCTAGGAGACAGTCGATCGTGGCGCTATGCGGTCCGGCGGTGACTGTGGTGACCGCTTCCTCGACTGTGGTGACCGCTTCCGTGCCGCGGTACCCATAGAGGCGTGGCTGATTTGTGACGCGACCTGTGACGGCGAACACATGAACCACTGCGTGATCGTCTCGTAACATTGCCGCATGTCTTCGACCGAGTTGCCGTCCGTGCTGACCGCCACCGCGTCACCGAAGGCGAGTGCCGTGCGTGTGGCGCCCGGCGAGCGGCTGCGGTCGGTCCGGTTGCCGGGGATCACGCTGACGGTGCGGACCAGACCGCCGGCGCGCGAGGATCTGCCGCCCGCCCTGTTCGTGCACGGCCTGGGCGGTTCCTCGCAGAACTGGTCGTCGCTGATGCCGCTGCTCGACGAGTTCGTGGCCGGTGAGGCGGTCGACCTGCCCGGCTTCGGCGACTCGCCGCCGCCGGACGACGGGAACTACTCGATCACGGCACACGCGCGCGCGGTCATCCGTTATCTCGAAGCGGCCGAACGCGGCCCCGTGCACCTCTTCGGCAACTCCCTCGGCGGCGCGGTCACGACCCGCGTCGCGGCCCTGCGGCCCGATCTCGTCCGGACGCTGACCCTGGTGTCGCCCGCCCTGCCGGAGCTCCGCGTGCAGCGGACCGCCGTGCCCACCGGGCTGCTGGCCCTGCCGGGTGTGGCGGGCCTCTTCACTCGCTTCTCCCGGGGCTGGTCCGCCGAGCAGCGCGTACGAGGGGTGATGGCGCTCTGCTACGGCGACCCCGCGCGCGTCACGGAGGAAGCCTTCCGCAACGCGGTCGAGGAGATGGAGCGACGGCTCCAGCTTCCGTATTTCTGGGACGCGCTGACGCGGTCCGCCCGTGGCCTCGTGGACGCGTACACCCTGGGCGGGCAGCACTCGCTCTGGCGCCAGGCCGAGCGCGTCCTCGCGCCGACCCTCCTCATCTACGGCCGCCGCGACCAGCTCGTCTCCTACCGCATGGCCCAGCGTGCCGCCCGCACCTTCCGTGACTCCCGACTGGTCACGCTGCCCGAGGCGGGGCATGTGGCGATGATGGAGTACCCGGAGGCGGTCGCCGGCGTGTTCCGCGAACTGCTCGCCGACGCGGGGAAGTCGAACGGTGCGAACAACGTGGAGCACGCGGAGAGCGTGGTCGGCGCGGGCCGAGTGGCGGTCCGTGAGCGTGGCTCGGTGGACGGAAGCGGCTCGGCCGGCGGTGACGATTTCGCCGCGGGAGGGTCCGTCATGGGCTCTCCCCCCGGTGTGGGGAGCTGAGGCGCGGCGTGGGACGGCACAGCCGCAAGGGGCGGGCGCCGAAAGGCGAAACAAGCGACATAAGGGCGGCCGGGGCGACAACCGCCGGGCCGGACAACCGCCGGACGGCGGCGCCGCGACCACCGGGCGGACCTGGGACGCCGGCCGATTCCGCGACCCCGGGTACGGGTGGACCGATGCCGCGGGGCGCGACGGGGCCACCGGCTCCGGGGGTCGGCGGGCCGGGGCCTCGGGGTGCCATGGGTCCTCCGTCTCAGGGCGCGACCGGCGGGCTCGGCGGTGCTCCGCGTCACGGGGCGCCCCGACCGCCGGACGGCACGCCTGCGCGGGGGGTGCCCCGCATGTACGACGGGACTCCCGGGCAGGGGATGCCGCGCTTCAACGGCGGCGCGCCCGCACAGGGAGGCCCGCGTTTTGCTGAGGGGACGCCGGCTCATGGGATGCCGCGATTTCCTGACGGCACGCCGGCTCATGGGGTGCCCCGTTTCCCCGACGGCACGCCCGCGCACGGCTTCCCCCGTCTTCCCGACGGCACACCCGCCCGGGGGTTCCCCGAGAGCCGTGGTGGTCACCCCGAGCAGCGTGAAGGGGGCGGCGGCTGGGGGCGGTTGGGCGGCGACGGGCGGACGGCCGGCGCCGGGCAGGGTGTGACGCACGGGGCTCCTTCGGGGGCCCCGTACGGTGCGCCCTCCGGCCCCTCGCCGAGCGCCCCGAACGGCGCGCCCGGCGGGCGTCGCGGCCCGCGCGTTCCCATCCCCCGGCAGCGGCGGGAGGCCTCGCCCGCCGGTGGCCCCCGGCAGGCCTACCTGGACGCCTTCGACGAGGTCGACGAGGTCGACGGCGTCCTCGTGTCCGGCACGGCCCACCGCGTCACCTCGGGTGCCGACACCGATGTACAGGCCGAGACGGCTCTCCAGGAGAAGGCTCCGCCCGAGGGCCCTTCTGAGGGCCCTTCCGAGGGCAAGGAGACGGCCAAGGGCGGCAAGGGCAAGGCGTTCACCGGGATCGCGGCCGCCGCGGTCACCACCGTGCTGGCCGTCATCGTGGGCGGACAGTTCGTGGGCGGGCAGAACGGCACCGCCACACAGTCGCAGGCCGCCGGCGCCGGTGACCGTGACGTGCGCGACACCTCGCGCAGTGACCACCGGCCCACGCCGTCCAGCGCGCCCAGAGCGAGCGCGGCACCGCTGTCGTACGACGCGAAGATGGGCAAGAAGTACACGCTCGCCGCGGACCTGGAGGGAAGCGGGAAGTTCCAGGCCGTCATGGGCTTCGACAAGGCGCCGGGTACGGGGCAGAAGTACCGCTACCGCGTCGACGTCGAGGAGGGGCTCGGGCTCGACGCGGCGCTGTTCGCCGAGGCCGTGCAGAAGACCCTGAACGACGAGCGGAGTTGGGCGCACGGCGGTGGCCGTACGTTCGAGCGGATCTCCTCGGGCCAGCCCGACTTCGTGATCACGCTGGCCAGTCCGGGCACCACCGCCGTCTGGTGTGCCAAGTCGGGACTCGACACGACCGTGGACAACGTGTCCTGCAACTCGTCCGCCACCGAGCGCGTGATGATCAACGCGTATCGCTGGGCGCAGGGCGCGGAGACGTACGGCGATCAGATCCATGCCTACCGGCAGATGCTGATCAATCACGAGATCGGTCATCGCCTCGGCTACGAGCATGAGACCTGCGACAAGGACGGCGAACTGGCTCCCGTCATGCAGCAGCAGAGCAAGTTCCTCACCTATGGCGGGATCACCTGCAAGGCCAATCCCTGGCCGTATCCCGGGAGTTGAGTGATGTGATCGCTTGATTCCGTAGCGCGACAGAACGCGTTCCGCTAGCGAAAGTTACGCCCGTTCACCCCTTTTGGTGGCGCGATGGACAACCGTCCGTCGCGCCACCGCCTTGTCCGCATACGTTCGTCCCGCTGCGAGCCGCCGGGTGAACGGCGGCTCCCCAAACGGGAGATCGGGGGTGCACGCGTGCGCATCGGACTGCTTACGGAGGGTGGCTATCCGTATGTGAGTGGTGACGCCAGGCTCTGGTGCGACCGACTCGTGCGTGGGCTGGAGCGACACGAGTTCGACGTCTACGCGCTCAGCCGGAGCGAGCGGCAGGAGGACGAGGGCTGGATCCCGCTGCCGCCGCATGTCCGCCGGGTCCGTACCGCGCCGCTGTGGACGGCCGAGGACGGCGGGGTCGCCCACGGTCGCCGGGCGCGGCGGCGCTTCGCGGAGGCGTACGGCGAACTGGCGGCGGCGGTGTGCGCCGCGAGGTCGGGCGGGCTGGCAGGGGAAGCCGCCGGGGATGGCTCCGAAGCCGAGGCGGACCGTTTCGGCAACGCGCTGTACGCGCTCGCCGAACTGGCCCGTGACGAGGGCGGACTCGCCAGCGCCCTACGCTCCGAAGTCGCCGTACGCGCACTGGAACGCGCCTGTCGCGCGCCGGGCGCGCTGCGGGCGGCGCGCGAGGCTCGCGTACCGGATCTGCTGACCATCGCCGCACACCTCGAACGCGCCCTGCGCCCCCTCTCGCTCGACTGGTACGAGGACGACGGGCTCGGCTCGGTCGACCTGTGCCACGCGGCGGCGGGCGGCTCGGCGGCACTGCCCGGGCTGCTGGCCCGGCACTTCCACGAGGTGCCGCTGCTGGTCACCGAGTACGGCGTGCCGCTTCGGGCGCACTATCTCGGGGCCTGTGGGGACGCGCCGGTGCGCGCCCTGCTCGCGGCCTTCCACAGACAGCTGACCGTCGAGGTCTACCGGCAGGCCGCCTGCCTCACCCCCGGCAACATCCATGCCCGCCGCTGGCAGGAACGCTGCGGTGCCGATCGCACCAAGATCCGTACGGTCTATCCCGGCATGGACGCGTCCCGCTTCGCGGAGGTGGGCGAATCGCCGGAACGCTCGGATCCGCACACGCTGATGTGGGTCGGCCGGATCGAACCCGCCAAGGACCTGGTCTCCCTGCTGCACGCCTTCGCCGAGATCCGCAGGGCGGAGCCCAAGGCACGGCTCAGGATCGTCGGGGCCGCGGCGGGCAGCGAGGGAGCCGCCTATCTCGGTCACTGCAAAGCCCTGGCCGCACAGCTCTTCCCCGACGAGGCCGACGGCGGGCACGCCGTCGGCGACGACCCCGTCTCCTTCGAGGAGATCGGTGACCCGTCCGTCCCCGACCTGGCGGAGGCGTACGCGGCGGGTGCCGTGGTCGTGCTGTCCAGCGTCGTCGAGGGCTTCCCGATCAGCCTGGTCGAGGCGATGTTCTGCGGCCGGCCCACGGTCTCCACGGATGTGGGCGCGGTCGTGGAGGTCATCGGCGGTACGGGCCTCGTCGTCCCGCCGCGTAATCCGCGGGCGCTCGCCGAGGCGTGCGTGGCACTTCTCCGTGAACCCGAGCGCCGTGCGCGCCTCGGTGCCGCCGCTCGCGCCCGCGCCCTGGAGCTCTTCACCGTCGAGCAGAACGTCGCGGCGTTTCGTGGCATCTACCTCGAGGTCGTCTCCCACGCCCCGGTGCGCAAGCTCGTCCTGGACGACACCGGCGAACCCCTGCCCTTCGGAGCGCCCGCCGAGTCCCGCGTCCCCGGCCGCTGGACCGAGTCCCGGCTGGTGGCGGGGAGCCTCGGCGTCGCCGGGGTGGCCGGCGTCGCGGGCCTCGGCGGAGTCGTCGCCGGCCGCCCCCGCTGGGCCCTCGGCGCGCCCGTACGGGCCACGACACCGGCCCGCGCCACGGGGGTGCCTCCGGTCCCCCCGGTGACGGCCACAGGGGAGCCGGTGCCCGCGGGGGAGGGGGCGCGATGAGCGAGCTGAAGCTGGACGGACTGGGCGATACGGGAGCCGAGGGGGAGGGCGCGCCTGCTGCGGAGGCTTCTTCCGGTTCCGGCGCAGGGCCCGCGTCCGGCGGCGAAAGCCTCACCGCGGCCACCTCCAAACCCGTCACCCGCCGTGGGGCCGTTGACCCGGTGAAGGCTCTGATGCATCGGCACCGGGAGCTGTGTGTGCGGGCAGTCGATCCGTTGGAGATCGCCGCCGGGCTGGAGGCGCACGGTGTCACCGACCGTACCGCTGCCCGCTTCCGGCACCGGGACGTGTTCTCGCTCGCCGAGGAGATCTACGCGCGCGTGCCCCGCGACGGGGAGACGCCCCCCGAGCGCGAACCGGTGCCCGGTGCGCCCGGCGTCGGCCGGGGCTGGGCCGTGCTCGCCCTGCTGCCGGGTGCCCTGTGCGCGGCCGCCGTGGCGGGGGTGCGGCTCGTCGAAGGCCAACCGCGCGTCGTGGCCGCCGCTGCCGCAGTGGGCGCCCTCGCGGTGACGCTCGGCCTGCGCGTGGCCCTCGGGCGAGGGCCCCTGCGTGCCCCGTCCGGCACGACGAGCCGCACGCGCGCGTGGACCTGCTGGCTGATCGCGTACGCCCTCCTCGGTGACGGCCTGCTCGCCGCCGCTCTCGACGGCGGCCCCCACGGCCGCTGGCCCCTCGCTGCCGCACCCGTCCTTGCCCTCGCCCTGGCCTGCGCCCCCGCGATCTGGTGCGCCCACCTCCTCTCGGTACGGGCCCGCCGCAAACTCGCCGCCAGCCGGGGTCTCGCCGAGTTCGCCGACTCCGTGAAGCCCCTGATCCTCGGCGTGTTCGCCCTCTACCTGTGCGCCCTGGCCGCCCTGCTCGCCCTGTGCGGCGCGCTCCTGGACGAGCCCGCCGCGTACGCCGGGGCCGGCGCCCTCGGCGCACTGCTTCTGCTCGCTCGCCTTCTCACTGCGCACGGCTCCGCGCACGCCCCGGCCGTCGTCCTCTGCACGGCGTCCCTGACCGAGGCGTTCGCGCTGGTCACGGTTTTCGCGAGCCGCCTGCCCGGCTGCTCCTTCCTCGCCGTCCCCGTCGAGACCGTCGTCGGCGCCTGGGGGCCCGGCACCGTCCCGGCCCTGGTGTGCGGCACCGCCGCGCTCGTCCTGCTCGTCCACGCCACCCGCACACTCACCCGGGCCTCGGCCCACGCCCTTGCCCCGGAGGAGATCTGACCCCACCTCGGTCTTTCCCGCGGGGCCGACACCGCGGGCCCACCTCATCACTCACGGCACCACCCCATAAGGAGAACGCCAGATGATCACCTCCCGAACCGGAGAGCCCGCCCCGGGAGCCGCCCGATGAGGGTCCTGCTGATCGGAGCCAACGGATATCTCGGCCGCTTCGTCGCCGAACGCCTGCTCGCCGACCCGGCCGTGCAGCTCACCGCGCTCGGCCGGGGCGACGACGCCGACGTACGGTTCGACCTCGCCACCGGCAGCCCCGGCGCGCTCACCCGCTTCCTGGACGCGGTGCACCCGGGAGTCGTCGTCAACTGCGCCGGAGCCACCCGCGGCGGCGCCCGCGAACTCACCCGGCACAACACCGTCGCCGTCGCCACGGTCTGCGAGGCCCTCCGCCGCAGCGGCTGCGGAGCGCGCCTGGTGCAGATCGGCTGCGGCGCCGAGTACGGCCCCAGTCAGCCCGGGTCGTCCACCGCCGAGGACGCCGTGCCTCGCCCCGGCGGCCCGTACGGCGTGAGCAAACTCGCCGCCACCGAACTCGTCCTCGGCTCCGGCCTGGACGCCGTGGTCCTGCGCGTCTTCTCGCCCGCCGGGCCCGGCACCCCCGCCGGCTCGCCGCTCGGCCGCCTCGCCGAGGCCATGCGCCGCGCCATGCAGTCCGGCGACGGCGAACTCAAACTCGGCGGCCTCGGCGTCCAGCGCGACTTCGTCGATGTACGCGATGTCGCCCGCGCCGTCCACGCCGCCTCGCTCTCCGCCGCCCAGGGCGTGATCAACATCGGCTCCGGCCGCGCTGTGCGCCTCCGCGACGCCGCGGCAGTCCTCGCCCGCGTGGCCGGATACGGCGGCGCCCTGCACGAACTCGATGCCCCGCCCGGCACCCTCAGGCCGACCATCGGTCATCCCCGCCCCGAACCGGACCATGCGGGCCCGGTCGCCTACCCCTACCCGGACGGCTGCGGCAGCTGGCAGCAGGCCGACGTCCGCACCGCCCGCGACCGGCTCGGCTGGCGGCCTCGGATCAACCTGGAGGAGTCCCTCGCCGACATCTGGATGGAGGCGGCGTGCCGTATCTGACCCCGGCCGCGCCGGGCACCGCGAACACCGGCTTAAGCGCCGGCTTCGGCATACCCGGCTATGCGCACCCCCTTGTCGCTCCGCTGGAATGGGACGAACTCACCCGCCCCGGCACCCCCTTGCACTGGGTCGTCCTCAATATCTCGGACGGCCCCGGCACCCTTCCCGACCCGCGCTGTCTGGAGGCCTCGGGACGGCTGCGCAACGCGGGCGTCCGGGTCCTCGGCCACCTGGACGTGACCTACGGGGCGCGAGCCTTCGGCGAGATCGTCGCCGACGCGCATCGCTACCTCGACTGGTATCAGGTCGACGGCTATCTCCTGGACCGCTGTCCCACCGAGCGCTCCACGCTCGTCGAGATCAGCCGCACGGTCACCACACTCCGCGCGTTCCTCGGCGGTGGCCACATCGTCCTCGGCCACGGCACCCACCCGCACCCCGGATATGCCGAGACCGCCGACCAGTTGGTCACCTTCTCCGGGTCCTGGAGCGACTACCGCTGGTCGCAGGCGGCCGAGTGGACCGCCGACCATCCGCCCGAGCGCTTCTGCCACCTTGTCCACAGCGTCCCCCGCGGTCACCTCGACGAGGCGCTGCGCATAGCCCGCTGGCAGGGCGCCGCCACGATCTACTTCACCGACCGCACCGATCGCGGCGGCCGGATCGACCCCTGGGAGACGATGCCCGGCTACTGGGACGAAATCGTCTCGCTTGTTGGAACGGGTGTCTCGGAATGAAAAAGGGCGTGGCAGTGTTACGGGGAGAACAACTGTAGTGATTGACCGACCAACGGAGTCCCCGTGTCGCTGCCACCCCTGGTCGAGCCCGCTTCCGAGCTCACCGTAGACGAGGTCCGCAGGTACTCCCGCCACCTGATCATCCCCGACGTCGGGATGGACGGGCAGAAGCGGCTGAAGAACGCCAAGGTGCTCTGTGTGGGCGCCGGCGGCCTGGGCTCGCCGGCGCTGATGTACCTCGCCGCGGCGGGCGTCGGGACGCTCGGCATCGTGGAGTTCGACGAGGTCGACGAGTCGAACCTGCAGCGCCAGATCATCCACAGCCAGGCCGACATCGGCCGCTCCAAGGCCGAGTCCGCGCGCGACTCCGTCCTCGGCATCAACCCGTACGTGAACGTGATCCTTCACGAAGAGCGGCTCGAGGCCGAGAACGTGATGGACATCTTCAGCCAGTACGACCTGATCGTCGACGGCACGGACAACTTCGCGACGCGCTACCTGGTCAACGACGCCTGCGTGCTGCTGAACAAGCCGTACGTCTGGGGCTCGATCTACCGCTTCGACGGCCAGGCCTCCGTCTTCTGGTCCGAGCACGGCCCCTGCTACCGCTGCCTCTACCCGGAGCCCCCGCCGCCGGGCATGGTCCCCTCCTGCGCCGAGGGCGGCGTCCTGGGCGTGCTGTGCGCGTCCATCGGCTCCATCCAGGTCACCGAGGCCATCAAGGTCCTCACCGGCACGGGCGAGCCCCTCGTCGGCCGGCTGATGATCTACGACGCCCTGGAGATGCAGTACCGCCAGGTCAAGGTCCGCAAGGACCCGGGCTGCGCGGTCTGCGGCGAGAACCCCACCGTCACCGAGCTCATCGACTACGAGGCCTTCTGCGGCGTCGTCTCCGAGGAGGCCCAGGAGGCGGCCGCCGGCGCGACGATCACTCCCAAGCAGCTCAAGGAGTGGATCGACGACGGTGAGAACATCGACATCATCGACGTCCGCGAGATCAACGAGTACGAGATCGTCTCCATCCCGGGCGCCAGGCTGATCCCGAAGAACGAGTTCCTCATGGGCGCCGCGCTGGAGAGCCTCTCGCAGGACAAGAAGATCGTCCTGCACTGCAAGACGGGTGTCCGCAGTGCGGAGGTCCTCGCCGTCCTCAAGTCGGCGGGCTTCTCCGACGCCGTCCATGTCGGCGGCGGCGTGATCGGCTGGGTCAACCAGATCGAGCCGGACAAGCCGGTCTACTAGGCATCCGCCCTCCAGAAGGGACACGCTTTCCCGAGAGGGGCTCGGCACTACGCGTGCCGGGCCCCTCTCGGCTGCCGCACCGCCTACGCGCAGACCTTGCCGTCGTCCGGCACCGTCCCGTCCAGCAGATACGCGTTCACCGTCGAGTCGACACAGCTGCTGCCGCTGCCGTACGCCCCATGGCCCTCGCCCTTCCAGGTGAGCACCACGCCGACGTCCTCGCCCAGTTCCTCCGCCATCTTCTGGGCGCCCTCGTACGGCGTCGCCGGGTCGCCGGTGTTGCCCACCACCAGGACGGGCTCCGCGCCCGGTGCGCTCACCTCGGGCGAGTCGGTCTGCCCGGCCACCGGCCAGTCGTGGCACCAGCCCGCGGTGTCCCAGCCCAGGAACTCGCCGAAGACGGGCGAGATCTCCCGGAATTCCGGCAGCAGCTTCTTCGTCTCGTCGGACGTCGGCCGCTGCTTCTGGTCCAAGCACGATATGACCCGTTGGGAGTGGGTCGTCGTGCCGTAGCGGCCTGAGGCGTCGCGCTCGTTGTAGCCGTCGGCGAGTGAGAGCAGCTCGGTGCCGTCCCCGTCCTCGGCCGCGTCGAGTGCACTGGTCAGAGCCGGCCAGCTCTGCTCGCTGTAGAGGGGCAGGACGATGCCGGTGGTCGCCAGCGACTGCGTGAGTTCGCGGCCCGACGTCGTCGACAGCGGCTCGGCGTCGATCCGCTCCAGCAGGTTCGCGATCTTTTGTGTGCCCTCTTCCGGGTCCTGGCCGGTGGACTTGAGGTAGTTGTCGAGGGCGCGCTGGAAGCCCAGGGTCTGGTTCTTGGCGTGGCCGACCGTGTCGGCGGTCGGGTCGACGACCGCGTCCAGCACCAGGCGTCCCACGTTCTTGGGGAACAGGTGGGCGTAGACGCCGCCCAGTTCGGTGCCGTACGAGATGCCGAAGTAGTGCATCTTGTCGTCGCCGAGGACCTGGCGCATGAGGTCCATGTCGCGGGCCGTGTCGGCGGTCGAGACATGTGCCACCAGCTTGCCCGCCGCTTTCTCGCAGCCCGCGCCGAAGTCGGCCGCGTCCTCGAAGAAGGCCGTCTCCTCGCCCGCGTCGTCCGGCGTGGCGTCCACCGACTCGGCCGCCTGGATCTCCTTGTCGCTGCGACAGCGCACGCCCTGGCTCTCGGCGACCCCGCGCGGATCCCAGCTCACCAGGTCGTACCGCTTGTGCAGTTCGCCCGTGAGGCCGGCGTAGGACGGCATTCCGGAGACGCCGGAACCGCCAGGTCCGCCGAAGTTGAACAGGAGCGAGCCGAGGCGTTCGCTCTCGTCGCCGGTGGCCTCGCTCCGGATCAGCGCGAGCCCGATCGTCTCCCCGTGGGGCTTCGCGTAGTCCAGCGGGACCTTCATCGTCGCGCACTGCCAGTCGTCGCCCGGCGCGGGCCCTTCCGATGTCGCTTTGCAGCGCCCCCAGCCGAGCTTCTGCGAGGCGAGCGACGAGGCCGATGTCTCACCGCCGGCCTTCCCGTCGTCCGTGCCGCCGCTGCAACCGGCGACCAGCAGCACCGCCGCTGCCAGAGCCGCTCCCCGTAAGAATCGCGTCATGAACCTTCCCCCCTCGCGATACCGCTCGCCGAATGTCGCGAATGACAGTCATGCCATGGTATGCGGACTGCCGGAAATGGCGATGCGGCCTGTGGATAACTTTCTGACCTGCGGATTCATGCGCAGACGGTGCCGGATCTCGGTACCTTCCCCGCCAACAGATAGCCGTTCACGGCCGCCCGCACGCAGGCATTCCCGCTGCCGTACGCACCGTGCCCCTGCCCCTTGTACGTCAGCTCGACGCCGACTCCCTCACCGAGTGCCTCGACCATTTTCCGCGCGCCCGCGTACGGCGTGGCCGGGTCGCCCGTGTTGCCGATCACGAGGATCGGTGCCGAGCCGGGCGCGCTCACGTCGGGGTGGTCGGCCGCGCCGGGGACCGCCCAGTCGGTGCAGGTGAGCACGGACCAGGCGAGCCAGTCACCGAAGACGGGGGAGGCGGCCCGGAATTCGGCCTGCTTCGCCTCCACGTCCTCGGTGGTGTACCGCGGCTTCTCGTCGGCGCAGTTGATGGAGACGTTCGCCGCACTGAGGTTGCTGTACTCGCCGTTCTCGCCGCGCCCGGTCATCAGGTCGGACAGCAGCATCAGCAGCCGGCCGTCCCCGTTGTACGCCTGCTCGAGTCCTTGGGTCAGGTACGGCCAGAGGTCCTGCGAGTACAAGGCCTGGGCGATGCCGGTGGTCGCGGCGAACTCGGTCAGGTCGCGAGGGAAGATGCCGCTGATCGGCTTGCTGTCGAGGTCCTTCAGCAGCTTGCTGATCCGGTCCTCGACGTCCTGCGCGCTGTCGCCGACCGGGCAGCCCTTCTCCTTCTCCACACAGTCCCGCGCGTAGTTGCCGAGGGCGCGCTGGAAGCCCTTGGCCTGTGCGAGGGAGCCCTGCACGGGGTTCTGCGTGGGGTCGACGACCGCGTCGAACACCGCCCGTCCGACGTTCTTGGGGAACAGGTGGGCGTAGACGCCGCCGAGTTCGGTGCCGTAGGAGACGCCGAAGTAGTGCAGCTTGTCGTCGCCGAGGACCTGACGCATGAGGTCCATGTCGCGGGCGGTGTCGGTCGTGCGGACATACGGCAGGGTCTTCTCGGAGTTCTTCTCGCAGGCCGCGTTGAACGCCTTCGTGTTGTCGAGGAACTCCGTCCGCTCGGCCGCGTCGTCCGGGGTCAGATCCTGCTGGAAGTACTCGTCGAGTTGCTCGTCGTCCTCGCACTTGACGCCCGCGCTGCGGCCGACGCCGCGTGGGTCGAAACTCACCAGGTCGTAGCGGGTACGCAGCTTCGTGTACTGCTTGCCGAAGCCGGGGAGGGCCTTGACGCCCGAGCCGCCCGGGCCGCCGAAGTTGAAGACGAGTGAGCCGATGCGTTCGTTCCTCGCGCCGCTCGATCGGGCACGGATCAGCGCGATGCGGATCGTGTCGCTCTCGGGCTCGCCCCAGTCCAGGGGAGCCTTCATGGTCGCGCACTCCCAGACGTCGCCGTCGGGCAGCGGGGAGGGTGCGGTGCCACCGCCCTCGGACGCCGACGGTGCCGGGCACTTCTCCCAGCTGAGCTTCTGGGCCGTCAGGTCCTCGTTCCCGCCCTTGGCCTCGCCGCCGCAGCCCACCCCTGACAGGGACAGCAGGACGGCCGTGGCGGTCAGGGCGACGGCACGCGGCCGGGGCGAGGTGGGCATGGTTCCCATCCTGGAGCCGCCCGGAGCGGTGCGCTCGGGACGCGGGCCGTGCGGGTGAGGCACAGGACGCGCCTACACGCGCGCGTGAGGCACGGCCGGCCGGTACGCGCGCGTGCCGACCCGCGCGCGTGCGCCCCTCTAGAGTGCGCCCTTGCGTGACAGCTGGTTGAAGGCGAGCCATCCCGGCAGCACGGGCAGCCACAGGGTCAGCAGTCGGAACAGCAGCACCGCGGGAGCGGCGACCTCCAACGGAAGTCCCACGGCGGTCAGACCGACCGTCAGGGTGGCCTCGACGGCGCCCACGCCGCCCGGCGTCGGGGCCGCGGACCCCAGCGCGTTGCCCGCGAGGAAGACGACGGCGACGCTGGCGATGCTGATCGAGGCGGTTTCGCTGCCGAAGGCGCGGATCGAGGCGTCCAGGCACATCACGAAGCAACCGGTGAGGAGCAGCATGCCGCCGATGCCGGTGACCAGCTTCTGCGGCCGCTGGAGCACGTCGAGCATGCGCGGCACGACACCGGCGAAGAGCGACCGCACGCGCGTGACGACGAACTTGCGCAGGAACGGGATCGAGGTCACCACCAGGACGAGCACCGCGACCGTCAACAGGCCGGCGATGACGGTGCGGGAGGGCGACAGGGACGGCGTCTTCTCGGTCCCGGTCAGGTAACCGAAGGCGAGCAGCATCAGGATGTGGCAGCCGAGCCCGAACAGCTGCGACGCCCCGACGCTCGCCACCGCGAGCCCCGGCCGCACCCCGGCGCGCTGCAGGAAGCGGGTGTTGAGCGCCACACCGCCCACCGCGGCCGGCGCCACGATCTTCACGAACGACCCGGCGACCTGCGCCGCCACGGTCCGCGGGAACGGCACCCGCTCCGGCACGAAGCCCAGCAGGCTCATCGCCGCCGCGACGTAGCTCAGCGCCGAGAAGACCACGGCCGCGGCCACCCAGCCCCACTCGGCGTTCTCGATGAGCGGCCCGAACTCGATGTGGGTGAGCTGGGTCAGCAGGAAGTACGCGCCGATGGCACCGGCGATGAGACTGATCAGCGTGCGTGGCTTGACCCGCTCAAGACGAGCCGGTTCGACCGGTGCCTGGGGCCTGATCAGCAGCACCTGGTGGCGGATCTGTGTGAGCAGGTCCTCCTCGCGGGCGCCCTCCAGGGCCTCGTCGATCGTCCGCTTCTCGGCCCGCTGCTCGGCGCGTACGGCCTTCTTGTCGGCCTTGTCGGCCTTGTCGGCCTTGTCGGCCTTGTCGGGCTCGGCGGCCTCCTTGTGCTCCTCCGCGCGGGCCTGCTTGGCCAGCTGGGACGCCTCCAGGACCGCCTCACGCTGGCGTTCCGCCCGCTCCCGGGCCAGTCTGCGCAGGGTCGCGCGCGTGGAGCGCGACAGCGCGATGGGCTGCAGCATCGGCAGACAGTCGGCCACCACGTCGGGCCCGAGCACACTCACCGCCGAGGCCACCGCACGCTCGGCACCCACGCGCAGGCCCAGCGTCGTCAGCAGCTGGGAGATGTCCATGCGTAGCACCAGATCGCCGGCCGCGATCTCGCCGACGCGCAGGTCGGTGAGGATCACCGTGCCGGACCGATCCACCAGGATCGCGTCGCCCACCAGCCTGCGGTGTGCGATGCGCCGCGACTGCAGAGCCTTCACCTGGAGCCAGGTGTCGCGCAGCAGTTCGTCGGTGACCTCCTCGTCCGCCAGCGAGTCCAGGGTGCGCCCGCCGGTGTGCTCGTAGACGAGCATCACGGCGTCCGGCCCGAGTTCGGAGGTAGCGATCAACTTGGGTGCGTTGGCGCCGGCCGCGATGGCCGCGTATGCGAGGAGAGCCTCCTGCTCCAGGGCCTGGCGCAGGGACTGCAGGCTGCGGCGCGTGGTGATGCCGCGCAGCGTCAGCCGCCGCCAGACCCGGTAGAAGAAGCCCTGAGCCTGCTGCTCCCGGTCGACCACGGTGACGTCCAGTGGCGGGCCGTCCTCCAAGGCCACGAAGTACCGGCGGCCCCGGTCGCCGCCCTCCGCCGTGTCCGAGGCCTCCTCGCGGGCCGCGCTGACCGGCTTGAAGCCGACGCGCCTGAGGCCCGCCATCAGCGTCCGTCCCGTGGGCCGTACGTTCGGCGAGCCGACCGTGTATAGCGTCCCGTAGGCGACGGTCCAGCCGATCAGCACCGTCAGGACGATGGAGAACGGTGTGGTGTAGCCGGCGACCAGCATCGAGAAGGCGTCCAGCAGCAGCACGATCCACAGCACCGCGCGCCAGCGAGGTCTGCGGGACATGCCTACGGCGGTCATGTACGCGATGACCGGCGCCAGATAGCCGTGCACGGGGTCCGTGAGGGCGTTGATGTCACCGGGGGAGGGCTGGGTGAGCGCCTCCTGGATCGAGTCGGGGGCGGCCCGGGCGACCCAGAGGTCGGTCGCGAGCGTCACCCCGTGTGCCAGGACCGCCGCGAGGACACCGTCGGCGATGCGCAGTCCGTCCCGCTTGATCAGCCGCTCGATCGCGAAGGCGACCGGTACCAGCAGGATCGCGATGCTCGATCCGAGGCCCGCGAGCTTGATCAACAGGTCGGGCGCCTGCCCCGTCCCCTTGTTGATGTCCTGTTCGAGCCCCGAGGTGGTGCCGTGTGCGAACGCGGCGATCGCCAACAGGACGATGATGCCGAGGATGCCGACCGAGAGCCGCATGAGGTCGGAGGGACGGTGCACGCGCGCGGGGAGCAGCGGTTCGTCGCCCTCGACCTCGTCGGCATGGGCGTGGTCCGGGTTGTCCTCGTGCTGCCCGACCTGCGGTTTCTTGCTGCCAGGCATCTTGTCGGTCGCCTTGGGGGAGGGCGTTTTCTTGGAGGGCGGGGCGGTTTCGGGGTTCTTCCGGGAGGCGGGTTCCGTGCCCTTGCCGTCCCCGTCGGCGGTGTCCGGGGTGTTGTCGGCGGTGTCCGGGCGCGAGGAGGCGTCAGAGGTGCCCGCCGCGTCATCGGGGTGCACGCTCTGCTGCTTCATCGTCTCTTCTTGGTCTCGTATCACCAGTCACCGCCCGCACGATGGTGGCATGCCCGGCGGGTACACAGGGGCATCAGGGTGCGATGCGGGGGCGCACAGTCTGCCCGAAGACCGCCCCCGGGGCGAGGGACGCACACGTCGGCCACCACCTCCCATTGTCGGTGGGGTGCGGCAGGATGGGGCGGATGAGCGAGGAGAGCCTTCCGGTGGACGCCCTGCCGGAGTACGCGGAGCGGGTCCTCGAGGTCGCCGAGCTGATCCCGCCCGGGCGGGTCATGACGTACGGGGACGTCGCCGAATGGCTGGGGGAGGGTGGTCCGCGCCAGGTGGGCCGTGTGATGGCCCTCTACGGAGGAGCGGTGCCGTGGTGGCGGGTCGTCCGCGCGGACGGCGCCCTGCTCCCCGGCCACGAGCTGAGAGCCCTCGGCCACTACCGCACGGAGGGCACACCCCTGCGCGAGGCGAGCCGCTCCACCGAGGGCCATGTGCCGCGCATCGACATGAGACGCGCGCGATGGGACGGCGGCGATCGCGCGGAGGGTCACACCTGACAGCTTCCGCCATCCCACGACCCGGGGTGCGACCCCTGCTCCGGACGGGGGAAGCGGGGCACGTCGGTGGTATGCCGTACGTTCGTGAGGCGAGGGACGCGGGTGCCGCGCGAGTCGGAAGGGAACAAGAGGAAGCCCTGCTTCCGCACCACCCGTCGGCGTAGCGTCGGCTGCACGTGTCCCCCTCACCCCGCGGCCACCGCCCTCCACGAGCAGGGGCCCTCCCACCCGTCGCCCGACGACCACCCCGCAACGACGGCGCTCCGCGCCGGCAGTGACAAACGGCACACCCACCAGGACCGGCGAACCACGTGAGCTCCTCTTCCTCCACCAGGCGCCTGTCGCACACCCAGGTGCGACAGGGGAGCCGTGGCGCTTACCGACTGGTGCGTACCCCACCGGTCCGAACGGACCCCCCTCGTCTGGACGCCGAGCAGCGCGGCGTGGTTGACCACGAGACCGGTCCACTGCTCGTTCTCGCAGGTCCGGGCACCGGCAAGACGACCACACTCGTCGAGTCGGTGGCAGCCCGTATCGCCCGCGGCGCGGATCCCGAGCGCGTCCTGGTCCTGACCTTCAGCCGCAAGGCGGCCGTGGAGCTGCGCGACCGCATGGCGCTGCGCATGGGCGCGGCCCGCGCCCCGCAGGCCACTACCTTCCACTCGTTCTGCTACGCCCTGGTCCGCGCCCACCAGGACAGCGACCTGTTCGTCGAACCGCTGCGACTGCTGTCCGGGCCCGAACAGGACGTGGCGGTCCGTGAGCTGCTCGCGGGCCAGCCCGACCTGGAGCGCCTGGGCCTCGCCCATGTGCGCTGGCCGGACGAGCTGCGTGCCTGCCTTACCACGCGCGGGTTCGCCGACGAGGTCCGCGCGGTGCTCGCCCGCAGCCGCGAACTGGGCCTGGCCCCCGACGACCTGCGGAAATTCGCCACCCGCAGCGGCCGCCCGGACTGGCTCGCGGCATCGGCCTTTCTCGCCGAATACCTCGACGTCCTCGACCTGCGAGGAGTGCTCGACTACGCGGAACTGGTCCACCGCGCGGTGCTCCTCGCCGGCCGCACCGGTGTCGCCGAGCAGTTGGCCGCCCAGTACGACGCGGTCTACGTCGACGAGTACCAGGACACCGATCCCGCACAGGTACGCCTGCTGAGGGCCCTCGCGGGCGGTGGTCGCACCCTGGTCGCGTTCGGCGATCCCGACCAGTCGATCTACACCTTCCGGGGCGCCGACGTGAACGGCATCCTGGAGTTCCCGGTCGCCTTCCCACGCGCGGACGGCCGCCCGGCACCGGTCGCCGTCCTCAGGACCTCTCGCCGCTCGGGAGCCGCCCTGCTCGCCGCCACCCGCCTGCTCACCCAGCGCATGCCGCTGACCCGCCTCCCGGCGGAAAAAGTGCGGGCCCACCGCGAGCT